>VHDE01000114.1 GCA_016871515.1 Verrucomicrobiota bacterium
GGGTTGGTCGGCCGGAACGGTTCCGGGAAGACGACCTTTCTCCGTATCCTCGCTGGCTTGCAATCCCCGGACAGCGGTGAGGTGCGGCGCCGGCGCGATCTCGTCGTGAGTTACCTGGCGCAAGATTTCGCGCTCGATCCAGAAAAGTCGGTTCATGAGAACATCCGCGGCGGCGCCCGGCACGTCCTCGATCTCATCGCGGAATTTGAAGCGCTGCCGGCCGAATCGAAGCGGCACGAGGAGTTGGAGGATCGAATCGCAGCATTGGAAGGCTGGACGCTCGATCAGCGCATCGCCACGGCAATGTCACATCTGAGTTGCCCCGCCGGCGACCGGCCTATCCAAACGCTTTCAGGTGGCGAGAAACGCCGCGTCGCCATGTGCCGCGCCATTGTTTCGCGGCCGGATTTGCTGATCCTGGACGAACCGACGAATCATCTCGACCCGGAATCGATCGAATGGGTGGCTGAGTTTCTCGACGAGTTCAAGGGAACGTTCCTTGTCGTCACGCACGACCGTTACTTTTTGGACCGCGTCGTGTCGCGTCTGGTCGAGCTTTCCGATGGCCGGTTTTTTTCGCACAACGGCAATTACACCGATTATCTGCTGTCGAAGGCGGAGCGTCAGGCGGCCGATGCGATCGTCGAGCACAAACGCCAGATGTTTCTGAAACGCGAGCTCGAATGGGTCCGCACCGGTCCACGAGCGCAACGGACGAAACAGAAGAACCGATTCGAGCGTTACTACGAAACGGCCGCGCAGGAAGGGCCAGCGGTCGAGGAAGAAATGGAGCTGTGCATTCCGCCGCCGCCGCAACTGGGCAATCGCGTGGTCGAGTTGAGCAATCTTGGCGTCGAGCTGGGCGGGCGCGCGTTATTTCGCGGGTTCAACTTCACCTTCGAAAACGGCCAGCGTGTCGGCGTCGCGGGGCGGAACGGTTTAGGCAAAACTACATTGCTCAAGATGATTATCGGCCAGCTTGCGCCGACCGAAGGCACGGTAAAGGTCGGGCAGCTCACCCGGTTCAATTATGTCGATCAAGGCCGGCTGCAGCTTCGCGAAGAACGCACCGCACTCGATGAGGTGAGTGATGGCACGGAATTCGTCATCTTCGGCGAAGGCAAGCTCTCGGTGCGCGCTTATCTGAAGCGGTATTTGTTTGCCGACGACCGCATCACCACGCAGGTGAAGTATTTGAGCGGCGGCGAGCGCAGCCGTCTTCTGCTCGCGCGGATTCTGAAGAACGGCGGCAATTTCCTTATCCTGGACGAACCGACCAACGATCTCGATTTGCCTACGTTGCGCGTGATCGAGGAAGCCTTGGTGGCATTTCCCGGAGTGGTGCTCGTCGTGAGCCATGACCGCTATTTTCTGAATCGCGTTTGCACAGATATTCTGGCTTTCGAAGGCGATGGACGCATCAACCACAGCGCGGGCGACTACGATTATTACCTCGAGAAAAAGCAGCGAGCATCTGTAGCCACGGCTCGTGAGAGCGCGGAACGTGCCGATGCAAAAAGATCGGGCGCGTCCTCGCGCGACACAGCGACGAAAGCAGTCAAACCGCGCAAACTCTCCTTCAAAGAAGCGCGCGAACTGGAAGGCATGGAAGCGCAAATCCTCGCGACGGAAGAGGAAATTGCGCGCATCGAAGGATTGTTTGCCACGCCGGATTTCCATCGCATCCACGGCCAGCAAACCGGCCAGATCACGGCGGATCTGGCCGCGGCGAAGGAGTCCTTGGCCAAACTCTACGAGCGTTGGGAGGAGTTGGAGGCGATTCGCGCCGCTGCGGTGTCGCCGGCGGCTGGTTGATGCGGTGGCCTTCAATTCCGCTTACAGGGATTGCGCAAGTCATGCCGCGCAAGAACGGCCGGTCTCCGCCGCAGCCATGCGTCAAATCAGCGGCATCGTGATCTTGAGGGCGGAACTCAGCCCGGCTTTTCGGGAGCAAGGAGGCAAAGAAGGCAACGACGCGGCCGGCAAAGGCATCGTGGCCCGCGCCCGGCACGCTGGTTGCCTGCGCGTTTTCGTAGCCACGCTCACGAGCAAAACCGGCAGCCTCCTCCCACTGAGGGCCGAGAAACCTCTTAGCAGGGTCGCTTCTGGGGTCGTGTCTATTCATTATTCATTTGATGAGCCAATTGAATAATGAATAGGTACGACCCGCCAAGAGGACGTACCAGGTCCGGAAACTGCAATCACCGAAATGAGCATTAGCGGATCGGGCGCAAGCAAATTCTCGATCATCGCTCCGGCGCTTCCTTCCTGATAAACAAGCGGAAGGAGTTAGTTCGCAGCTCGCGCGTCACCGCGTTCGATGCCTTGGAGAACTTGGGCGACGTCACTCATGCTGGTCCAAGTCCTAAACCAATACACATCGCGCTCGCAAACCCAAGAATGAAATTCGCAATCCTGTTGTTCCTGTTGTTCCTTGCGGTTAATGCGCCTGACTTGTCTCCTCGAACCCGCCGACAAACCGAAGTGCATGGATCGCGGGATACGACTTGAAATGATAACGTCCAACACGGTTGACTGTTGCCATGACCAGTGACGCTGTTGTTGCGCGTTCCAATTTCCGATGACGATACGATTAGCTTTGCTCCTGACTTCTGCGCTCGTGCTTCCAAGTTGGCGTGCCGAGAGCGTTTCTGTTCAGTCCGAAGCCACAACAGCCCCGAGCTCGACGTTCTCGAATCCAGTCATGCCAGGCGCCGATCCACATGCGCTTGTCATTGGAAACACCGTTTGGATCTACCCGACTTCGAGCGAACGCGGGCAGCAACAGTCTTTCGCTTTCTCATCCACGAATCTGGTGGACTGGCAGCGACGGGGGCCGGTGCTGGATTTTCAGGCCGTTTCCTGGATTAAAGATGATGGCGCACCAATGCGCTACGCGTGGGCGCCCGCGGTTTTCAGCACAAACGGGAAATTCTATTTCTACTATTCAGTTGGCCCGCAGAATCCGACGCCGTCGCGTCTTGGAGTGGCGGTGGGGAATTCGCCGTCCGGACCCTTTGTCGATAGCGGGAAACCGCTATTGACCGGTGGTGACGGGTTTGAAGCGATCGACCCGATGGTTTTCCGTGATCCCAAGTCGGGCCAGGTGCTCTTGTATGCGGGCGGCAGCGCAGGAGCGAAATTGCGGGTGTTTGAATTGGGTCCTGACCTGGTCAGCTTCGCGAGAGAGATTCCCGTCGAGACTCCACCGAAGTTTACAGAAGCCGCTTTCGTGCATTACCACAAAGAGCGCTACTACATTTCGTACAGCCACGGTGGCTGGCGGCATTCGTCTTACTCTGTTCACTATTCAAGTTCCGATTCAGCCACGGGACCGTGGACGTATCACGGCGTGATCGTGAGCAGTGACTCGACACGCAAGGGGCCAGGCCACCACTCATTTGCGCAAGACCCGCGCACGGGTGCATGGCTGGTTTTCTATCACCGCTGGGAAAACCAAACCGGGGACGGTCCGTATCGCGGGTCACGCCAGATCTGCGTCGATCGCGTCGAACATGACGCCGAAGGATTGATTCGTCCGGTCATTATGACCGGTGGAACTGCTGAGAAGCTGCGAACTACATCTGTTCCAGCAAAGCTTACGAATTGGGATCGCTTCCGCGGTCCGAACGGCTCGGGAGTGTTGCCACAAGCGAAGCCGCCAGTGAACATTGGAACGAACACGCTGGCGTGGAAGACGCCGGCGCCGCCCGGTCTATCTTCGCCAATATTGTCGAGCGGCAAGGTTTTTTTGACCGGGCTTGAAAATGGCCGGCTCGTCACACACTCTTACAACACGGCCAATGGCCGGCGCGCATGGCGACGCGAGGTTCCGGAAGTGCCGATCGAGAAAGTTCACTCCTTCAACAGCCCCACGACTCCATCGGCCTGCGCGGACGATGAGCGCGTGTATGTTTATTTCGGCTCTTACGGGCTGATCTGTTACGGCCATGACGGGCGCGAGCTTTGGAACAAATCGATACCGACGCCCAAAAGTCTCTACGGGACCGCCACGTCGCCCATCCTGCATGAAGGTCTGTTGATCTTGGTGCTCGATGACGACGCGAACCTGCCGGAGAGCAAGTTGAGTCGATCGCGGATTCTCGCGCTCCAGAAGGAGACTGGGGAAAAGGCGTGGCAAACGGAGCGGCCCTTGCATCGCAGCGGCTGGTCAACACCGGTGATTTGGCAACACGAAAAGGGCGAAGATCTGGTCGTGTTGGGAAGCGGCCGGCTCTGCGGTTACGATCCGCAAACGGGCGCCGAGAAATGGTTCGTGAGCGGTTTTGCGCGCGAGACCACGGTCGTTCCGGTGCTCGGCCATGGACTTGTTTATGCCTCGTCTGCGATGGGTGGCATCGCGGAAGAGAATCCCGATCTCGATCCGCTCTGGAAGGCAATGTTGTACTTCGATGCTAATGCAGACGGGAAGATCGCTCAAAGCGAAATGACCGAGCATTTCACATTTCCTCTGCGACCGGAGGTCCCGCCCACTCATCCCGGCTTTGGCATACCGGTGCCGTCCGATCCAGCCAAGCGCCTCGAGCGGCAGCGCGGAATATTCGGGAGCATCGACACGGACCAAGACGGTTTCTGGATACGCGCCGAGTTCATGGCCAATCTTGGTCCGCGGCCCTTCAAGCCTTGGCTGGCAGCCACTCGGTCGGGCGGCGTTGGAAATGTAACTGTCACGCACATTGCATGGGAACTGAAACGCGGGATCCCCGAAATTCCTTCGCCAATCTTTGACAAAGACCGCCTCTATTTGGTGCGCAACGGCGGCGTCCTCACATGCGTGGACCCTGCGGACGGGAAAATCATTTTTGATGAACGGCTCGGCGCGGGCGGCCAGTACAGCGCGTCGCCGGTGATTGCGAATGACTTCATATATCTGCTTTCGAACAAGGGCGTCCTATCCGTGGTGCAGACTGGGGATCAGTTCCAGGTGGCGCACCAGCATGATCTCGGCGAAGCCGCCTTTGTTACGCCTGCAATCGATCACAACTCTCTGTACATCCGAACGGAATCGCACCTTTGGAAGTTTCAGTCGGCTGGGCAATTTCAGAAAAGTGTTCAATGAAGGGAGTTTGACTGGGTCATGTCGAAGTCGTTCACGAGTTGAGGTTGGACACGTTGCCGGTGACGGTCATCGGCGTGACGCCTCCGGGGTTCGTCGGCTTTCAGGCCGATGTGAACCCGGAACTGTGGTGGCCGTTGCAGTTGGGCACCCAGTTCGGCTGGCGCGACCTGCGCTTGATGAACGAAGGCGTGTCCTGGCTGGTGCTGTTCGGGCGGCTGCGGGAGGGCATAGCGCTCGAACATGCGCGAACCGAGGCGAAAACGTTCCATCGCATCGACGAATCTCGCGGGGCTGCTGCTCGCCCGCGGCGCGGCACGGCAGCGGGAGTTCGCGGTGCGGGCGGGGCGGGGGCGGATGTTGCGACTGTTGGTGACCGAGAGCGTGCTGCTCGCCCTGTTCGGTGGAGCGCTCGGGACGGTGTTCGCGCTGTGGGGCACGGCATTCCTGACGCGGTTTCTCGCGCAGACCCACGTGCCCGTGGCGATCTCGCCCGACGGCCGGGTGCTGCGGTTCACGATCAGCGTATCCTTGCTCACGGGCGTCCTGTTCGGCCTCGCGCCCGCGTGGCGGTTGAGCCGGCTGGATATCGTCTTCACGATCAAAAGCCAGAGCCAAGGGGCGAGCGCGGGCGCGGGGTCCCGGCTGCAACCTTCACTCGTGGTGACACAGGTGGCGCTTGCGGTGCTGTTGCTCGCCAGCGCGGGTCTGTTCGCGCGAACGTTGCGCAAGCTGCAGACGGTAGAACTTGGGTTCGCCCGGGCGGCCGTGCCACTGCAGTTCTGCGTCCCTTTTTTCGGCAGCGACCTGCGGATGGCGCCGACGTTCTGCGTGCGCACTGAGCACAGCGCTGCGGCCTCGGAGGCGGACCTGCGCCGCGCCCTCGCCCGGGTGGACTCGCGGTTGTCGCTCAGTGCGGTGCGCTCCATGGACGAGACAATTGACCGTCTGCTGGTGCGCGAGCGCATCATCGCGCAACTGACCGGATTCTTCGGTTGCCGGGGCGGCGCGCGGCAAAAGTGGACCCGATGGTGGCACTCCGAACCGAGTGAGCAGCCAAAAGACGGCGGACCGACGAATCGCAAATCACAAATCTAAAATCGCAAATCCATGAACGATTTGAAATTCGCGTTCCGCCAACTGCTGAAGAATCCCGGCTTTACCGCCCTGGCCGTGCTCACGCTTGCGCTCGGCATCGGGGCGAACACGGCGATTGGGTGTCTGCTCAAAACGGTCTTGAGTGTCGGCACGAGGGGACTTACACGGAGCGCCGGCGTGCTTCGGCCAAGTATTGCGCCCGCTGGTAGGCCTGGTAGCGATCGCGCAAGACGGAGAGAAGGTCTCTGCGAGTCAAGTGGGTTCCGGCGATGGCTTGATCCAACAGCCCGTGCAACCGATTCCGGCGGGAGATCAAATCTTTCGGTTCGGCGTGTTCGAGTTCGTACTGCGCGCGCAGAATGGCCTCCAACAACTCATGTCGTGACACCAAAGACCTCCTGCAGAACGGCCGCTTGCCGCTCCGGTTTCAACTCCGTGTGCCACTGTTCGAAAATGATGCGCAACGACTCGATCTTAGCTGCCAACGAATCGGGAGTCAGTTCCAGCGGCTTCAATTCGCCGGCTTCGGCGCAACCCAAGACAAGGCATTCACCGCTGCCGATGGCCAGGGAAAGCAGAGCCCGGTGCAATTGGAGTTCGGACGGCGACGGCTTTTCAGACAGCACTAGCTCCTTTTCCAACTCCTGGCAGAGCCGGCAGAGGTTGAACCAGGTGATTACTCGGACCAACAACGGCTGGTGTGGAGCTTTGATTTCTTCGTCCAGCACTTCGGCGAAGCGTTCCGCCGTGCGCCAGCGGGCTTTCTCGGCTTCGGGCATCTGCTCAACTTGGTTCATCAATAAAGAGGCTAATCTTCACTTGAGCCTGTGGCAACGACAAACCCGACAAACCCGGCCCGGTCAACGGACCAATCACAAATCTTTCAACTCGCAAATCTAAAACGCCAATCCATGAACGACCTCAAATTCGCTTTCCGCCAGCTGCTGAAGAACCCCGGCTTCACCGCCGTGGCCGTGCTCACCCTCGCGCTCGGCATCGGAGCGAAGGCGGGGACAGGCTGGAAAATTCTTCCGCCGATGTTCGACTGATCAAACTCCGGTCGGAATCGGAGTTTCATTACTCCCCAGTTGTGGCGCCGTCACCCCGCAGCGGGTTCAGCCATTTCAAAGCCGGAAAGCGGGAAAAATCAGCGTCGGTCGAGCAGAGCGTTGCGCCACACTCCATAGCCAGGGCGGCCAGATGGGCATCTTGGATCAGATTGCCAGTGCACTGAGCCTGGCGGAGCAATTGGGCAAACCGCATCCAATGTTCGGCGCCGGGATCCAGTATCCGCGCCACCGGCTGAGCCAGCCAGGCCTCCATTTTGGCGGTGGCTGTATGCACCGAGAGCGGGCGCGGAAAGAGTCCCGGATGGGTCGCAATCCTCAAAAAAGCGAGGATAACAGGCCAGGCGAAACCGACCTCTTCCGTGCCGGAAAGCGACGTATCCAGCCAGCGCCGCGCGGCTTCATGCCGGGGCGCCGCCGAGTTGACGGCGTAGAGCAAGAGATTGGCATCCAAGAGAATCATCGCCTCACGGTCTTTTCCGCGATCTCAAGCAGATCACCGATATTGTCATAATTCAGATGAGGAAGAATTCCCATATTCTCAGGCGCGGTGTGAAACGATTTCGCCCTCGGCTTGGCCAGCATCTGATCCAAACCTCGGCGCAGAGTGGCATTGAGGGTTTCTTTGAAGCTGAGCTTCTGAGCGCGGCTCACCTCGCGCAAGCGCCGGGCCACATCGGGTTCCAGAGTAACCGTGGTTCTCATGCCGTGATGCTGCGGCCGCAGCTTGGTGATGTCAATAAGCCTGGCAGGAGACATCATGATGCTAACGTCTCTGCATCCACGGCAAACGATGCAAGTCCAGTTATCACCCTCAAAAAAACATCCATGAACGACCTCAAATTCCCCTTCCGCCAACTGCTGAAGAACCCCGGCTTCACCGCCGTGGCCGTGCTCGCGCTCGCGCTCGGCATCGGGGCCAACACGGCCGTTTTCAGCGTGATTAACGCGACTCTGCTCCGCCCGTTTCCCTGCGAAAATCCTGAACGCCTGATAATACTTCAGGAAAGGAACACGGGCGGGGGGATGCAGGATGTTTGGTATGGCAACTTTGCGCATTGGCGCCACAGCACATCGTTCGAATCAATGGCAGTGCAGCGCGAGGGCGAGAGTTTCAATTTTGCCGGATTGGGCGAACCGGAACGGCTCCATGGGCAGATCGTTTCCTCGAATTTTTTTCAGACACTAGGGATTCGGCCGTATCGAGGGCGCGATTTTGTCGCCGAAGACGATCGGCCCGGCGCGGCGCCGGTAACGATCCTGAGTTATGGATTCTGGCAGCGCAGGTTCGGAGCTGATGAAAGTGTCGTGGGCAAGGCAATCACACTCAATCATCAAAGCTTCACGGTTATCGGCGTAACCCCCGCGAATTTCCAGTTTAGGACGGCTGCGGATGTTTTCGTCCCGTTCGGGCTGTCAGCGGAACGGTTCAGAGTGCGAGGCCGCGATCCAGGCGTCGGTGTGGTCGCGCGCCTTAAGCCGGCCGTTTCCATTGCGCAAGCAGAAAGCGAGTTGAACGTGATTGCCGTGCGCCTGGAGCAAGAGCATCCGGAGACGAACACGGGAAAGCGCGTGCGCCTCGAGTCATTGCATGAAAGCTTTGTTGGCGGGACGCGTTTGTCGCTCTTAACTCTGCTCGGAGCCGTTGGTCTGGTGTTGTTTATTGCCTGCGCCAACGTCGCGAACCTCTTGCCCGTTCGGAGCACGGCAAACAAGCCGGTTTGGATGAGCAAGCGGCAATCGCGACCGGCGCGACCTGAAAGTCTGGCTCGACGAATTGTGGAATGCAGGTGAGCGAATTCCGCGCCCACCGTGGCGATCATTGATTCAAGGTGTCCGCTCTCGAAGCGCGAAACCGCTTCAACGAGGCGTATTTCGTAAAATGTAAATCTCGATTTGACGGAACCCGTTCCTTGAAGAACGCGATGGTTTCCGGCGCATCTTCCACGTCGATCGCTACGCACAGATGATTCATCGGCAGAGCGAGCCGTGCCGGCGAGCCGCGCCACTTTTACGGATACGCATATGGCGCTTGCAATCCGAGGGGTAGGCCAAGACCCCAATAAACGAGCAGAAGCAGCGTCCAGGTGGCGAGGAACGCCACGGAGTAAGGGGCCATCATGGAGACAAGCGTGCCAATCCCCGTGCCTTTCACATACCGCTGGCAGTAGACGACGATCAGCGGAAAATACGGGAGCAGCGGGGTGATGATGTTCGTGCTTGAATCGCCGACGCGATAAGCGGCCTGGGTCAGTTCGGGAGACAGGCCTAGTTGCATGAGCATCGGCACGAAGATCGGCCCCAACAGCGCCCACTTCGCCGAAGCCGAACCGACCAGCAGGTTCACCAGCGTGGTCAGGAGAATGATCCCGACGATGGTTACTTGCGCCGGCCAATGCAGGCTCTCCAGGAAAAGCGCGCCTTTGATGGCGATGAGCGCGCCGAGGTTGGATTCCCGAAAAGCGTAAGTGAACTGCGCGGCCACGAACGCCATCACCAGGTAAGACGCCATCGTGCCCATGGCTTTGTTCATGCCTTGAATGATGTCCCGATGGCTCTTCACCGTGCCCGCGACCCATCCGTGAACGACGCCTGGAATCAGGAACAGCAGGAAAATGAGCGGAACGATCGAGTCCATCAGCGGCGCCCCATGTTCCGTCAGCGAGCCGTTTTTTGAGCGCAGCGGCGAAGTTTCCGGCGCGGCCGCCAGCGCCAAAAGCAGGAAGCCCACCGCCAAAGCGCCGAGGCCCGCCATGAGACCGCGCCGCTCGCCGGCGGTGACCGCATCCAGGGGCGGCAAATCGGCGCCCGGATCGACTTGGGTTCGCTTGAGCCTCGGCTCGATGATCCGGTCCGTGAGGAACCATCCGACGCCGATGATCAAGACGCTGGAAACGCTGGTGAAATACCAGTTGCAGAGCGGATTCACCGTACGGACAGGCGCGATGATCTGCGCCGCGGATTGAGTGAATCCTTGGAGCAAGGTATCCAAACCGGACGGCAGAAAGTTTGCGCTGAACCCTCCGGAAACTCCGGCGAACGCGGCCGCGATGCCGGCCAGCGGATGCCGGCCCGCCGCGGCGAAAATGACTCCGCCCAGCGGAATCACCAACACGTAACCCGTGTCGCCCGCCGAGTGGCTCACGATGGCGACCAAGAGGAGCATCGGCGTGAGCAGAGTTCGCGGCGTGATGCTCAGGAGGCTTTTGATGATCGCGTTGATAAATCCGGTGTGCTCCGCCACGCCCACGCCCAGCATCGCCACCAAAACCACGCCCAACGGGGGAAACTCGACAAACGTCCTCACCATCCGCGCCAGGAAACTGGCCAACACTTCGCCGCTCATCATGTTCTTTACTCGGAGCGGGGACGACGCGGTGATGCTGCCGGCGGCGTCTCGAATCACCGTGCGCGGATCGGTGTCCGCGAACTGAACGGGCGCCAGGGCGGCTGAGGCGACCCAGGTCAACACGAGCGCGATGAGAAAGAGCGCGGCCGGGTCCGGCAACTTGTTCCCAGCCCATTCGATCCCATCCAGAAACCGCTGGCTCCAATTGCGCGCCTTGGGTTGGCTGGGCCGAGATAGAGGCAGATCGTCGTGGGTCATGCGAATGAATGCGCGAATCCTATCCGCCAATCACGACAAGAACAAGCTCAGCCGTAACAAATCGATGCGATCAGCGAGCCGCCCGTGCCTGCGTGGCTGAATTGTTGCGCCGGCGCCCGCGAATTAATTATCCGAGCTAGAAGAAGGATCTTACGCTGGAATAGACGGGATGGGCGTCGTAATCGTTGTTCCCGCGAAGGAGGCTTCGTGAAATCAAATCGCATGAAAGCCGAGACGCTCACGGCTGTTGGGTCTGCGGTAGCGCATTGTTCGGCTTGATGATCGCCGGCAACTCGAATGGGCGTCCTTCGTCGACGTCAGGCCAAGCGAGACCTCGACCGGTCTCGACGATCGCTTCGGTCATGCGTCCACCTCGCCCCAACGCTACATCAGCGAGTGCAATCAGCGACTCGTTTGGTCGCGAGATGGGGGAGATGCGCCGCAGTATCCGCGCGACCTCCAACTCATCGACGCCGGGATTGTAGAAGCAGGCGGCAATGAATGCAGCTGCTGGCGATCGTCCGATTCCGGCACGGCAATGGATAAGAAGGGGCTCGCGACGCCGCCACTGCGCGAAGAAAGCCAACAAATCGTCAACGTGCTCCGTCGCGGCTGCGACCTGCCCAGCGGACGCAACGTAAACATCGTGGAGTCGCAAGCGAAGATGGCGGCCGGAGTAAGCAGAGCCGAAGTCTGGAAATACCGCGTCAGGATCGAGCACGCTCACTATCCGCTCCGGTGCTCGGCTCGCGACGAGATGCGGGACCTGCGAAAGCGGAGAAACCAAGATAATCATCGCGTGAAAGTTTTTGCCGAACGCCCAAGCTCACCGACGCGGGCGGCCAGTGGCGTTCGACCTGCAAACAGCGGCCGCCCGCCCGCGTTCGGTGCAGCGCCATGGTTGGGCCGTTTAATCTCCAACTTATCTGGGTCGCTTCGCATACTGCTCAAGCAGACTACGGAACGTGGCCGGCAACACTTGACCGGCACGTCGCCGAGCACCCGGCATCTCGATAAGTTGGGGCCTTTGGGGTCGTGTCTATTCATTATTCGTCTGATGAGCCAATTGAATAATGAATAGGTACGACCCGCCAAGAGGTTCAAATTGGCAAAATCTTAACACTGTTTGCCATTCCAGCGTCGGGTGCAAATGTTCGCGCGTTGATCCAGGTCAAAATACGAGCAAAAAAAGTCAATAAAGGTGGAGTCCTGCTTTTCGAGTTAGCGCTACGTTTGCGGCCTCGAGTATGCAATCAATGCAGTTCCTTTGCCGCACCCTGAATAGATTGACCGCCAAGTGACAATCGCTATGAATTCCACTGCATCCACCAGATCGACCCCAACGGCCTTCGCGGAGTTTCGGTTGCACGCGCTTGGGCATGGATTACGAAAATCCCCGCTCTTTGCCAGCCTGCCTTATGAAACAGTTGGCCAGATCGCTGCCATCAGCGTCGTGAAAATCTTGGCCAAGGACGAGTATTTGTTTCACGAACAAGCGCCCGTCCATGGATTCTACTTCGTTCAGAGTGGTTCGATCAAACTTCACCGCGTCAACTTCACGGGTCGAGAGCAGGTGATTCATATCTTTGGCGCCAATGAGATCGTGGGCGAAGAATCGTTGTTCTCGGACTCCGGCCATTTCGCCGACGCCACGGCCGCCGCGCCATCACGGGTGGTGCTGGTGAAAAAAGCCGAATTCACGCGTTTGATCAGACAGCAACCGGATTTGGCGGTGGGTTTTGTTAAGTCGATGGGCCAGCAATTCCATCTTCTGCTGGAGTTGCTCCGCGACTTGACGACCAAGGACGTTCAGACGCGCTTGGCCAATTGGTTGATTCAACATTGTCCGAAGCCCGAGAGCGATCATCCCTACACGATCGAATTGCCGATGGCCAAACGTTTGCTCGCTTCCGAATTAGGCACGGTCAGCGAAACATTCTCCCGCCTCGACAAGTTTCTCATAAGGAGAACCAGTGATTAATTTCTCGCGGACGCAGGGCGGACCGAGTTTTCGCAGGCGCTCGGCCTCGTGGTGCAAGCGTTTCTGAAGCGAGGCATATCGCGAACCTGAAACATCGTCAGAAACCTGGCCCGGATCAAAGTGCTGCAACACATGAAGTAGAACCAAACTTTTGTTGAGTCGCGCTGCCATCAGAGCGGCCACGGTGGCCGCCTCGGCGGCATGGGCCGAGAAGTCAGTCCCGCAGACGATTCTCTTTTTGTTTGCTGTCATTGGAGAAAGTTATGGTTCCTTTGCCTCCTGGCTGCTCCTCGATTGGCCAACACCGAACATGCTTTGGCCAATGGAACGACGCCATCGGAGCGCGGATGCCCACATCCGCGAGCCAAGGTTCGGTTGCAACGGAATAGCGCGGATGTGGGCATCCGCGCTCCGATTGGTATTGCTCAAGATGCCATGGCTGGCAATTCTGTGTTCTACCCCCGACAAGTTAGTTCTTCTTCGCGACGCACGTTCCCTTTGAGCACTTGTGAGTCGCGGTAGCGCTCTTTGCTTTGCCATGCCCTTCGAACGAAATAGTCGTCTTGCAGGTCGCACAGAGATGCTTCGTGACGGCAACTTCAGGCTTGTAAGCACCACGCGCTGTCCGATCAGTTTTTACGGTGGATTCATCCTTGCAGTCGGCGCAGGCCATGGCCGTTCCGGCTGGAACGGCCATCGGCGCTTTGGGTTTGCCGCTGAGTTCGAGCAACCGGGCAGCGCCGCCCTTCGCTCCGTCAGCGTTGGTGTTTGCTGCGACGGCGCCGAGCGCCAGAAGGATAACGAGAACTGCCGCCTTGTAACTGTGGATGGGATTGAATGTCGTTTTCATGTTTAAGCCTTTCTTTTTGTTCGCGAGTTAGTCGCGTCATCTATCCTTACGTCACGATAGACAGCCTCCCTTGACTCTTTCTTGCTCAAAGCTCTCCCTGTTTTGGCGCGCGCGGCTGTGCCGCTGGCTCAAAAGGTCAAACCGGTCTCGGCAACAATTGTGAAAAACGGTTCCTCACTGCGCTTTGGAACAGTGAGTACGGAACGCTTCCCTTCGCGCCTTGAGCGAAGCGACTTTCGCCGGACCGCAAAGCTCGGCAGCAAATCAGTGTGGTCCTTCCCGTCCTCCCCGGTAACGGGGATCTTTGCAGTTGTTCGCTGCGTCAAAGACTGTGTATTGATTCCCACAGCCGACAGCGAACCCTGAGGGATTCCGCGCGCGGGCGCGTATTAATCTATGTTAACAGCGGCCAAGTATGCCTAGAATTTGAGGAAGGACCGCAGAATATGAATGCTGGCAATTCTAAAAACGACGATCGTGATTTGAAGCGTTTGCTGAACAATTGGAGCGTCCAAGCGCCCGTCCCACCGCGTTTCCAAGAGCAAGTCTGGCGGCGCATCGCATCGGCCCAATTGCAGGCCGTTCCGGCCGCTTCTCCCTGGTCTGCCATTAAGTCCTGGATCAACAGCCTGCAACCACGGCCTGCCGTCGCCGCCGCTTACGTGGCCACGCTGCTCACGCTGGGCGCGCTCCTGGGTTGGACGCAGTCGCGGCATGCGTCGGAACAGTTGAGTACCGACCTGAGGGTCCGATACTTGCAGTCGGTTGATCCTTACCTGGCCAGCCGGTAACCTGTGCGCCGCGGAATTGTCATCTTATTGATCGGGTTTGTTGGCGCCCTCGGCGCTTACGTTGGGACCTACCTTGCAGGAACCTCCTCGTCTCGCCAATGGCTGCGAAGCGAACGGCCAGAACTCGCGTGGCTGCAGGAAGAGTTCAATCTCAGTGATGCTGAATTCAAGCGTGTTTCCGAGCTTCACGCCGGCTATCTGCCGCAATGCCAAGAGATGTGCCGGCGCATTGCGGAGGAAAACTCGAAACTGCACCAATTGATTGGCGCGCGATCAACGATGACACCTGAGATTGAGGGAGCCATTGCTACCACGGCGCGCCTGCGCGGCGAATGCCAACGTAATATGACGCGTCACTTCTTTGCCGTCAGCGAAAGCATGCCTCCCGAACAAGGCCGCCGCTATTTGGATTGGGTGCTAAAAAGGACGTTGGCGTCTGAAGGCATGCATATGGGGCACAGCTTGCATCAATGACCGCGGCCAATCCCGACGAACAAGATGCTCAAGACATGGCCCGCCTGGCGAACGGCAGCGATGCTGCGCTAGATGATTTGATGGCCCGGCACAGCAGCAAGCTCTTTCATTACTTGATCCGGTCGCTGCAGAATGAGGATGAAGCGGCGGATCTCGCGCAGGAAACATTTGTCCGAGTTTATCAAAATCGAGCTAAGTTCGATTCGCGCCGGAAATTCACAACCTGGCTTTACAGCATCGCGAGCAATTTGGTCCGCGACCGCTACCGCTGGCGTGCGCGACATCCGCAAGTTTCGCTCGATGCTGCAAACGAAGACACCGGAGGCCAGTTCGTGGATTCAATCGCCGGCCTGGCGCACACACCGAGCGAAGGGTTGCAACAGGAGGAATGCGCGGAAGCGGTGCGGTGTGCCATTGGCGCGCTCCCTGAGGAATTGCGCGTGCCGTTGATCCTGGCCGAATATGAGGACCGGTCGCACGCCGAAATCGCCGAAGTTCTCGGCTGTTCAGTCAAGGCCGTTGAAACCAGAGTTTATCGCGCGCGCAAGCAGCTTCGCCAAGCGCTCGCGCCATTGCTTCATGGCGGCTCTTTTCCATGAACCGTATGGGAGCGCGGACAGCCTTGTCCGCGTATGCCACCGACAGCGTCCGAGCGCGGACAAGGCTGCGCCAAAAGTCGTGGAGGCTGCCCACCTCCACTCTTAATTTCGTGTGGCGTCCTGGCTGCGCCGTTAAGCGGGCAGCGCGGCCTGGGCGACCGAATTCTGGCTGCCGAACGGGTTCGGCACGCGCAGGGCACATTCCGCATCATCTCGCCATTCGCTATCCACAATCAAGCGGTAATGGTGTTGTCCGGGCCCTAACGGAACCGTCGCGCGCCAAATTCCATCCGCTTCCTTGCGCAGGGGTACCGGCTTGCGCTGCCAGTGGGTGAAATCTCCAACCAACAGCACGCTGGTGGCTTCGGGCGCATTAAACGAGAAGGTTTGATCGACGGTTGACAGT
>VHDE01000115.1 GCA_016871515.1 Verrucomicrobiota bacterium
ATCAGATCGTCATCGTCGACGGCAAGAAAGTGCGTCATGCCGGAGTAGAGATCGTCAATGCGGCCGATTCCCAGGGTCGATTTCTGGGGAGCACGGTGACGGCCCGCAAAAGCAACGGGATCCCGGCCTTTCAAAGCCGGTTCAAATCCGCTCATGGCGGACGCGAACGACTCCATGCGCTCATTCACGCCAAATTGCCGAGCGTGCTCGACTTAGGAAACAGAAAAGACGCGTCCTACTACCGGGAGGCGATTGCTCAAATTCCCTTGCGGGATTTCGCCGTTCACCGATCCTGCAAAACGACGCGTGGTCGGATTCAGCACAATGACGCCCTCACCCAAAACGAGCCGTTGGTTCGGATTCTTCCATACACCTGAACCAAACGTGTTCGTGACGAAGGTGCCGTTTCTGAAAGTGTAAATCTCGGTCCCCTCGGCCGGCTGAGGAATCACCTCGGCCACGGTGTTGGCGTCGGTCTTGTATTGATTCGCCACAAACTTGTAACCCGGCTCAAACGTATAGTTGGCAAGGCCGCGCAGCGATTGCGGCGATTGGGCCAAAGCATGCCTCCCGCCGAGTGCAGCCAACGCGAGAACGAGCAGAAGAGTTGAACATTTCATAAACGAATTAGAGAGGTGACCGTCTAGCTTGAAGCCCTTCATGACCGTGTTGTTGTTTCCTAAGCGCAAAAAAGTAGCAGGCGGCTCAATCCGCGCGAGCTTTTTCGTCTCTACTGTTTGGTAGATAGACAGGCGTCGGCGGTAATGATAAACGCACTAGCCGCATAAACCAGGCAAGCCGATCGAATCGGCGCTTAAGGGCGGGGAACAGATGAACCAGGCGGAGTGCGATCGGTCGTGTTTGGCCGAAGAGAAGGAACCCGCACGGATACCGGGAGTATGGGTCACCGACCCGAATCAAAGCATGCGTGAGGCAATTGGGAATCTCCTTCGCTATTCGCCTGAGTTTCGCTGCGTGGGCACCGACAGCGACGGATCTGAGGCTCTCAATTTTATTCGAACGTGCGAATTGGACCTGGCCTTGGTGGCGAACGGCAGCTTGGCATCGTCGCTGGCTGAAAGATTGCCTATTTGGTCCTTAATCTCCTTGCGCCGCCGTTCGGCCAGTTTGCGATCCTTAGTTTTGAGCGACCGGCGAAACTGCTTGCCGCCTTTTTTTACTAAGGCATAGTATGCACCTGATGAATCGAGTCGATACAGGTTCTCTGCGACTTTGTGAAAGACCGGCTGCAAGGCCGGTTTCGGGGTTGTCTCTTGATCTTGAAGCATGCGAGCATCACAGGGTTACAACTTCGGGTTGCAAATCTAAACTATCGCCGCTTTCATCGTCTTTTCAAGTCTCTGTAAACCATACACTTGTGCGCGGTTAGCTCAGTGGTAGAGCACTACCTTGACACGGTAGGGGTCAGTGGTTCGAAACCACTATCGCGCACCATTTTTTTGCCTGGTGAACGAAAGACCCCGTGAGAGCCCTGCTTCAGATTTTTCTTATTCGTTGCCTGACGCTGGCGATAGGTGTAGCGGCTGCTGCGGAACGTCCCAATTTCATCTGGATTGTCGGTGAGGATATGGGCCCGGAGTTGAGGTGCTACGGCGATGCTCAGGCCCATACGCCAAATCTGGATCGGCTTGCTCGCGAGGGTGTTCGCTTCACACGCGCCTTTACTCATGCTCCCGTCTGCGCGCCGAGCCGTTCCGGGTTAATCACCGGCATGTACCCAGTCACGATCGGCACCCACCATATGCGGTCGCAGTTGCCAGCGCCTCCCGAGACATTCACATCGATTCTGCGCAAAGCGGGCTATTACGTCGCGTGGCCGGGCAAGACGGATTTTAACTTCACCGTCCCAACCAACGCTTTCGATTCGATGAAGAATTGGACGACCAATCTTCCGAAACAGCCGTTCTTCGCTTACATCAATTTTGGCGATTCTCACGAAAGCCAGATTCGGGCCGAGTCGGCGCGCTTCGCTCAACTCACAGCGAAGCTAAAACCCGGCGAGCGGCATGATCCCGCAAAAATGCAGCCGCCTCCGTACCATCCCGACACGACCGAGGTCCGCCGCGATCTCGCGAACTATTACGATTTAGTAACGGCCGTAGATTACAAGGTCGGTGAACTTCTCAATCAGATCGAAAGACAAGGACTCGCGACGAACACCGTGATTTTTTTCTTCGGCGATCACGGACGCGGACTGCCACGCAGCAAGCGCTGGATTTACGACAGCGGCATTCATGTCCCTCTGATCGTGCGGTGGCCCGGACAGATCAAGCCCGGAACCGTGCGCGAGGATTTGGTTTCTTTCATTGATTTTGCGCCTACGGTTCTGTCGCTGGCTCAAGCGGAGATTCCTGCTCGCTTTCAAGGACAAGTGTTCCTGGGGGCGCGCGCCGCGCTGGAACGGAAATACATCTTTGCGGCCCGGGACAGGATGGACGAAGCGCCCGACCGCATTCGCTGCGTGCGGGAGAAGCGATTTAAGTATATTCGGAATTTTCATCCTGAATGGCCGTACGCGCAGAAGATCGCCTACATGGAAATGATGCCGACAATGCAAGCATGGAGGCGGCTGAATGCCGAGGGCAGCTTGACCGGGGCGCAACGAATCTTTTTCGCTGCGACCAAGCCGAAGGAAGAATTGTACGATCTAGACGCTGATCCGCATGAAATTGATAATTTGATCGATGCCCGCAAGCACCGGGAGAAACTTGATGAATTGAGGGCGGCGTTGGATCAATGGTTAAAACAAACTCAGGACCTCGGAGAAATTCCGGAGAGAGAACTTATCAAACGCGGTCTCGTAGCCGACAAGCTTGCTGAGTATGAGGAGCGAAAGAAGCCGGGATACAAATCGCCATGAAGTCCCGGGTTGCGGCGTTGCCTGTCCGGAAATCTGTTTCGAGAAACCCTGTAGACAGGCGAGACGCGCTGTCCTACTTGCGTTCTTCGGAAGATCGAAATCCGCCAGACCTTGACTTTACGCCTTTCACCCCGACACTTTAAGGCACCAAATGAGCAAAGAGAGCGACACCGCGAAGGCAACGCGGCAATTCGCCGTGGCATTGGCAATAGTGCTGGCGGGCGTTGCTGTTGGATACTTTCTGACCAGATCGCACGAGGGACCTAGACCACGGAATCGACCGACGGCGCTCGGTCACGACGTTCCAAGCGCGCCGAACACGAATAATATGGTTTGGATTCCGGGCGGAACATTTTGGATGGGATCGGAAGGCGGGAACCCGGACGAACAGCCAGTGCATCAAGTGAGGTTGGATGGCTTTTGGATCGATAAGACTGAAGTTACGAATGAGGAATTCGAGAAGTTTGTTCGCGCCACTGGCTACGTTACGGTTGCGGAACGAAAGCCAGACCCAAAAGACTTTCGCGGAGTTCCTTCTGACAAGTTGGTTCCCGGAGCGGTGGTGTTCACTCCTCCGCCTGGCGATGTTTCATTGGAGAACCATTATGCTTGGTGGCAGTACATGCCGGGGGCAAATTGGCGGCACCCAGAAGGTCCCGATACGACGATTCGAGGCCGCGAGAAACATCCTGTCGTTCACGTCTGTTGGGAGGATGCCATCGCCTATGCGAAATGGTGTGGCAAACGCTTGCCCTCGGAAGCGGAGTGGGAATACGCCGCACGCGGAGGACAAGATCGTCAACTTTATATCTGGGGCAAGGAGCAGGCGCCGGACGGCCAGTGGCAAGCGAATATTTGGCAAGGGAAATTTCCGAACGAAAACACGATGGCAGACCGTTTTCGCGCCACCGCGCCAGTAGCGCAGTTTGCGCCGAATGGTTTTGGTCTTTATGACATGGCCGGGAATGTCTGGGAATGGTGCTTGGATTGGTATCGGCCGGATTATTACGCCAAGAGTCCCGCGGCCAACCCTTTCGGTCCTCTCGACAGCTTTGACCCGAACGAACCCGGACTGGCCAAACGCGTCATGCGAGGCGGTTCATATCTTTGTAGCGACCTTTACTGCACCGGTTACCGCCCGAGCGCACGCATGAAGAGCTCGCCTGACACAGGCTTATCGCATACAGGCTTTCGCTGCGTCTGGCCGGGGCCGCCGCCGAAGTGACTTGAGGAACAGAAGATCGCGAAGGACGCGAAGAACAAACTAAACTGATCAGTCACGTCATTGCTGAAGCAGACGGAGGCGCATTCTGATTCTGATCCTCGCGGTCTTCGCGATCTTTATGTTCAAGTGGAATTTCCGGGCGGAGGTGGCGTGAACAATTCGACGTAGTGCCCGTCCGGGTCCGAAACATATATCTGGAGAGCGCCATCGGGACGGCTTCGACGCTCGCGATATTCAATCTTCAATTCTTGGAAGTGATGTTCCCACGCATCCAAGTCATCCACCCGGAGGGCGAAGTGATTGCCGCGATTATGAGAGAAAACAGGGTCCTTGCGATCGCCGATAATGTGCAACTCCTGAACCGAACCAAGCTGAAACCAGGCGCCGGGAAAGGTAAAGGCTGGCCGGGGAATCTGTTTCAAGCAAAGGACGGTTCGGTAAAACTCGCAACTCGGTTCCACGTTTTTTACGTGGATCGCCACGTGGTCTAAGTCATGAATCTTCATTGGATGACGGATCGAACCGAAATTTGCGCTAGATTTTCCAGGGCGCTCGCATCGGCTGGTTGATATAGCTGTTTGCGTCCTTGTCATTCACAAATCGCTGCGCTTTCGAATCGAAACGCAACACTCGCCCAGTTTGCAGCGCGATCTTGCCGAGGTTCACGAGCGTGCACGAACGATGGCCGTTGCTTTCGTTTAAGGCGAATTTCTTCCGCGTTTTGACGGCCTCGACAAAATCAGTGACTTGCGGTTCAGGGTCCGGAAGCTGGGCTAACTTAGCCTCGAAATTGGCGATGTCTGATTTCATTCCTTTGAACAACTTGCCCTCTGGCCCAGCAATGAAAGCGGCGTCCGTCTCCTTGTTTTCACCATCGAGAATAATTTCGCAGCCGTCAGCGTACTTCATCCGAATGCGCCGCCACGTGCCGACGGCATCGGCGTCTTGCGGTGGCGCGTCGGCCTCAATCTCGGTCGGACTTTCGTTGTCCTTGCCGAGGATGTATTGGACAGGATCGAGGTAATGCTGGCCCATATCTCCCAGCCCGCCGCCATCGTAATCCCAGTAACCGCGAAAAGTGCCATGAACGCGGTGGGGGTGATAGGGTTTGAACGGCGCCGGTCCAAGCCAGAAGTCATAGTCCAACTGTGCGGGTACTGGTTGAGGGATGAGATCGGTTCGTCCCACCCAATAGAATTTCCAGTCAAAACCGGTCGAAGCATTCAGGGTAACTTTCAACGGCCAGCCGAGGAGACCGTTTTGCACGGCCTTTTTGATTGGCTTGACCGTAGTTTCCATTCCGTAAAATCCGCTCTCAAAGCGGAACCACGTGTTGAGCCGAAAAATGCGCTTATGCTCGGCAACCGCTTTTAAGACAGCTTCCCCTTCGCCGATCGTGCGTGTCATCGGCTTTTCGCACCAGATATCTTTTCCGGCTTTGGCCGCCGCGATGGAAATCAGGGCGTGCCAATGGGGTGGCGTGGGAATATGGACAATATCGATATCCTTCCGTTCTAAAACCTCGCGGAAATCTTTGTAGCCTTTTACCTCCGGACCGCCCATCTTTACGGCCTCCTGCAAATGCGCGTCGTCGACGTCACACACCGCAAGCAGCTTCGCGGTTGGATTGATTGATTTGAGGTGGCCTTTGCCCATTCCGCCGACGCCGATGACAGCTTTAGTTAGGACTTCACTCGGCGGTGTTTGGCCGGGGCCGCCCAGCACATGGCGAGGCACAATGCTGATCGTTGCGAGTCCTGCAAGCGAGCCCTTCAGAAACGAGCGCCGGGTATAACGGTGATTCTTATTCATAATTGTGGAGATGATGGCCTACACAAAGCAAGTTGGTCCATGAAAATAGTGCCAAGGGTTTCGCTGGTTATTTCCGTGGTTGCGTTACTCGCGTCATTTACGGAGCCGGGAAGCAATTTCGCTTGCGTCTCCACATTCCCGGTGCATCCCGAAGTTGTCTATAGCGGCGGGCATCCTGCCTGCCGCAGAGGGCGTGCATCTTGCCGTCCGGAGCAATGCTTGAAACGAGGAGGCTGCGTTCTAGTGCGTGCGCGTGGTCCGCCGGGCAGGATGCCTTGGCTCTACGGCAGGCAGGATGCCCGGCCGCTACGATTGTGCCGACAACTTAGGGATGCACCGAGAACCGCTCGCTTCGCAAAACCATTCTTGCGGCATCCCACACGACCTAATAATCTGCGAAGCACTAATCACCTATGAAAAGCCACTCCATGAAATTCATTTTCGCTGCTTGCGTGAGCCTGCTCATTTGCGGAGATGCGATCGCTCAAGCCAAGAAATCCTACACCATCGGCCTCGTGGCCAAGTCGCAGGGCAATCCGGTTTTCCAGGCTGCGCGAGTGGGGGCCAATGACGCGGCCAAAGAGTTGGGCGCGAAGTACGGGATCACGATCAAGATCGATTGGCGGACGCCGAATGAAGAGGATGCGCAAAAACAAGCGGAGGCCATCGAACAACTCGCGCTGAGCGGCGCCGACGGCATTGCGGTGAGTTGTTCGGACGCCAACAAGCTGACCGACGCGATCAATTCGGCGGTCCGGAACGGCGTCGCGGTTGCTACGTTCGATTCCGATGCGCCCGCCAGCAAACGTTTCGTCATCTTTGGCGTGGACGATATAAAGTGCGGCGAGCAGACGATGGACGAGTTGGCCAAGATTATGGAGGGCAAAGGCGTCGTCGCCATTCTGGCTGGAAACCAAAACGCACCGAACTTGCAGAAGCGTGTGCAAGGCGCCAAGAACGCCGCCAAGAAATATCCGGGCATCAAGATTCGCGATACTTACTATCACAAGGAAACTCCGCAGGATGCCGCCGCGCGAGTCGAGCAAGTCATGCAATCCAATCCAGACATCACCGGGTGGTGTATGATCGGCGGTTGGCCATTGTTCACGGACAATGCGCTCAAGTGGGCGCCAGGTTCGGTGAAATGTGTTTCCGTCGATGCGCTTCCTCCCCAGCTTCCTTATTTGCGCAGCGGACATGTTCAGATGCTCCTGGCTCAGCAAGTCTATGAATGGGGCCACCGCTCAGTGGAACATCTCATTAACAAACTTCATTTGAAGAAGAATCCAACTGTCCTGCATGACGTCAGTCCGCTCGTGCCGATAACGAAGGAAAATGTCGATGCGTTTGCGAAGAACTGGGACAAGTGGTTGCCGAAGTGAGTGTTTGATGCTGTAGTTTTGACAAAGTTCATTCGGTATCCTGCCGATAGTACGGCCAGAAATATGACAACACTCAATGTCACACTTCCAGAGTCGCTCCAAGCGTTTGTCCAGGGGCAAGTGGCTCGCGGCGACTTTCGCACTGCGAGCGAATACCTTCAGGCGCTCGTCCTAGAAGACCAGAAGCGGAAAACCCCAACCGACTTGGAATCGAAGCTCTTGGAAGGGATTAATAGTGGAGAGTCCACTCCAATGACCAAACAAGACTGGCAAAACCTTCGCGAAAACCTTCGGCGGCGCCTGGCTCAAACGAAATCTACGTGAGCAACGCTGTCATCAAGAAGCGTCAGGCCGAACGCGACCTTGATGAACAATCATTTTACATTGCTCAGCGGAATCCAGATGCAGGCTTTTGTTTCCTGATCGCGGCAGAAGCAGCATTCGAGAACCTCGCCAAGATGCCCGAATTGGGGACGGCTTGTCGTTTTCGCGAGGCACGCCTCGCAGTCCTACGCTTTTGGCCAATAAGTGGCTTCGAAAATTTCCTAGTTTTTTGCCGACCGAACGAAAGTGGCGTTGAGATCGTGCGCATCTTGCACGGGGCACAAGACGTCCACTCCGTTCTCAAGCGAATGGAGTGAGGAGTCGATGTCATTCCTCTCTTTCCATAACATCACCAAGCGTTTTCCCGGCGTTCTAGCGCTCGATCACGTCAGCTTCGAGGTCGAGCGCGGCCATTGCCATGCTTTGATCGGTGAGAACGGCGCGGGCAAAAGCACGCTGGGCAAGATCCTGGCTGGCGTTTATACGGCAGATGAAGGGGAACTCCACCGCGATGGAAAGCTGATTCATCCCAGCAATCCGCTAGCCGCCCGGCAGCTTGGCATCGCAATGGTTCACCAGGAACTGGCCTTTTGCCCGAACCTCACGGTGGCCGAAAACCTTTGCCTTGGTAATCTGCCGCAACGCGCCGGTTGGTTAGACCGCTCTCGAATGCGCGCTCAAGCGCGGTCCATGCTCGGTGAAATCGAAGCGGACATCGATGTCAATGTGCCGATTGCGCAACTTTCGACCGGCCAGGAACAGATGGTGCAAATCGCTGCGGCATTGGGAACCAATGCGCAGGTGATTGTCATGGACGAACCGACGAGCTCACTCTCGGCCATCGAAAGCGAGCATCTCTTCAAGTTGCTCGGCCATTTGAAGCAACGCGGCATTACGGTCATCTACGTTTCGCATCGCATGCAGGAAATCTTTCTGCTCTGCGACACGGTTACGGTGCTACGTGACGGCCGGCATATCGCGACGGAAAACACTAGCCAAACGAGTTCCGATCGCGTCATTCAACAAATGATCGGCCGCGAGGTTGTCCACTTTACGCCGCGCCATTTGGAAAAAGACCTCGGCCCCGTTTTGCTGAAGGTCGAGCAACTCGCGTCGCACGGCAAGTTTCACGGCATCAATCTTACATTGCGCGCGGGTGAAGTGCTCGGTTTCGCGGGCTTGGTTGGCGCCGGCCGCAGCGAAGTAGCGCAAGCGATTTTTGGGCTTGATCCCACGGCGACTGGACAAGTTTGGGTGCGCGATCGCGCGTTGCCCCTTCACTCGGTTAACGCGGCTTTGGCGGCAGGCCTTGGCATGGCGCCGGAAGATCGCAAGCGGCAGGGCTTGGTCTTGACGATGAACTGCCGGGAGAATGCTTCCCTGGCGACCCTGAATCGACTGACGCGGAATGGGTTCGTTCAACGAGGCAAGGAAAACGCCTTGGTCGAAGAATATTTGCAGCGACTTCGCGTCAAAACCCCGAGCATGGAGTCGCCCGTGGCTTCCTTGAGCGGTGGCAATCAACAAAAGATCGCGCTGACGAAGTGGCTCGCACGCCAATGCAAAGTCCTGATCGTCGACGAGCCAACGCGCGGCGTGGATGTCGGAGCAAAGGCGGAGATTCATCATCTGTTGGATGAACTGGCCTGCGAGGGTTTGTCGATCCTGATGATATCCTCGGAGCTGCCAGAATTAATGAGCATGAGCCGACGAATCGTGGTCCTGCGCGAGGGCCAAATCATGGGCGAGCTACGGCGCGCCGACTTTTCTCAGACCAATCTTATGCGGTTGATGGCCGGTTTGGATGCGCCGAGGGTTTAGAGCGCCGCTCTAACCGTCCATAAGCCAAGCAGGACAGCGCCTGTCCCCGGTATTCCGAGGCTACCGCACCCGGGGACAGGCTATCCCCGCGCCTATCGCGCTCGTGGAAAGCTTCCATTCTTTTTGACACGCATTGCACCCATGAACCGGCTGTTGTGGTACGTAGTCCCGGCTTCAGCCTAATGCCTTTCGGTAATTCAGAAGGCACCTCTCCCTACGGGACAGCGATTCGCACACAGCAGCTTGAATTACCGAAAGGCTTTAGCCGGAGCGATTGCCAACCGCAAATATTCGGGACACGCATTGAGCCCATAAACGCGATAGGGCGCGGACAGCTTGTCTTCGTATTCCGACGCTATCGCACCGGGGACAGGCTGTCCCCGCCCCTATCGCGTTCATGCCTAGCCGAACGACCGTGGAGCTCGGCCTCAGTCAACGAGCAATCATTTGTTTCAGCACTTTGCCCAGGCGTTTGACGCCCTCTTCGATTAACCCGGGTTGCGCGTTGGAGAAGTTTAGCCGAAAAGTTTTTCGACCCAGTCCCTGCAAGTGGAACTCTTCGCCGGGCACAAAGGCAACATGATGCTTGAGCGCTTCCTTCAATGCATCGAAAGCATCGAATGCTTTTGGCAAGGTCACCATCAAAAACATTCCGCCGTCGGGGCGTGTCCAGCTCGTTTCCGTTGGAAAATGTTTCTCCAACGAGGCCACCATGACATCGCGTCGTTCGCGATAAGCTCGCTGTAAAAGCGGAATGTGTTCGTTCAAGAAGCCGTCACGCGCCAGTTCCCACGCGATATGCTGACTGAGCGTGCTCGTGTGCAAGTCGGCCGCTTGTTTCGCTCGAACAATTCTTTCAATCACTTCCTCAGGCGCAATGATCCAGCCCACGCGCAGCCCTGGCATGAGCACTTTCGAAAACGTCCCGACATAAATGACGTTTCCATCCTGCCGATCGCTCCATTGTTGCTTGGCATCCAACTCCAGGATTGTCGGCATCGCGGCGCCGCTGTAACGCAGCTCGCTGTAAGGATCATCTTCGACCAGACCAACGTCATATTCGCGCAGCAGCTCAACCAATTGGAGCCGTCGCTCCAAGCCAAGCGTTGTGCCTTGTGGATTTTGGAAAGTCGGCACGCTGTACACCAACTTCGGACGGCCTTGCAGGACCGCTTCGAGTTCGTTCACTCGCATGCCATCGTTATCTGAAGAGACGGGCAAGAACTGAACGCCGAGCCGACGCCATGCCGAGAGCAACGCAAGATAGGTCGGATTCTCAACGGCCACTTTGTCGTTTTCGTTTAGCAAGACACGCCCGATTAAATCGAGCGCTTGTTGCCCGCCGCTGGTGATGACGACGCGCGATCGATCGAGTTGAAAATGAGATTTCCCCGAAAAGCATTTCGACGTATTGCTGCCATGAACCTCGCAGGACAGCGCCTGCCGCCTGTCTATGGTGTCGGGTGTACGCAAATGCTGGACAGGTGGGACGCCTGTCCTACGGCCCGTTTCATGGGCAGAACATGAGAATCGCCTTGCAATCCAATCGCGCAATTCCGCGACGCCCTCAGTTTCACGATACTGGAGCGCTTGCTTGCCGAAATCAGTCAACACCCGCTGCGCCGCAGCCTTGGCTCGCTGGATGGGAAAGAATTCGGGCGCAGGCAAACCTCCGGCGAATAAAATCATTCCGGGCTGGGCTGTTAACTTCAGCAACTCCCGCACAGCCGTGCGTTTCATGTGATCCGTGCGTTTAGCGAAGCGCTTCCTCCAATCGAGAGACGTGACAGTTTTCATCGCGCGCTGGACGAGGATTCAGTCTGATAACCGTCCCGCTTCCACCATTCAATCCCGCCGATCAACTCGCGAACGCGAAATCCCAAGCGACACATATTGAGAGCACCTTTCGTCGAGGCATTGCAGCCGACCCCATCGCAATAGATGACGTACAGGATCTCCTTGTCCAAATGCCTGGTGGAGTCTGCGGTCATCGTTCGATGCGGCAGGTTGATGGCGCCAGGAAGATGTTCGCGCCGGTAGCTCTCGACCGAACGCGCGTCAATCACGACGATTCTCTCTCCCTTTTCGAGCGCCGTTTTCAGGTCCCACGAGTCGGTTTCGAACTCGAGCTTGTTGGAATAGTATGCGAGTTGCCCTTTCATATTCGCACGATATTGACCTGGGAGCGGATTGCCGCGCCAATACTTCTTAGTTCGCACAGGGATAACTTTCCGCTATCGTGCCGCGCATGGAACTTCGGCACCTGCGCTACCTCGTCGGAGTCGCGCGCGAGCTCAGCTTCACGAAGGCGGCGCAGAAACTTCGCGTGGCGCAACCCGCGCTGAGCCGTCAAATCCGGCAATTGGAAGATGAAGTGGGTGTGTTGTTGCTCGAACGAAATCGGCGTGCCGTGCGTCTGACCAAGGCCGGCCAGGCATTTTGGGGGGAGGCGCAATCCATTCTCGATCGCAGCGACCAAGCCATCCGAGTCGCGCAAGCCACCGACCAAGCTGGCCGCGGCCAGCTCAATGTCGGCTATGTTTGGGGCCTCTTTCATTCGCTTGCGCCTGCGATGCTCGAGCGTTTCCGCGCAGCGTTTCCCGGCATCGCGGTGAATCTGCTGGACATGACCGCGACCCAACAAGCGGCGGCGCTCGTTGAAGGACGGTTGGATCTGGGCTTTATTGCATTTGCCCACGAAGCTGACGAAGCCGGGCTGGCCAAACGGAAAATCGGAACCTGTTCTTTTGTCGCGGCGCTGCCGAAGAAACATCGGGCCGCTCGCAAGCCGCAAATCTCGCTTGCTGACCTGTCTGAAGATTTTTTCTTAGTGATTTCCGAACAGAGTTATCCTGGCGCCGCTCGGTCGGTCTTCGAAGCCTGCGCGCGCGCCGGATTTCGTGCGAAGACCCTGCAAACTGCTGAGCGCGGTTACACGATTCTCGGGTTGGTGGCCGACAATTGCGGTGTTGTCCTCTTGCCCGAACCCTTGCGCGCGATGCCACATCCGGGTGTTGTCTTCCGGCCGCTCACTGAGCCGCCGCGCGGTGATTTGTTTGTGGCTTGGCGAACTTCTCATCTGTCACCAATGCGGGATGCGTTCTTGGATCTCCTCTGAGCTGAGCAGTGACATAAGATTTTCCCAGCCAACCAAGCGGCAGCACATTGCGCCGTTGAGTTGTTTCGGGCTAATTGAAAACTCAAAGCGTGGTGACCTGCTTGCGAACTGAATACGCGCTTCGAAATACGGCAGGATAATGTAACGTAACGTCCGGCAGAGGCGGCAGAGGAGCGCCGGCAAAAGCAAGCTCGCCAAAACTGCAATGATTGCTATGACAACCAGAAGTTCGATGAGCGTGAAAGCTCTCGCACCGCTGCGGTTCGAATACGACACAAAATAAATGGTTAAGCAGCTAAGCTAAGAAAGCGCACCTCCGGCGTGGGCGTCAGGGCCTTCAGCTTGCGAAAGCTGAAGACGGACGTTGGGAACGTTCAGGAAAACCGCGGGAGAGGCGTCGGAGGAGAGCATGTCTTTTCGAACGCGATCGAAGCAAACTTGATGTCAACATCGGACCAATTTGGGTCCCATGACTCCTGAGTGCTTTCTTCCAAGAAGAAATCGATCTTCATCTTGACGGCTTGTGGCCCCTCCTTTTTCTCGGATTTCTTTCCTTCCGCGACAAAGTCACACACTCGGCATGGATGATTCCCATCGAAAGTTTTTACCAGAGCCTCGCTCACCGGATCGTGTTGCGAAAAGTTGATAAACATTCCCACCCAAGCACCCGACTGCAACACCGCCCAATGCCCGCCAATCGAGAATATCAGCAGGATCGCCGCAATCGAGTTGTGCCATCGGTTAGGCATGATCTGTAATGTGCGAGAAATAAGGCCCGCGTCAAAAGCTTCCGAGGGTTTGCCATAATTGGTCGAATCCGTCCAACTGGGCTGAGATTATGTCTGCGTGTACACTCGCATGGCTACGCAGGTTGATTGTTTGGATCGTCTGGCGGCGGGCGAGGATTTGGATTTTGTTCCGGCGCACGGCCGTCCGCAGATTGACCGCGCATCTTGAGCGGCATCAGCAGCACTTTGTCCACGCGGTAGCCATCCATATCGATCACTTCCACGTGATACCCGTTCAGGTGGAATGTTTCACCCTCGCGGGGAACGTGTCCCAGGTGCTTCACCACAAACCCGCCGAATGTCTGGTAATCCCGCTCACTCGGCATGTGCAACTTGAAGCCTGGCAGCTGCCGCGCAAATTCCTCGACCGAAAGCATTCCGTCCACGAGCCAAGACCCGTCATCGCGACGCTTGGCGGCAGGCTTGGATCGTTCGTCGGCTGAAGGCAATTCACCGATGATCACTTCCATAATGTCATGCAGGGATACCAATCCGGTGATCCCACCGAATTCGTCAGCCACCAGGGCGACATGTTTGCCGGTTTGCTTGAATTTCTCCAGCAACGTGCTGGCGGATTGCGAAGCCGGCACGACCAGGGTCGGAGTCATCAAATCCTTCACGTTCACGGCGGTCCCAGCCGCGAGATTGGCATAAATGGCCTTGACGGTAATGAAGCCGACTACGCGATCGCGGTTGCCTTCATAAACTGGAAAGGTCGTGTGGCCACTGACAACAATCTTGTGCCAGATGGCTTCGTGCGCGTCATAAACGTTGACCCAGATGATTTTTGCGCGCGGCGTCATCAAATCACGCACCGGAACTCGATCCAAAGCCATTACACTTTCGACCATGGCTGGTTCGCTCGGATGAAAAACTCCTGCCCTCATCCCTTCCTTAACCAATAGTTTCACTTCCTCCTCCGTGACAGCCGCCTCTTTGCCGCCCTTGAATCGGAACAGCTTCAACAGCGCGTCTGTGGATGCACTCAACAGGGCTACGAGCGGCGACGCGATACCGGAAAGACCGCGCATAGGACGAGCGAGCGCGCGCGCAATGCCTTCCGGATTCGCCAAACCAAGCCGTTTCGGCAGGAGCTCGCCGATGACAAGCGTGAAGTAGGTAAGAGCGGTAACGACCAGCGCGAAGCTTGCCTTGTCGGCGTAAGGCGCAAGCCACGCAACTTGCTGCAATGGAACGGAAAGCTTTTCGGCCATGGTCGCACCGCTGAAGGCCGCTGCCAGCACTCCCACAAGCGTGATGCCAATCTGCACGGTGGCTAAGAATGTGTTTGGCGATTCCGCCAGTTCGAGGGCAATGCCAGCGCGTGAGTCGCCGCCCTCCGCCAATTGGCGCAACCGCGCTTTTCGTGCCGACACGATGGCAATCTCCGCCATTGCGAACACTCCATTGGCGACAAGCAAGATGAAGATGAGGAACAATTCAATTGCGCTAGCAGTCATAGTTGAGGCGAATAATCTCCGGGCGAATGTCGCAGTACATAAACGGCGCGAGACCTAACGGCCGCCTGCCTTCCGTGCGCAGCACCGCGTGACTGCAAGAATGACAGGCAGGCGGCCGCGGTTCCTCCCGGCCCATAAGCCATAAAGAAGCCGTTGACTTCGATCTGACGTCAAAAATCGTACTGGCGCCGTTGAGCCGAGGAAAGACAATTTGTTTTTTGTCCTTCCACCGCGCTCCCGGCAGCCCGGTTGCGCTGCTCCGTTCCGAACGGAGCAGCGGACAAAATCATGGAGGACAAAATCATCAAATCCAGCGGACCGCAGACTGGAAAGTCTGCGCTATGGATACCAGGGGGGATCCCGGTGGATCGCGGGCAATGCGGCGGCGGCGCAGGCCACCTTGGCCTCGAGCGGAATCTCACGCAGGCGGTAGCGCTCAACCACGCTCCGAAACCACTGTGCGGGTTGCAGGCTCAACTTGAGTTTGCCAGATGCCGCTTTGATGGCCACTTCCCAGGGACTGACCGCCGAAACGCAGGCCTCCGGGGCGGCGCGCAGAGCGGCCGCCGCAGCTTCCGGCAAATCCCCGCGCGCAAGAGCCAGCAACGCGCAGGTGTCGAGCAGCACATTCATCGCAAATCGGCCGGCCACTCCACTTCGGAAAGCGGTTCGACCAGATCGTAACCGGGCGCGAATTGGACTCGCAGCCGGGGATCGTGCGTCAGGTCACGCAGCGCGCGCCGGCGTTGGCCTCGGCGCCGGATTTCCGCGACCTCCTGCCCATCGCGGCAAAGGACGACGGTTTCGTTCCGTTCGACGACCGCCTGGACGAGTTCCGAGAGGCGGGTCTTGGCTTCGTGCATGTTGACAGTAATCATGGTTAGCTAGTGTAGTATGTGCACAAATGACTAGACGTATCATTTGCGATCTTTTTCCCTTTCGGCTGGGTGCATCCCGGCTTGATCGCTTCCAGTTTGGCGCGTGCCCGCTCGATCTTTTTCATGATCTGTTCCACCGTCGCCGTCC
>VHDE01000116.1 GCA_016871515.1 Verrucomicrobiota bacterium
GAAAGAATTGTTCCAAGACATCGAACCAACGCGTTCCAAAACGCGGAATGGGGCAATCCCAAGTAATGTCATCCCGGTTGTCCACGTCATAGACGCGGATCGTGCAGCGCATTGGATTTTCGTTGTAAGTGTTTTGCATCGAAATGTAAATCCGGTTCGGCCCTTCCAGGATCGCTTTGGTGACGATCACCGGCAGATGAACATCCGGCCGGCCACTGTCACCGATTTCGTGAGTCGTGGTGGTGCTGCGTCCATTGCTCCAATGGACATTGAAGCGGGACGCCCCATAGTTCGAGCGCTTCAATTGAAACAGGAATAGCCCGTAAAAAGGTCGAGACAACGTCTCCTTGCGACTGTCAAAAACAAACGTCTGATTCGTCTTGAATGAATCGCTGCGATGCAAAACCGCGCGACCTTCCAAATCAAATAGGGCGTACTCCAAGTCGGTCGTGCTGTCACAATCGACGAACTGCGGCGGCACGGCATTGGAAGCGTAAATCGTCGATTCAATGTTCCCGTCCGCCACGACCAGCCCTTTCATGAGCCGCATGCCCGGTTTGACGCAGGCCGTTGCACCTGGAACATGACTGTGCTCGAGGACATTGAGATTCTTTGGCGCTTCGCCAAAAAGCGAAAAAAGAGTCAACCGGCAGCCGCCGCACCCCAAACCGGCTTTGGTTTCCTGTTGCAGCAGTTCCATGCTGCCTAATCTTTTGTAAGCCGCCACCAGATCTACAGCCGTCTTGCGATGGCAGAAGCAGACTAAAGAATTGTTTGCAACAGTGGACATCTAAGGGTTGAAGCTATCTGGCGGCAAAAGCGGTCAACGTTTTCGATTGAGTTACACGCAGTAAGCACGTCCTTCTCCCGCATCGATGGGAACCATGCATCCGCCCATCATTGATGCGTCATCAGAACACAAAAGCGACAGCATGGGAATCAGTTCGCGGGCCTGCCCCATCACACCTCGCGGCAACCTTTCTTCAATGAAACGTTTGTAAACCTCGGGCTGGGAGGCTTCGAGTCGCTTCATCGCGTTGGCAGGCCCTGAGAATCCCCCTGGGAGAATCCCGGTGGCGACAATTTGATAAGCTGCCAACTCTCGGCCCAAGCTTCTGACATAGGCGGCCAAAGCCGCTTTCACGGTATTGTATCCCACCGATCCAACTCCTTCACTCGACGCGATCGATCCAACATGCACCAGGTAACCAGTGCGACGCTCTTTCATTTTCGGCGCGACCAAACGATTAATTTCGACAGCTATACCAAGATTCAACGCAAACAATTTGTGAAAGTCGGAATACCCGAGAAGTTCGCTGCGCAACCCTAAGCCACCGCCCGCTGCATGCAGGACAACATCCACGTCGCCCAGAAACTCGACAGCTTTACCGACCGCTTCCTCCAAGCGAGCCATGTCTGTCAAATCGACATCGATACTCAGCAGCTTGTCTGGGTCACGGCAAGACTTCCTGATCTCTTCCAACCGTTCCCTTGAGCGAGCCATCAGCACCAAAGTGGCTCCCTGGTCGGCAAACGATTTCGCCGCCTCTGCACCAAGTCCTCTTGATGCTCCGGTAACAATGATTCGCTTGTCCCTTAAATTGGGCATAGGGCGGGCCTCATTCAACTGCCTTCCTCAACCAACACCAGCCCCAGTGATTCAGCAGTGTTGAACTTATAGTCTCCCGTATATCCAACGTGATTGAGCACCTCAACCCATTCCTCTTCACGCAGGAGGGTCGTACCGAGCAGGCTCCAATACCGCAAGAGCATTAGGTCTTCCTGGGTCTTATAAGCCCCCAGAGTGATAAAGCTCTTGCCCATGCCTACTCGCTGGATTTCCTTCAGACACGCGATCGCGTCCGCCAGGTTCAGTTCATAAACTACGCCCAACCCAATTACAAAATCAAACGCCCCTTGTTCGAAGGGCAGCACGGCGTAGGGCGCTTTTTGAATGTTCTGCTTAACGGAGGGAAGCGCGTGTTGGATCGCGTAGTCGGATAAATCCGTGCCACGAATGTTCATCGACGGATGAAGCTGCAGGAATTCGTGGAGCAGATACCCCATCTCGCAGCCAATCTGCAGCACCGAAGATTGGCCGCTCAACCCATACTCGCGGCACATGTTCGCCGCGATCGGACGCCAACGTCCGTCATAGCGATACCCACCGTGTCCACCCGTCCTATCCCCGTGATAATACTCCGGCCCACGATAGCTCGCGCAGATGCGATGCCGGATGGTGCGAAGCGCAGGACTAACCCGACGGGGTTGGGGCGGCTCGGGATAGCCTTCAAGCGCGTTAAACTTTCTCAAGGTAAAAGTGGATTCACATCAAACTGCGGTTTCCCGTCAAAGCGGGCCGGGGCACTTGGTAAGCCGTATCGCGAGTAAATGTATCAAACACGCGAGAGATATGGCGTAAAAAGAGTCTCCCCATCGGTGTCACGTTGATCGTGTTGCCGGAAAATTCCAAGACTCCATCCGGGACGAATTCGGAGCGCAGCCTGGCGAGTTCGAAATCGAAATACTCTTCGTGATGAATCCCGTAGCTTGAATCGATCTCATCAAGATCAACACGTTGTTCGCAAAAGAGCCGGAAGATGATATCGCGTCGAATCACCTCATCAGCCTTAAGTTTGTAACCCTTGAACACTGGGAACTTTCCTTCATCAATGGCCTTAAAGTAATCAGGAAACTCGAAGAGACTTTGAGAATAATAGCGGCCAAAGGCGCCTGCGCTCGTCGGGCCTAAACCAATCATGTGCTCCGTCCGGCCTGACGTGTAGCCGTTGAACGTACGACGGAGCGTTTTGTTCGCCACAGCCACGGCCAAGTCATCAGGCGGCTTGGAAAAGAAATCTATGCCCACCCACACGTAACCTTGCTCGATCAAAGTTTGCACTGATTCTGTGCACATGAGAGGCAATTCTTCGGCGGGTGGCAGGTCTGCGTCCTTGATCATTTTCATGTGTTTGCGGACGTCGGGGATATGGGCGTACTTGTAAAAGCAAACACGCTCCGGCGCCAATTTCTCGACCAACTTAAGCGTGGTCTGCAAAGTCTCTCTCGTCTGGTGAGGCAAACCATAGAGAAGGTCGAAATTGAAGCCGGTATAGAGCTTTCGGATTTCGGGCGACAACAGTTCATCGACCATTTCGAAAGGCTGCACTCGATTAATCGCTTTTTGGACCGTTGGATCAAAATCCTGAACGCCGAACGAAATGCGATCAACCCCTTGCGAAGCGAAGAAGGCCAAGTCTTCGCGATCCGTCGTGCGCGGATCAATCTCCATCGCAAATTCGTCAAGGTCCTTCAAGTTGGTCAACGTGGAAAGCTTGGCCGTAAGCTGCGCAAACTGGTCGCTATCCAAATGAGATGGAGTGCCGCCACCAAGATGGATTTCTCGAATATTCGGTTTGATCCCGTTCTGGTCGAAGAAGCGTCGAAGCAGATCAATCTCGCGGAGGAGATAATTGAGGAATTGCTGGATCTTCGCCCGGTCGTTGGAAACCGTCATGTTGCAAATGCAGTACCAGCATAGCTTTGCGCAAAACGGGATATGGACGTAAAGATGCAACGGTGCATCCGAACCTTCTTTGGTAAAAAAATCCTTTAAGGCCGCGATGTATTCGTCGTGGCCAAAATCCTTCTGCCATCCCGCCATCACAGGATAACTCGTGTAAAAGGGTCCGCTTTCGCTGAATCGCTTCAGCAAATCTGCGTAGCGGGAACTATCCAACAGTGGTGGGAGTTGCTGAGTTTTCATATGCTTTCCCTAGATATTCTGATTTCGTAACGCCATACCCAGTGTGCCGGTCTTTCGGCACATCCGAGGCAGCGCTGTAAAGGCCGAGGAACCACCGCCCTTTGATGCTATTCCAATCCGTCGGTTGTCCGGGATCAATAGTTCGCACGCCATGCAAGACCGTAGCGTAGCTGAGGTACATATCGCCAAGATCAATGTTGTTTTCGATGTCCACCTCGTTTCCCTTGTCGTCCACGAAATAGAGGCCGCCTTCCTGATAGTCGATTCCGCGAATGCTCATCTTCGTGCCCATGATCGTCCTTTGAAATTTATATGGGTCCGAATGTGTCTCTAACTCTCCCGTGCCCGACGGGTAGTGCGCTATGATAATCCGATCAACGACTCCATCGTCAGGCGTGTTGTTTTCGTATTGATCGAAATCAAAACCACCAATGAGTTTGATCACTCGCCACTTGTCATAAACCTGATCCATTAGACCCAACGGATCATCATTCCAGCGGAAGAAATAATACATGTGCCGAATCGATTCCATGCTGTACTTGTGAGCCAACGATTCGTCGATAATCCGATGAAAATCGGGAGTGCGTCCGAGCATCTTGTGAAAACTAGATGGACGCTGTTTTCCCCATTCAAACGCCTTCACTTTGATATCTTCAATGAAACCGGTGGGATAGGCACCTTGCAGCACCAACACATCCCCTGCGTAAAGGGAATTCACCGTCTGCCGCACGAATTCCGGGTCCTGGGCAAGAGTACGTCGTTTGATCTCGGCAAATGGGATTCGCACATAGTTTCGCAGCCGGCGCGGCCGCGTCTCGTCCCGCTCTATGGCGGCCCATTCTTTCTTAAACAGTGATTCCATGGTTCATTACCTCATTGATATTGATCTGAGTGAATCTCTCCAATAACTCCGCGGCCATGTCGTCGAGACGCGACATATCCTTGTGTCCTTTCAAGTACTGGCAGTTGGCGCAAGCGGGGATTTTCTTTCGCTCTTTCTGCAAGTGAAACATCCGAAACGCGTGCAGTCGAGGGCCGTTCCAAATGTCAACCAACCTCTCCTGACGCGTATCGCCCACCAATGTTCCGTGACTCCAATCGACACAGCAGACCGATACGGTGCCGTCGAAATTGATCGCCAACCCCTTGAAGGGTTCAGGACAAACTTCGATTTCAGCAATGCGAGTCCTTCCATCGATGCCCGTCCGAGGCTTGGAACCCAAGGTCATATCTTTGTCGAACGTGCTGCTCCAGCCCATCAGGCTCTCGATCGTCAACTCGTCTGATATCGGTCCAAAATCGTTTCGGAACTTTTCCAGTTCGATCGAGCTTAAACCTGTATCGACAATCTTCGCGTTGATATGGAGATGGTGGCTTCTCCGCGTCTTCTCCTCGTAAAGATAGCGGACATTCTCGACAATACGCCGATAATCCTCGTATGTCTTCGTTAACGCTTTGTATTTCTCTGGAGTTACGTGCTCGACGGATATTCTGAGCCGGTCAAGTCTGGAATCCAGGATTCCATCGGCGATTTCCTTTCGGATTAACGAAGCGTTGGAAATAATATACACTTCATCAGCGACATCCTTTTGCTTTGCGAAGGCGATCATCTTGATCAGATCGCGGTTTACGAATGGTTCGCCATCTTTGAAGAGACGCAACGATCTCACCTTGCGCGGAAACTCTCTCAAATCCTCAATGATCTTGCAGAAGAGCGGGAAATCCATTTTCCCAATTGGCCGGCCTGCCCGCTTTAACAGAGACTCATCCCCCGTCGGACAAAACGTGCATTTGAAGTTACACACGTTCGTCGGGTCAATCATGAGGGTAAACGGAGTATCGAGCGGCAGTTGGTCGCTCAGTTTGACGTATTTATCCTCGGTGAAAATCATGGCGTCGGAGATTGTTTGTTCACCTGACCAAATCCAATTCCCTTCCTTCCGATGGCTGGGAGTTGAGTTGATCCGAACAAACTGTTGCAGCCACCAACGGCTGCTTCTGTTCCAGAGGACTCGCCTTCAGCAAGGCGAATATCATTCCGCCGTAAATCTGCTTCTGCAAAAACTCATCCGCGTTCTTAAACTCTGTACCTTCCCCAAGCACAAGCGTAATTGCCTTGCGCACCAATGGACTTCTCTCCGAAAAATAGGCCGGGAGGTCAAATCTCAGATGAAGCACATGTTTGTTCGTACTGGTCCAAGTCGGAATGACAGCTTGCTGATAGGCATACACGTCGTCGTACGCTTCGCGATCGATTTCCTGGCCGTGAAGCGTTAAGAAGCTGTCGACGCATTCGCGCACCTCGGCATAAAACCGCGCTTTGTCCGAGAGCATGCAGACGAGTGCGGCCGTTTCGGGATGAAGTGAAGAAGCAACACCTTCCAACTTGATGGTTTCGTTCCCGTCGCCGCTCAGGATTTGCTCTTGCAATTGCGCCAGTTGCTTCAAAACTCGGGATAGCACGGTGAAAGTCGGATCGTCCGACGCTCGTCGAATGATGAACTCGATCAGGGCAACTGGGTCGATCTCATACTCCCGCTTGAGGTAATTCAGAATAAAGAACCCGGCTCTGAATCCGTAAATCGCCTTCGTGAAGTATCCGAACATGTGGGCCTTCTTCCAGTCCTCAATCGGCATGGTCGAAGTTCCCACCACGATGTCTTCGTATTCAGGAATAGAGTCTAGTTCATGAACAGTCTTTCCAAGGTTCATGATGCAACGCCGGGTCTGGATTTGATAGCGCGCGACATATGCCGGGTCAGCCATCTCGGTTCCAGGGATCAAGACGCACTGATAAAGATTGAAGTGGTAGTGCAAGTTGTCCGAAAGAACTTTGCGGACGCCATCCACGAAGGTTCGATAACTCTCTAACGGCAACCCGAGAATAAGTTCGGAATATGTGTCGAAGTGTCGCTTGCTCGCCTCTTCAAGAATCCGCTGGAAGCTTTCCAGCCGAATGTTCTGCCGCTTGATCGCCTGGAGCGTCTCGGGATTGTGCGACTGGACCGAGGTCGTCATCATGAACTTGACCCCGGAATCCTTTAAGGCATCCACAATCTCAAAAATCTTTTCGGTAGAGTTCTTCGTCCAATTGATGACAAAGTATTTCGGATACCCAGTCTCCCGGTTTAGTTTGGCCATGTAGCGCGCAATGTCCAAATCACGCCTCAAGATTCCAAAATTTGCATCGGCGCCGAAAATGTACGAAATCCTGTTGCGGCTAATCCAATCCAGCTCGGCGTACACGCGTTCAATTGGGAATTGACTGATCTTCGAATCCGGGCCGCCCCAAAAACAAAACGTGCACGTGAAGGGACATCCTCGATTGGTTTCCCAAACGACACCCGTCATGTGTTCGCCGAAGCGTTTCAGCAAATCGTCAAATGTGCCATCGAGGAAGGGCGATGGAACTACAGCGATGTCCCGAATGTACTCGCGCTTGTTCTTGAACAGTACACTACCATCCTTGCGTCGCACCGAGAGCCCATCAACTGTCTCGAGTCCTCGACCTTGCGCCAGGGCCTGGAGCATGTCCGCAAAGACAATTTCTCCTTCTCCAGCTACTACGGCATCCACATACGGATGCTTGGAAAAGAATGAACGCGTTTCCTGTTCGTGAAGCGGAGCTGACGGACCGCCAAAGATCACGAGCGCATTGGGATGCCGCGCCTTGCTGGCTTGGGCAACCAGGATGCTCTGATTGAAATTCCAAAAATACGTCGAGAACGCTAGGATGAAAGGGTCTTCATACTTTTCGGCCACCATCTCAGGCGGCTCACGCATGATCTCGATGTGGAAACGGTATGCTTTTTCAATCTCGGGAATCGAGCGAGCATACGAGTACAATAAGCCGGCCGCCAACGGCATCAGGTTGCGTGCGGATGGCGTATTGAACTGCGTAATGTACGCGTTTTTTCGAGGACAGATGCTCATTCAACGTTATCTCGCCTGGTCGAATGATCATATTCGAGGGCAATTACCGAAACCGGGCAACCGGTTGCAGCCGCCTCAATTTTCTCGACTTGGCTTAAATCAGCGTTTTCCAGAACAACCATTTTCTCAGGGACATAGAAGACGTCAGGGCAAGTAGTCTGGCAAAGCCCGCACATAGTGCAGTCTTCTCGGCTCTCATCAAGCCACACTCGCGTTATTTTCTTCCGAACCGGCACACCATTGGTGGCTCAAAGCCATGTTTATCAGGGCCAAACCGTGCGGAGCAGCCGTCATACCATGCTTCAGTCTTCCACTGATGGGACGAGGCATCTTGTAAGAGCCTGAATGACAGCCAGTTTTGAAATGTCACGAAACGAATCCACGACTGCGTCCGCTCTCTTTAGCAATTTGCGATCAACAGTTGAACATACGGCCACACAGAAACAACCGGCTGCTTTTGCCGCTTCCACACCAATCGGAGCATTTTCGACAACGATGCATTCGGAAGGCTCTAACCCAACCTGTTCTGTCGCTTTAAGGTAAGGATCAGGATGGGGTTTGCCTCGCGCCGTCATCTCGCCGGTGATAATCGTGTCAAAACTGGCGAGGAACGCCGGTGGAACGGACTTCTCGATTCGGCCTCTGAGACCTGCCGTCACGATAGCCAAGCTGACCTTGTGGTGCTTTAAGTCGCTGACGAGTCTTTCCACGCCGGGATAAAGAGAGAATTGGTGGTGCTTTAGATAGTACTCGTCTTTTAATCGAGAGAGTGTCCGCGCGTCAGCACCAACCAATGGCTTGCTACGAAAAAGCCAGGGTACGAGTTCCTCTGCGCGCAAACCTTCGTACGGATAATAGTCTTCAGGCTGAAGATCCAAGCCGTAATCCTTAGTGATGGCACGCCACGCCCGATAGTTATCCTCCATGGTCCGCGCCAACGTCCCATCGAAATCGAACAGAATCCCTTTATGCTCGGGCATGGCTGTTACGTTCGACTTGCTCCAGAACCTCTTTCATCCAAGGACCCAGATGCTTGTAATGCGGACAGCTCACTATCCGGTCATCGGTAACAGAGGGCGCATCGACATATGTTGCTCCTGCGTTCTCAATGTCGTCCTTGATGCTGTAGTAGCCGGAAAGTTTTTTGCCTTTGACGATTCTGGCCGAGATCAGCATTTGACTTGCGTGACAAATCGCCGCAATGACCTTCTTGGCCGCGTGAAAGTTTGCGATGAAGTCAATGATTTCCCGGTCTTGCCGCATGTATTCCATCGCCTTCGCGCCACCCGGAAGAACGAGCACGTCGTAATCCGCGACCTTTAGTTCGGGTATATCCTTGGTCGGAACGATTTTGACACCGATGCTTCCGAGCACCGTTTCACGGCCGCGGACCGCGACGTCCACTTCGTAGCCCGCTTCCTGAAGACGATAGTACGGATAAACGAACTCGTGATCCTGGACGAGTTTACCGGTTATAATAAGCGCTCGCTTCTGATTTGGCATCATTAACTTGAGTTTGGTCGCATTCAGCGATCATGTTGGCCTGGATTTCTTCTCGGTCCAGAAACGGATATAAGTCTTCGTAAGGTGTCGATTTGGTTGTGCCGTCTGCCATGCGTCGATTGATCAATTTGGGAGCAAGCTCCTGGTCATGATTGAGCATTAGTTCACAGATGCCCATGCCTGGAGAATCCAAAAAAGCAGATACACGGTCTTTCAGGTTATCCTGGGATGTCAACCTGACCGATGGGATTCCGTGAGCTTCACCGATCTTGAGCATATCCGGGAACGATAGCCCGGTCTCGCCGTTGCAGCCCATCAATCGGCCCTCAAACCCTAATTTCTGCGTGTGCTTGATCGTGAGGTAGCCCCCATTGTTGTAGATGAACAGTTTGATGGGAAGTTGGTGGTGCATCACGGTCGCGAGTTCTTGAAGGTTCATCAGCAACCCGCCTTCTCCAGCAATGCAGATTGTTCGTTTCTTTTGGTTCGCGAGGCAAGCGCCTACGGCAGCCGGCAACCCCCAACCCATCGGAGCGAACCCAGAATTCGTCATTACCCTCTGCCCTTGCTTTACACGAAAGGCTTGATGAGTGCATTGGAAGGAGGCGCCCATGTCTGTAACTACAATATCGCCGGCATCCAACAAGTCCGAGAGCAAATCCACAAAGTAATAGGCGTTGATCGAACCTTTCACGTTCCGATACTCAGGAAGCACGACAGGATACTTCGCCTTCCAAGCTTGGCACTGCGCCAGCCATTCCGGAATGCGAACACAGTTCGGGGCCAATTGCCGGTTCAGCTCTGTCAAAAACGCTTTCGCATCCGCGTGGACCTTCATATGCAAGCTGAGCGTTTGTTTATCCAATTCGAGCTTGTCGATGTCCACCATTACCCGGAAGGCGTTTCTCGCGAAATCCTTCGAATTGTACCCTGTCACAGGCAGCGAAAGCCTCGTTCCCACCGCCAAATAAAAATCGGCGTTTTGAACCGCGAAATTAGCACCGTGCTGTCCGAACACGCCGGGTCGGCCGACAAAGAGATCGTAATCTGAATTGACGATATCATTGGCATTCCACGCGGTGACAAACGGCAATTGATTCTTCTCCACGAATGTCATGAACTCGTTTGCGCCACCGGCGATCTTGATGCCTTGTCCTGCATGAATGAGCGGGCGTTTCGATTTGCGCAGGCGCTCGATAATTTGGGCGACGCTACTTTTGAGGTCCGTCTCAAATTGCGCCGGTTGTTCATGCAAATCGAACGCGGCCAACTTCGTCTCATCAACCTGAGCATTCTGAACGTTGGCCGGAATGTCCAGCCAGACAGGTCCCGGGCGCCCGGTCGTAGCGAGATGAATAGCCTTCTGAAGATGGTATTTGATCGTACTTGGATCGGTGACTAAGACTGCGTACTTAGTGATCGGCCTGATTAGATCGATGATGTTTAGCTCCTGGACGCCGACCTGGCGAAGTCCGGAATTGCCCACCGTCTGGCTAAGATAAGATTGCCCAGAGAGAACGATCTGCGGCACCGAATCAATCCAACAGCAGGCCACACCGGTAATCGCGTTGGTAGCTCCAGGACCGACCGTAACCAACGCCGCTCCCAAACTGCCTTTCACGCGCGCATAGCCCTCTGCCGCCATGGAAACAGCCTGCTCGTGATGGCAGCAGTAGTAGCGCATGCGCTTCGCGCGGGCCACGGCGTCGCACAGAAAAATCGAACCGCCTCCGCTGACGGTGAAGATATCTTCGATGCCTGCGTTTTCAAGAAATGCAATTACGTAGTCTGCTAGTCTAATCATGATCTTGGCTAATGTTCGCTCCAGAGGTCAATTGTCATCGCATCTTGCAACGTGTTTCGATCCAGGAAAGGATACATATCCTCCAAAGGCTTCGCGAGCCATTTCCCATCTTCTCGCACTGTGAAACCCATGCGCGGTATCAGTTCTTGATCGCTGTCCACATTGACTTGACACAAGATCGGTCCCGAATAGTCGAGGACTTGTTTGATTTGATTCTCGGCTTCATCGGGATTGTCTATTTGGCGGACGGGAAGACCGTAGTTTCGTGCCACCTCGATCAAGTCCGCCGCACCTGAAAGAATCTCGTCATCCGTTCCAACATAACGTCCGCCAAAGAAATCCTTTTGAATCTTTCGCACCGTTGAATTACCCCTGCTGCGGAGATTAAAAATCTTCATCGGCAGACGGCTCCTCGAAATCGTTTGAAGCTCCGGTAAACTTACATGCAGGCCTCGATCCTCGCACAGGCAGATCACCTCGCGCCGTCCACCGCTAATGCTGACTCCGATGGCGCCGGCGAGAGCAAACCCCGGCAATTCCAATCCAGTCGAACTGATGAGGCGCTGACCAAACTTTACCTGGAACGTCTGCATCACGTAGTTCATAATCGAACCGCCATCAACGACAATGACTTCTTGCTCTCGCAAGCACCGAGAAAGTTCGCGCACGAACAGATAGGGGTTGATCAGAGCACCGTGGCGGTAGCCTTCGGCTAAGGCCGAAAACTTAATCGACCACTCTTCGCAGCGCTTGATCCAGTCCGGCCACTCTCCTCGAAATCCAGCCAGCGCTTCATTTATATCTCGCATGAATGCTCCGGCATCCATTTCGATTGCCACGTCGGGTTGAATCGTTTCCTTTTCCAATTCATTGCGGTCAACATCGACAACTATTTTCCGGGCCGCGCGAGCGAAGGCTTTGGCATTCCGGCCAATCAAGGGAATTGAAAGTCGCGAGCCGATACTAATAAGAAGATCGGCGTTCTGCAGCACGAAGTTAGCCCGCCGCTGACCGTACACTCCGGGCCGGCCACAGAAGAAAGGGAAATCCTCGGGCAAGAGGTCGGCGCCGCAACGACTCGTTAACACGGGGGCGCCCAGCAACCGCGCCAGCCTCGCGAATTCCTTCTCACTGCGAGAAAGGCGGATGCCATTGCCGCCCAGAAGAACGGGCTTTTGCGCCTTCGCAAGCATCCCCAGAATCTGATCGCGCTCACGCTCCGTTAGCGCACTTCTACGGCGCGATTTCCATTTACGAAATGGCTTCAACTCGCGCTCATCGATTATCATTCCCTGGAGGTCAATCGGAATGTCCACCCAAACTGGACCAGGCCGTCCATCGCGCGCCAGGTGAACGGCCTTCTCCAAGTGATAACGAACGGTCGTCGGATCAGTGATCTTGACTGCGTACTTCGTGATGGGCTTTACAACATCGACAATATTCAAGGCTTTGTTCCCGAGCTGCCGAACCTTTCCATTGGTATCCTGGTCTGTTCGAGCCTGACCTGAAATGACGAGAATCGGAGCGGAATCAATCCATGAATTTGCTACGCCAGTGATAGCGTTCGGCCCGGACCCTCCGCATGAAATCACCAGCGCGCCTAAATCTCCGAACGTTTTGCTATACCCTTCAGCCGCCATCGAAGCGCCCTTTTCCATTTGGTTGCAGACAAAGCCAAGCCCCTCGTGTCGCCCAATGGAATCCAAGAGATGCACGTTGGCGTCACCGGGAACAAGAAAAACCTCGCGGACATTTTGCGCCTTCAGAAAGGTTGCGATGAAGTCGGAAATCTTGATCAAGCGATCAATCCGTCTCATCACCAACAAATCGATTTCCTCGTCCAGGCCGTAATCCTTTGACTTTCGGAATTCGCCTGCGGTTATGGTATCACCTTCCGCAATCACAGTAGCGCCTGCGCTATTCTCGATTCGCCCTCGCAACACGCTTACGACATCGTCATCTGCCAGGCTGGATAATTCATCCAATTCTTCGGTAGATTTCAGTCGTTTGAAAGAAAGTGAACACTGGCCGAATCGTTTCCGGAAGTTTGCGGGGGCGCCGCTATAGTTTAGTGAAACGTAGTTATAATTCTGCAAATTCGGGGAATACATCTCCGGCCCCTCGTAACCTTTTCCTTCCCTGCCGTATTTGTCCTGAAGCCGAACTAAGTCCCTTTTATTGGTCGGTGTCTCGATCTCCATGACAAACGCCCCCATCGGAGTCAACGCCTTCGTCTGATGAAACACCCCTTTCTCAATTAACACGCCTTCACAAGCGTTGCGCTCGAACGAAGCATTCAGTGTCGTGCAACTCACTTTGCCTTCGAGCACAATTAATGACGTCTTCTTCTTAGGATGGCAATGCATCGAGGTCTCGGCGCCTGGCTTCAGGTAAAGCACCCAGACAGCAGACGTCGCGTTTTCGAATGCTAAATACTCGTAACCCCATGGTTTTCGGACAACGACCTTGGAGTAATCGCAGAAGTCATCCGCTGTTTCCACAGGCGCGATTTTTGTTTGCGCCAGCATCGTGGCATCAATCGGCGAGAAACGAACGCTGCGGATGATATTGCGGCTATCGTCGTCTCCGTTCGCCGAATCAATCGCACTTTTCGCCGGCCAAGCGGTCTGGACCTGATCCCTCGTGCTCTGCGCGGGAAGTCTCTGCGCCGTCGGCGTGCTGTGTATTTGTGAAGACATCTTCGATCAACAGTCCGGCTGCGCGTTTCCCAATGGCAATGAAACGAACTTCAGGCCGTCTTGCTAAAATCCCCAAACGCGGCCGGAAGTGTTTTATTCACGATGGCGAGGTCAGAAGCATAGGATGCGGCAACCTGCCTGTGATTTCACTGCGCCGTTGCGCTGGCCAAAAGCTGCGCCATCCAGATCCTCGTGGTGTATGGAATTTCAATCAAAGGAGCCTCAAGGCCCCTCAGGAATGATTCGATCCGCTGAATGATCAATAGAAACTTTTCTCCAGCCTGCCGCTGCAGCGTCGCATGAGAGCGCCACGCTTCAATACAATCATCGATTGTTTGCGAATGCCGGACTGTGCCTTGCAATGCGGCCACTTCGTTGAATAATCCGGAGCTTCTAATCACATCCGTTTGATCATCGCGTCTTGCGCCATAGTCATAATCAGCGATTTCTTTGCGGATGATTGCCTCGATCTGCTCTTGAATCGGATCCCTGAGGTCGCGATGATTCCACATGCAGACAAACCAACCCGTCGGCTTCAAGATACGGGCCGTCTCTTTAAGAGCCTCCTGACGATTTGTCACATTAAATGATGAACCAAAGCTAACAAGGTCGAAACTTCGATCAGGCTGCTTCGTACGCTCGGCCGTGGCCTCACACCATTGCACAAGGGGACACTGAGCCGTCCGTTCGATTCCAGAACGTCTCATTGCGTCATTTGGTTCCACCGCGGTAACGGCATGTCCGCGCGCGGCTAACATCAATGTGAGGTGGCCAATGCCTGCGCCCACGTCGCATACCCGCGCGGGCGGCCGCAAATCGGCACGACGAAGCATCTCATCGATCGCATCGGCGGCGTAGTCGGGACGCTTGCTATAGGCGCGAGCTAGATGAGTGTAATCCCATTCGGTTTTCATATCGTGACGTTAAGGCTAAGGTCACTAATGCTGTCGAATTCCATCCATCCGCCATCAATCATAACCGCTTGGACCGGCATCAGATTATCAATGACAAGCTGAATGAAAGAGGTCATATACATTTGAGCGAAGGTTTTTCCATCGTAGAGCCGCTGACGATCAAGCGAATGATACATCTGCCGAATCTGTGGCCAGGCCTGAGCGGAGATTTTTATCAGGCCAACGTACTGACCCTGAATCTCGGCGTAGGACTTTGGCTTCTGACCGAGCTCGATAATATTGCCCATCGGATCGAGCCTGAGAGTCTCAGCATCCGAGAGAGGATCTTGCATTCGGGCTTCCCATAGGGCCCGCCATTGACGATCAATCACTACGCAGAAATCACCGGGAGCTTCTTTGAGCCGAGTAATATGGTTGGATCCATAGATGATGTCGGCATATGAGATGATGACATCTCCGTGCAATTCGTCCTCTGCACAAAACAGTGTATGGACCATGTTCGTGGCATCATACTGTTGATTGATGCACGTCCTGACGCCTGGACGACTGAGTTTTTCGGCCTTGCATCCCTTAACAATGACAATGTCCGAGATACCCGCAAATCTGTGCGCATCCAGGATATAGTCGATCAGGGCTTTTCCCTTGTACTCGACCAGGCATTTCGGGCGGTCATCGGTTAGAGGCCTCAGCCTGGCGCCTTGACCAGCAGCAAGAATTATCGACTTCACTCGATCGTCCTAACACACCGATTGCCGCAATCTATGTCAAGAATCTGCGAGCGAGACCAGGAACGGAAATTATGCTCGCCACATCCAATGACCGCGGGAATCTTCATCTCCGCGCAGCGAATGGCCATGTGTGAATTCGCTCCTCCGTACATAGTCACCAAACCCGCGATCTGCTTGGCGAAAAGCCAATCGTAACCGGGATCTGAGCTTCCCCCCATTTTCAAACCACGGGGCGCAGAAAATAAGTAAGACTTTCTGGGCCTGCTACGGTTCGTTTTTTCATGGTTTTCTGCGCCGCTAATCCAATTTGGAAAGCAGAAGATGACTGCACCGAGCCGTCACCTTCCCCCTCCCGTTTCTTGGGGTCATCGTTCCTACCACCGAAAGCGGTCGGGATTCAAGCTCTGAACCCAGGCCGCCGGTTTGGCTCCGTAGCTCTCCGG
>VHDE01000117.1 GCA_016871515.1 Verrucomicrobiota bacterium
GGCAATCCCGACGGGATTGCAATCATTTCAGCCCGTTGGGATGACAGTGTCTTCATCGCTCTTCAGCATTGGTGGTGATTTCAAAAATGTCCAAACTCCACAGCAGAGTGAAACTCTGCGTTACGACCGTCCAGAATGCGCGGCTTCCTGACGCCCGCGTTCACGGCTGCCTGGCTCCCAGTGCTTCTCGCAGGATCAGGGGATAATCCGTTAGAATCGCATCGATGCCGACACGCGCAGCGGATTGCCAGTTTTCGCTTTGCTGCCCGGCGACCAATGGGCCGACAATGAAAACGCGCTTCCCGGCCGCATGCACTTTGGCAAGGTCGCTCCGGCTTGGAATGTAGCGGAGATAAACCCAGTCAGCGTTCCCGTCGTTAAGCGCGTTGGCAAATTCTGCCGAACTTTCGGCAAGGGCGGCAATGTGCGCTTCCGCATCCGCTTCACGGAGACGCTGGCGTACTTCAGGAAACGAGATGGCGCGTCCAATGAAAAGCAGGCGCTTCAGCGCTTTGTGCTTCTTCGCTAATGCGACTGCGTCGGCCTCAATCCGATTGTCCCCGCCTTTGAGATCCACAGCGAGCACAACGTCTGCCTTCGGATACTGGGCTGCCAAGGCAAAGATTTCGTCGATGGTTGGAATCTGTTCACCGGCAAAGACGCGGTCAAACCAAGAGCCGGCATCGAGCTTTTTCAAATCGGCGAGCCTCGTCTCCGTGACTGGACCCGTCCCGTTCGTTGTTCGGTCGATCGTTTCATCGTGAAGGCAAACGAGATGCCCATCGCGAGTGCGGCGCACATCGAATTCGAAGCCGATTCGCAATTCAAGGCAGGCGCGGAAGTTGGCCAACGTATTCTCCGGCGCATGCTTCAATAGCCCGCGATGAGCGACAATTCGAGGTCGTTCCTGCGGAGCGTCGGCGGCGCGCGTGATGAGAAAAGTCATGGCCATTCCCAATAGGAAGCAGGCGAGCACCAGAGTGAAACCGAGTGAAACCCTGCGCTACGGTCTTGGCTTCGAAAAACAGTTTTGATGAAACACGCATGTGAGTTGAATTTGTCCCGAGCTAAACCGATCTTGATCGCAAGATCAACTCCGTCCTCGACATTCCTGCGCCGAGCTTCAAAACTTCAAGCCGCATCGTATGGAACCCAATCAATTGCGCAGCAAATTCACCGGCGTCATCGCTTTTCCGGTGACGCCTTTTAAGACGGATCTTTCTCTCGATCTCGAAGGCCTTCGAAAGAATCTCAAGCGCCTGCTCGAACATCCTTTGTGCGCGATTGTCGCTGCCGGCGGCACTGGGGAAATGTATTCGTTGACCCCCGCCGAGCATCTCGATGTTGTCAAAACGACGGTCAATGAAGTGAGCGGAAAGATTCCCGTTCTGGCCGGAGTCGGTTTTAACCAACCGATGGCGGTTCAACTCGCCAAGGAATCAGCGGACGCGGGCGCAAGCGGAATTTTGGCATTTCCACCGTACTACCCCGGCGCGGATGACGAGGGTTTGTTCGAATACTACCGGGCGATTGGCGAAGCGAGTCGCTTGGGCATGCTTATTTACAGCCGGGACTGGGCGAATTTCTCGCCCGCTGCCGTCGAACGCCTCACCAAGATCCGCACGCTGGTGGCATGGAAGGATGGACAAGGCGATGTGCGGCGATACCAGATGATCAAGCAACGGGTCGGGGACCGGCTCGCCTGGATTGGCGGCGCGGGTGACGATTTGGTTCCAGGTTATTATTCAATCGGCATTCGCGCCTATACGTCGAGCATTGCCAATCTTGCGCCGCGTTTGTCGCTGCAACTGCACGAACGCGCTTCAGCAAACGACAGCCAAGGACTAGACCGGTTGATGTCCGAATATGTTGTTCCTCTTTATGCGTTCCGAACGCGGCGGAAAGGTTACGAAGTCTCCGTCATGAAAGCCATGATGGATATCATTGGTTTGACCGGCGGCCCGGTTCGACCGCCGCTGTTGAATGTCCGCGCAGACGAAGTCAACGAATTGCGCGCCATGCTGGAGGCATGGAAGCCGGTCCTGTAGTCAGCATGAAGAACGACTACCAGTTAGGTTCCGATGATGACTGGCTGAAGTATTCGAACGAGGAGTTGGCGCGCCTCATCAAGAAAAGAGACCGAAAAATTGGCTTGCTTCGCTTCCTGATCTTCTTGCTTCTACTGCTCCTCGGCTGGGTCGTTTACAAGTACAGCCAAAAAGGCGCCCTCGAAGAATTGTGGAATGTCTAGAGCGAATCTGCGCGATCTGTGAAGATTGAAGTCTGAGAAAAGAGCAGTTCCTCGCCGTAGGAGCGCGGACCGCCGAGTCCGCAAGCGTAACGATTGCTTGAAGCGAAAGAACGCGCGGACTCGGCGGTGCGCGCTCCTATCATGAGAACTGCTGCGGAGAAAAATTTTCTCGCGAGCGAAGCCGGGGTTCTCTGGGTCCTCTGGCTTACGTACGGTTCCTTTTATTTTTGCCGGAACAATCTGGCGGTCGCGTTGCCGGGAATCCAGACAGAGTTGGGTTACAGCAAGGCGCAACTGGGCACGATCCTCATGTCGTTAAAGCTCGCGTATGGTGTGGGCCAATTCATCAACGGACAGCTCGCCGAACGCATATCTGCGCGAAAGCTCCTGGCGCTCGGAATGTTCGGCTCGGCTTCGCTGAACTTTTTGTTTGGCTTCGAGACCGGTTTTTATTTCTTGCTCTTCGTGTGGGCGTGCAACGGATACGTCCAAGCGCTCGGCTGGCCGCCCACCATGCGCGTCGCGGCAGATTGGTTTTCGAGCATGAAACGCGGGAAAGCCATTGGCATTATAGGAACAGGTTACCAGCTTTGCGGCGCCTTGACGTTCGTCGTCGCGGGCTGGGCTGCACAAACCTTTGGGTGGCGCGGGGCCCTTTACGTTCCGGCGATCCTGCTTGCCCTTACCGGCATACATATGCTGGTTTGCCTGCGTGAGCAGCCGACCGCGCGCGATGACAATTTGCTTTCAAGCCACGGAACCGTTTCGAACGGCTCAAGGCCTAAGGGAGCCATTCTCCATAACATCGGAATCACGCTCAGCAACCCAGCCCTTTGGTTGATGGCATTGTCGCTCTGTCTCCTCGATGCCTGCCGTTATGGATTCACGGACTGGGGAGTAACGCATTTGAAAGAGGTGCAGGGAACAAATGTTGGATCGGCCGCCTTCAAATATGCTGTTCTTCCGTTTGGCGGAATTGCCGGCGCTTATGTTTCCGGCTGGGCAACGGATCGCTTCTTCGGAGGACGCCGTGCGCCAGTCATCTGTTTGTTGCTGGTAATGCTGGGTCTTTTCGCCATCTCATACCATTATGTCGTTCAAGCCGGTTTCTTGCTCTCGGTCATCGTTCTGTTTTTCGTCGGCTTTTGCATTTTTGGCCCACAGGTATTGCTGGTTGGAACCTTTCCCATAGACCTCGCGCGCGGAGGTGCGGCGGCCGCCGCGGTTGGCTTCGTCAATTTCATGGGTTACATGGGCGCAGCTGCGGGTGACAAATTCACAGGCCACTTGGTCGAACAACATGGATGGAAAACCGCGGTCTTTTTCTGGGCGGGCTGCGCGTTCCTGGCTGCGGCCATTATGGCGGTGCTTTGGAATGCAGTGGCTTCGAAGCCGGATTCGGAATTAGCGCCAGCGCCCGCGGCTTCGTCAGAAGCGAAGTGAGCTCTTTATTATCTAAGAACAGTCCCAAAAGTCTGTCGCACGGAGAAACTTGGTCGTGAACTTGGTCGAGAACTTTGTCAAATCGTGACTCCCGACAAAGTCCTGCGATTAAGTTTGCGATGAAGGCCCGGAAACCGCGCTTCTGCGACAAGCTCTACTGACACTGCTCGCTGCCTACCTCAACTGCCGCAGGAGTTCGAGCCCGGCTGCTGTCAAGGCACGCCCGACCTCCGGCTTGTAGCACGGCAAGCTCATGATCTTCGGAACAACCATGGCCGAGTATTCGTTCCGAGCATAGGCGTTTGGATCAGGAACATATCCGACGAGATCGTCCACGTAGCCAACAACAAGCGTGTCGCGAAATCCTGAGTCGCGCCGCAGCGTGAGGCCATAAACGCTATACAGTTCGCCGGGATGAAAGAACAGGGCAACATCGCCTAGGCGCATTGCTGAGATGGGTGTCGCGTATGCAGTTTGATTCACGTCCCATTTCGAAGCAACCTCGTGCCATTCACGGGCGAATTCCGCATCCACCCAAGGTCCTTTCGTGCACTTCGTCGGGTCGCTGCTGTATTCCTCGAGCTGTCGTTTGTGAAGGTCAATGTCCAACGGCGCACGGAACGTCCCGGTGACGTGACGAATTTCGCTTACATCCACGGCCCGCGCGGTCTTGATCGCTTGTTGAAGCGCTTTCACGATGGCATCTGAAACCGCCTCGGCGTCGCCGCGGCCACTGGTTCCGGAGTTTACGTCGCCGCAATGCCCCTGAAGAAACGAAGGCGAAATTCCGATTTGAGCCTTCATTTTCGATGCGACAAGGCCCGGAAAATCGGGACCAGAGGTTTCATCGGCATAGCAAACGGGATGAGCGGAGAACTGGTACCAGAGGACGTTCCGGCCAGCTCCCTCGCGGACGAAATGGAGCGCATGAAGTGTCGTATCGAGCCAGCGTTCGCCGTCATTCGATTCCTGAGTGAAAAGCTCCTCTGTCTTGAATTTCTCGCTCGTCCGATTGTGGCTGGCGCCGGCGACTCGTTCCTTGCCCAGAAATAACTTTGCGGGAGTTAGATTCTTTTGGGCGAGTTCAATGGCCTCGATGATCCGCTTGGCCACGAGATCGCGGTAATCCTCTGGGAGACGTCCCCACTGCCGGAAGTACCGCAACGTCGGCATGGAATGAGTGTGCGTTGCGGCGATGCGAATGTTCTCAGCCTTAATCCCGCTCTTCCGCGCGATCTCGCTCTTGATGTTCCGACAGAATTCCTGCGAGACCGCGCAGACGTCCAACGAAACAATCGCGAACGACCTGTTTGCGGAGTCGCTCAGAACCAACGCTCGCGCACTCGATGGCTGGCGAACACGTGCGGAGCGCCGTTCTTTGCCTGGCGCTTTGTGAAATCCCGCAAGTTCTGTCCCGATCCCAGGCGTGATGTCGGTCACTCCTTCGCCGACGCGAAGATTCGCGCGTTGAGCGCTGCAATATGTTACGGTCGAACCGAGAATGGCGACAACGGCGCCCATCGAAGACAGCCTCGCGGCTAAGAACTTTAGGCTCATACGCCTTCTTTATTAAGGGTATTCGACGTGATTGATAATCTTAATTTCGGGTAGGACCGGCAGTTGCCCGCCGACCCTGCCCGGAATTAAGATTAAGAAGTGGCTTTTCTAAAAACGTCAGGGCTTAACGAATGGCCGTGTGACGCGCCCTGCCTCTGGACCAAAGCGAAGGTCCATTCCAAGCGAGAAGCCGGTTAGGCGGGACGCCCGTTTGACGCGCCAGGACCGATTAGCCTTCGAAGCGTTTGCTTGACCGGTTCCAACAGACTGAGCGCTCGTTCCGTCTGATGTTTCGACGCCAAGTCCTCGACCTGCTGCAACGTTTCGTCAACCGCTACCAAAACTTTCTCGTTCTTATCTTTCTTGGTGAACGCGGCCTGAATGAGCATCGAGGCGCCGGTAATGAAAAGGCTATTGCCCTTCAGTTCCAAAACCTCGCAGGTCGGTTTCACGATAAATTCGCGGGAATGCCACGCGAAACTTACCGCTTGAGCTTTCTCGATGACCGCAAGGCGCGTGATCGCCTTCGGTTGAGGAAGCGTTTGGCGAATGTAATGCGACAGCTCTTCGAGTTTCGAATCCATACCAATGCCCTTAATGTTCGCGAACAGAGGCCAGCTTTGGGGGCATCCGCTCGTTATGCGGAACCCTGGTTCAGGGGGGCAAACGCCCCCTGAACCGGCAGACTGAAGAAGCCTGCTCTACTTTCCATTCATACTGCTTCAACGCTTTGACCCGGCTGAAGCGGAAGCACGCAGTATGCCGCTGACAATCCCTCGAAAATGGCCGGAATCTTGTCACACCGAAATCGCGAACTGTCCTCGAATTGGACAGTTCGTTCAAATGTTGGACAGTCGCCGGCAATCTGTGCGTGACAAGCTCTTCGCGGCGGACAAACTACACGGCCATTATGTTGCCCGCATTCCTGACGACTGTGCTCTGGGCGATCTCGGCCGTTTCGGCCAATCGCATGACCAGACTCATCGGCGGGATTGAGGCGAATTTCTGGCGGATCACGCTCGCCACACTGCTTTTGGCGGTCTGGGCTCATGGTTTTGGCCAGGGATTATCCGGCCAGGCCTTTCCGTACTTTCTGTTGAGTGGTTTTGTGGGCTTTGGACTTGGCGATCTCGCGCTTTATCAAGCACTGCCGCGCATCGGGTCGCGCTTATCGATTATGATCGTTCATTGCCTGGCCACGCCATTCGCGGCTGTGACTGAATGGTGGTGGTTGGGAACAAGCCTGGGCGTAATCCAAATTGGCTGTAGCGCGACAATTCTATTGGGAGTTTCTCTGGCACTAGCGCCGAGCAAGCATCTAGACTTGACCCCGAGAAAGCTCGCGACCGGCGCTGTCTATGGAGCGATCGCCGGTTTGGGCCAGGCCATCGGTGCGGTCCTCAGCCGCAAGGCGTACCAGGTTGCGGACCTCGCCAATGAACCGATTGATGGCATGAGCGCCGCCTACCAACGAATCATCGCCGGTTGGGTCATCGCAGCACTCTCGCTCGTCGCAGTCAAACAAGGCCGGAAGTGGGTGAATGGAAAGACATCAGATCCATTTTCTCCATTCACCAGCGACAAATGGCGCCTGGTCTGGCCCTGGATCGTGGCCAATGCCCTATCGGGTCCGACGTTGGGTGTGAGTTGTTTTCAATGGGCGTTGGCTACAACTGCCACCGGGATTGTTTTGCCGATTGTCGCGACAACTCCATTGGTCGTGATTCCTTTCGCTAAAGTCGTCGAAGGCGAACAACCTACGAGGCGTTCGCTCATTGGCGGTGTCATCGCGGTTATCGGTGCCGTCGCACTGACCATCGTCGCTACTTAATGGTGGAAGACGGTTAGCCCTTTCTGCTCGCGGCCTCGGAACGCGACAAGTTCGGAATTGCATTGCCGGGCTCGGTTAGTGTTGCAGCAGCCTCCGCATTCTGTAAGTCTGCACATCCGTGAACCCTGAGACCGAAAGCGCTTCTGCACGCGAACGCGCCAGCCGCGTGCGCTATCAAGTTCTCGCCGCGGCCTGCACGATGGCAATCATCGTTTACATTCATCGCGTCGGCTTTGCGCGGGCGTTGCCAAAGGTCTCGAACGACCTCGGTTTGGGAGATCACCATGCAGGCTGGCTCACCGCGATTTTCATGGTCGCGTATGGCATTTTCGAAATTCCTTGGGGCGCGATGGGTGATCGGTTTGGCGCCCGCCACTTGCTCACTGTTCTGGTCGTTGGCTCCGGACTGCTGACGGGATGCGTGGCGCTCGTCACAGTGTTGCCCACAGGAACGGCCTTGCCGTTCGCCGTGCTTTTGCTTCTACGCTTTCTTTTCGGCGCCATCCAAGCCGGGGCTTTTCCGATCCTCTCGCGCATAATGGCAGACTGGATGCCGCTGCGCGAACGCGGTTCAGCGCAAGGGTTCATTTGGATGTCCACGCGGCTTGGCGGCATGGTCATCCCACTGCTCTTGGGATGGCTCATGGTCCGGACCGGGAATTGGCAAACGCCGCTCTGGATTGTCGCTAGCTTCGGGTTTATTTGGGCGGCCGCCTTCTGGCCTTGGTTTCGGAACCGGCCGGAGGAAAAAACGACTGTGACTGCGGCCGAGCGCGACCTAATTTCGGCGGGCCGCGTTTCTTCCGCAGGGCACTCCCATCACAATATTCCATGGGGCCTCATTCTGCGTTCGCGCAATGTTTGGGCGCTTTGCCTGATGTACGGTTGCATGGCCTTTGCCGCGAACTTCTACGTGACGCTGCTGCCCACCTACCTGGAAAAGCATCGTCAATTGCCGGACCAACAAACGGACTGGCTTTCCAGCCTTCCGTTTGCGTGCGGCGCAGTCGCTTGCTTGGCCGGAGGCGCTCTTTCCGATTGGATCATCCGCAAGACCGGAAATCGGAAGTGGGGCCGCCGGTTGAGCGGCACGCTTGGTATGAGCTTGGGCGGGGTGGGATGGCTCTGTCTGCCGATGGCCAAGGATTTTTGGATGCTCGCCTTCCTATTATGTTTCATCTTTTTCTGTAATGACCTTTCCATGGCGCCGGCCTGGGCGTCGTGCGCGGATGTAGGCGAAGGCTACGCTGGGACAATCGGAGGATCGATGAATATGATCGGCAGTTTTGCCGGTGCACTCGGCAATATTTTGGCCGGATACCTCTTTCAAGCCAAACACCCTGAAATGGTATTTATCATTTACGCGTGCAGCTTCGGACTCGCGGCGCTCTGTTGGCAAGGCGTGGATGTCACCAAACCGCTGGCTGCGGATGGCAACCGAGAAGCCAGCCAAGCCTGAGTCGTGTTCCATTCTGCCTCGTAACGCAGAGTTTCACGCAGCATTGATTGTCGATGCGTCGTCCGCACCAAGCATCTTCTCCCGGAGGGACGGCTGAACTAATCCACGGACATTCTCATTGTCTTCAATGCGCTTGTTCAATTGGTGCTGAAAAACGGAACTGCAATAGGTAACGCAGGACGCGACGTCCATTCAACCGCCCCTGCGGGACTAAACGCAATGGCGACGGGTGCACCCGGCAGTAAACTGCCGGGCTATTGTCAAATCTCCCTCCAGGAGAACAGTCAAACAACTGTTTGATGGGCGTCTCGGCTTCAATGGAGCGCGGGCCGCAGTTTTAGCGACTGAATGATCCGCCCTTCCGCTTGGTTCAACTCGTTAAGCCGCGCATAGACCTGATCCTCCTTGAAATAACAAAGCGCCATCTTGACGAAAATATTGCCGTGCTTCGCTTCCGATGCCCAGAGGTGATGGTAGAATTCCTTTAATTCGGGGCCATTTTCGAGCGCTTCCCAAACCAACCGGAAGCGCTCCGCCCCGCGGCACTCGATAATTGACGCCAAAAGCAGGCGATCCAGGAAACGGCTAATCGGATCCGAATGGCAAAGGTTGAGCAGCGATTGAATGTAAGGGTCTTGTGTCATTTCCTTCGCTAGTTGAATACCTCGCTTCGCCATGTGCGCATAGACTTGCTGGAAATGCCCCAGTTCCTCGACCGCCGTCTCGATGAGTTCGGGGATGATCTCAACGCGATCCGGATATTTCGCCACAAAACTCATCGCCATCGCCGAAGCCTTGCGTTCACAATCGGCGTGATCCTGCAAGAAGGCCGGGAAGTTGGACATTACCGTGTTCACCCATTCGGGAGAACTCGCCGCCGCCAAATCCAATGATAACTTCATCGACGCATAGATAGCACGCTTTGAAGCCACAAAACAGAAATAGCTTCCGCTCGCAGGACAGCGCGTCCCGCCTGTCCTGGCGCATGGCAACTTTTGGACAGGCGAGACGCACTGTCCTACAGATTACTGCATCATCCTCTTTGGTGTATTTCGTGGCGAATACCCGCCTCCGTGCCTATGATCGAAGCCTGCGAGAATGCAACGAACCTCGATTATCGACGCTTACTTCCAGCGTTTTGGATTCTGCGAACGCCAAATCCAAACACCGCCGCGTTCCGATCTCGGCATCGTCGTCGTCATTCCATGTTTTAACGAACCGGACCTGATTGGCAGTTTGGGTTCGCTTTGGGAATGCGAACGACCAGCCTGTTCCGTGGAAGTTATTGTCGTTATCAACGCAGCGTCCAACAGCCCGCGCGAAATCCACCTCCAAAATCAAAACACGTTTACGGAAGCTTCAGAATGGATTGCCCAGCATCAAGACTCGCGTTTCGCGTATCATCTCCTGCGGCTTTCCAAACTGCCCGACCGGCAGGCCGGAGCCGGGCTTGCGCGGAAAATTGGGATGGACGAAGCCCTCCGGCGACTGTCGGATGTGAATTGTCCTGAAGGAATCATCGTCTGTTATGACGCAGATTGCCGATGCGACTCCAACTATCTTTCAGGCATCGAACGACACTTCCGGCAACACCTGCGCAGCCCAGCCTGCAGTATTTGCTTCGAACATCCTCTTTCCGGTCCGTTCGACCAGAAAGTCTATGAAGCCATCGCGGCGTATGAACTGCACCTCCGCTATTACGTTCAGGCCCTGCGCTATTCTGGATTCCCGTATGCCTATCAGACGATTGGCTCCTGCATGGCCGTGCGCGCTGAGGCGTATCGAAAGCAAGGGGGGATGAACAAACGCCAGGCCGGCGAAGACTTTTACTTCCTTCACAAAGTTATTCCGCTGGGGGGCTTCACGGAGCTGACCGGCACAAAGGTTATCCCCTCCCCTCGCCCGTCGGATCGAGTTCCGTTTGGAACTGGCAAAGCCGTTCGTGATTTTCTGGCTGATGGGCGGATCACGACCTATCCGCTGTCGGCCTTCCTCGATCTCAAGCGATGGTTTGACCGCATTTCATCCTTCTATCGCGAAACGGATTTAACGAGCAGTCGCGTGTTCGATGGCTTGCCTGAAACCGTGCGCACTTTCTGGTCAAGTGATCGCTTTGCCGAAATCATTCAAGAGATTCAGGAAAACACCTCAACCGACGCTGCGTTTCGAAAACGACTCTTTCACTGGCTAAACGCGTTCACGGTGATGAAGTTCATTCATCACGCGCGTGACCACTTCTACGGCGACGGTGTGATTGAGCGCGAACCAGGACGATTGCTCGAATTGTTGATCGGTCAGACAAGCGGAACGTCGCTCGTGGAGATTTTGCAGACCTATCGTCAGCTCGACCGGGAACGATCGTTGCAATCAGTCAACACGTCTTGACTCGGCTGCACTCGCTTGCCTTCCTCGCAGCCCAGAGTTTCACTCCATCCGCATCGCGCGGAATTATCGCAAGCCGCGGCGATTTTCCGGAGCGCGGACATTCTTGTCCGCAGCAACTGGAAATGAACGACGCGCGTTCGAACGGTCGAGACTGGCCAGACATTCGAATCTTGCTGCGGAGAAGATTTGTGGCAACGCGCCATTTTTCCTGGCCTTGCCAGCCTGGCCACCGTATGGCAAACAGTGCCATGCGAAAGATGTGGGACAAGCTGCCGAAGTCGCGCGGCAAACGTTTTCTCGCCATTGCTGGAATCGTAATGGGTTCGGGCATTTTGTTTCTGTTGATCGCCGGCGTCACTTTGTTCTTCTTGTTTCGCTCGCCGAGATTTCAGGCGTGGCTCTGGCCGGCGATGATGCGGTGCAGGCTGCTTCTGCCTTGGCTGACCCGCCAGCGATTCCACCGGGGCCCGCTTACAATGGACCGAGTCCAAAAGCTGCTGGCCTGCACGCCGCGCGCGATCTCTTCGTGACCTCCAACATTTGGAAAGTTCACTTGAAGTTTTCGGCGCCGGATTGGAAAAAGCTTGGACCCAATACCGTCCCTACTGTTGCCAATTGGATGCAGCCCGATGGCACGCCGCTGCTCCGCAATCCCAAGGCTTCGCGCGCGGGAATCGCAGGAGTATTCGGACTCGATTTTCCGTGGTCTCAGGGGGAAGTCGAGTTCGGCGGGCAACTATTTACGAATGCGGCGTTCCGTACAAAGGCAACGGGACTTTCCTGAGCGCACTCCGCACGTACAAGCGGCCCTTCAAGGTCGATTTGAACAAACAGAGCAAAGATCAGCAACTGGCTGGGCGCGCGTTGTTGAATTTCGGCAATCTCTCCGCGGATCTATCCTTTCTCAGTGACGCGCTCGCTTACGAGTTCTTTCGAGATGCCGGCGTCCCTGCGCCCCGGACGACTTTTGCCCGTTTGTTCCTCAGCATCGATGGCAAGTTCACGGACCGCTTGATCGGACTGTACGTGCTCGTCGAAAATCCGGAAGATCAATGGGCCGAAGAGGCTTTCGGCGTCAAAGATGTCGCTCTCTTCAAGCCGGTTACTTAAGAGCTGTTTCAGGACTTGGGCGACGACTGGAAGCCTTATGATCCAATTTACGATCCGAAAACCAAGACGACCGAACCGCAACAACAACGCATCATTCAGCTGGCTAAACTGGTGACGCACACGAACGACGTCGACTTCGCTCGGCAAATCGGCGCATTCATTGATCTCCCTGAATTCGCTCGTTTTCTCGCTTGCGAAGTAACAACGGCCCATTACGACGGCATTTTGACTCAAGGCCAAAACTTTCTGCTCGCGCTTGATCCGCGCTCGCAGAAGTTCAGCATTGTACCATGGGACCTTGAGCATTCCTGGGGCGAGTTCCCATTCATTGCGACCGCCGAGCAACGCGAGCGAGCCAGCATTTGGCATCCGTGGGTCGGAAAGAATCGCTTTCTCGAGCGGTTGTTTGCCGTTGAACAATTCAGAGAACGTTATCAGGAAGAGTTAGAACGCCTGTTAAGCAACTTGTTTGCTCCGGATCGATTGACCCGGCGAATCGACGAACTGGCCGCGGCTGTCCGGCCGGCGATCGCGGAAGAAAGCCCGGAACGGCTTTCCAAGTTCGAAATTGCGGTTTCCGATCAAATCCAAAGCGGACCGCGCGACGGCAACCCGTTTGATCCCAATCGCCCAGTCCATCAACTTAAGCGATTTGTCGCCACGCGCGCGCAGAATCTGCGCGAACAACTCGATGGAAAAACAGAAGGTGCCCGCGTCGTTCGAATATCGATGCAGTGAGCTTGGTCCCTGGCAGGACGGGCGTCTCGCCTGTCCTGCGTTTGATGGGCGCAGATGCAGGACAGGCGAGACGCCCGTCCTGCCGGCCTTCACTTCGATTCAAATATTGGCAGCGCATTTTTCCGGCGGATGCCCGCAAGGCTCAGCAATAAGACCAGGAGCGCACCACCGCTGATGGCCGCGGACTCGGAAAGGCCAACTCTCTGCAACGCGACAAACGCCGCCGCACCACAGAGCGCCGCCGTGGCATACAGATGAATTTCCGGCTGAAACACCAGCGGCACCTCGCCCGTTAAGATGTCGCGAAGAATACCGCCGGCGACACCGGTGATGACGCCTAACAGTACCGCCACCGAGGCCGCGAATTCCAAGGTCACTCCTTTGCGCGTCCCAATCATCGTAAACAGCGCGAGGGCGCAAGCGTCGGCAATCAACAAGACCGCGCAAGGCGGGCTGCGCAGCCGAACGACGAAGAACACGAGCACGGCTGTGAGGACCACGTTGAACAGATAATCCGGCGTTCGCAACCAAACTGGAGGAAGATCACCCACCAGAACATCGCGAACCGTTCCGCCTCCGAATGCTGTCACCAAAGCCAGCACCAGAACGCCAAACAAATCAATTCGCTTGCCGCGCGCCGCTAGCACTCCCGTCGCAGCGGAGACCGCAATCCCAACGTGTTCGAGCCATTGATGGGGCAACAGTGAAATCACGCGGGCTACTCCTAAACGAAACGATCTGCCTTGGCGAGCGGGTTACCCATCGCTCGGCTGCTACGATTTGATGGAATTCTAAAACACGCTCTTACAGTTTCACCGGCTTGCCCATTCTCGCGGATTGGTCGGCAGCGAAGATGACCTCGTGCGTCTTGATTGCTTCGTTCAAACTTGTCAACGCCATTTCTTTGCCTCGGTCCAAGGCCTGAAAGAACGCTTCGAATTGCGCTTGGTACGGGTGATCGGAAACATCGCCGGAATCGACTAACTTCATCGAGAGCTCGCTCCACTTGCTTTTATCGAGCGCGCCAAATTGCGTTGAGAAAAATCTATTGTCCAACAGACTGCCTTCGCTGCCGATCAAGTGCGTATGAAAATAGTAGGGTTGAAGGCAATCGATGACCGACGCGCATTTGCCAATCCGCCCGTCCTTGAATTTCACGATTGTCACCGAGGTAGTGGGATACTCGTATTTGGCAAAGTCCTTATTCTTCGAACCGGTTGCATAGCTGCTCACGCTTTCCACGTCGTTGCCCAGGCAAAGCAACAGAGCGTCCATGGCATGGCAGCCCGCGGACAATAAGCTGCTGCCGCCGGCATCCTTGCGTGTGTTCCATCGGAATTGCCCGTACCACGGGCCGATCCCGTGATAATAATCGACTTCGCCATAATGAAGTTTGCCGAACAACCCGCGGTCGATTGCGGCTTTAATAGTGAGGAACTGACTGGAAAAGCGGCACTCGAAACAGACGCACGTCTTGACGCCCGCCTTTTGAACAGCCTGTTGAATGGCACGACAATCCTTCAAACTTAAGGCCAGCGGTTTCTCGATGATCAAATGCTTTCCGGCCTTGGCCGCGGCGATGGCGTGTCGGGCATGATCGTAGGGATAACTGCAAATCGAAACCGCATGCAGGTCATCTTCTCGCAACATGGCATCGGGGTCTGTGTAGCACTCGATCTTCACGCCATGCTTCGCGCTGACTTCAGCCGAGTTCAATGCTCGCGATGAATAGACCTTGGTGACGCGCGCGAGCGAGGTGGCATTGATCGCATCAATGTGCGCGCCACTTGCCCACCCGTAGCCAATCATTCCGACGTTGTACTTTGTCATAGTTGAAATGGTTCAATGGTTAAATGGTTACAAGAGTTGGATGAATTGAATGTTAACAATGCAAACAGAGCGCGAAGGGGAATTGATAGATTCGTCTTGAAGGTCGTGCGACGGTTCTCCGGGATAATCCAAACGATGTTCAATGCAAGCGATTTAACCATTTAACCAGTCTAGTACGTCGCGCGCCCACCCGAAATGTCAAACACAGCTCCCGTGCTGAACGAACATTCGGCGGAACAAAGCCATGCCACCAAACCCGCCACTTCTTCTTTCAGGCCAGTGCGTCCCATTGGAATTTTCGAGAGCATATAATTGATATGCTCCTGGCTCACTTGTTTGAGGATATCTGTTTCGATCACGGCGGGCGTCACACAGTTCACAATAATTCCCGTCTGCGCGAGCTCTTTGCCCAGCGATTTGGTCAATCCAATCACGCCCGCCTTGGCCGCGCTGTAATGCGAGGCATTGGGATTGCCCTCTTTGCCGGCGATCGAAGCGATATTCACGATGCGCCCATACCGTTTCTCGATCATTTTCGGCGCCACCGCGTGGCAACAGAGAAACACGCTGAACAGATCGATGTTGATGACTTGAAACCACTCCGCCGGGGTGCATTCCCAAAGTTTTTTGGAGACACCGGCGATGCCAGCGTTATTCACGAGGATATCAATCGAACCCAACGTCCGCCCCGTTGCGTCGGTTGCTGCATTGACCGCCTCTGCTTTGGTCAGATCGACGGCGGCCGAATGAATTTCGCCGCGGCCCGCCAGAGTTTTGGCCGCCGAATTGAGCGCCCCCTCGTCGATGTCCCAAAGACTGCAGCGGGCTCCGGAAGCGAGCAACCTTTCGACAATGGCCAAGCCAATGCCGCGGGCTGCGCCCGTCACGACGGCAACTTTTCCCTGCAAGTCGATCTTGTTCATGGAATATCAGCAACTATAACGAATGCGTCTTTCTTAGAGACGCGCTCAGGATTTGTCGAGCTAATCGCGATGCTGTGTGGTGTTGCATTCAAAAGTTCACTTTTTCGTGCGATCAAAAGTGCACAACTTTTAGGGTGAGCGATCGCTAGCACAAACGGCTGCTCAAAAGGACCACAGGTTGGGTATTATGGTGAGGAGGTTCCTT
>VHDE01000118.1 GCA_016871515.1 Verrucomicrobiota bacterium
CCTTTTAAGCCGTTGGTCCAGGGTTCGAATCCCTGCCGACCCACCATTTTTCGAGTCTTTTCACCTGCACTTTCCTGTGCAACGTTACTGATCGGATGAGCCATAAAACGCGTCTGCTTTTTGGGAACGAGTTTTCGCAGGAAGAATTGATCCTTGCGGCGCTCGAGTCTTTTGGCATTACGGCGCTTTTCGGCCCGGACACGATTCCCAGTTACTTTCAGTGAGTGCGAAGGGGAAAATAGTGGTTGCCTCCGGATTGGCGGTGATTGCAGTGGCGGCAATCGCTTTTCTCGCCCGCCCGTCTGGTCCAAAGGGCGCCGCTTTGGCTGCCAGGGAAGATGCCATGGAACTGCTGGGTGCCCGCATCGCCAAGCTTTGTCCAGACTGCCAAGTTCTGGTCCTTTCAAATCCGTTCGCCAAGAAATCAGGAGTTCTCGATGCGAAAAACCAATTCGAGCGAGCTGGCATTCGCGGGTTGCGCAAAGGGTTGGGCAAACAGACCGCGGTGACGGTTGTGTTCCCGGAAATTCGGGCGGAATACGTGGCCAATCCCAGATCTGCGGTCATTCCTTCCGACTCCCGGACACCGCTGAGCTTCTTAATGCAGCCGGCTTCCGTGGATCAACTCGCCGAGGCGCATCCCGAATGCAGGGTCATCGTGAGCTTGATCGGATTGCCTGTCGGAACGGACCGGTTAAAGGTTTGGGGTGAGAAAGACCCGCGGTGTTTTGCGCTGCTCCTGCCGGATTTGCGAGTGCTCGGTCCGCGAGCCAACACGATGGAAGCGTTTCAACGGGGGAAACTCCTGGCGGTCGCGGTGGAAGATTCGCACTCCAGTGCTCCGCTGATTGTGACGAAAGACAACGTGGCGGAGGTGCTGATACGCCAGCCCAGGGCTCTGGGCTTCTAAATCGAGACTTGCGACATTGGTGCATTTCCGCCTTTAGATTGAACAAAGCAGGTTCGCCCAACCAGCCGCGGACTGTGCCGATGTGGTGTGGGTTGATTTAGCGCGATGTCGCGGCAATGTCGGCAACTGCGGAATGCAGCTCGTTCAAAGTTTGCGTTCGTGATCTGCGATTGCTGCGTTGTTCGCAAATGCGTAGCTTGGGTCATTAAACTGAAAAGGAATCCTGTGCAAATGGATCAAAGCCGTCGCTGCTTCGGGCTGCCTCTCACTCGGCGCGAGATGCTCATACGCTGCGCGAACGGTTTCGGCGCAGTCGCCCTGCTCAGTCAGTTGGCTCAGAGAAATCATGCCGGGAATTCACCTCTTGTCGGAGCGCACTCACTCGCGCCACGGGCTGGCCACCACTTTCCCCGAGCCAAGAGCGTCATCTTTCTGTTTATGGATGGCGGGCCGTCGCAGGTGGATACATTCGATCCAAAGCCTCGGTTGGATCGTGAGCACGGCCAACCGATCAAGATCAAGGCGCCGCCCACACAATTCATTCCGCATGACAGCGTGCCGAAGGTCATGCGTTCACCGTGGACTTTTCAGCGGTATGGGCAAAGTGGCGCTTCGATCAGCGAATTGTTTCCGCACCTGGCCAAGCGCGTCGATGACATCGCCATCGTCCGCTCGATTGTGGGAGATTTCGCCGAGCACGCGAATGCCAACCTCTTTCTGCATACTGGCTTCAATCAGCAAGGCCGGCCAAGCATGGGAGCTTGCGTCAGTTATGGATTGGGAGCTGAATGCCAGAATCTGCCAGGGTTTATCGTCTTGAGCGGCGGACGCATTCCGGCGGGTGGTCCGCACAATTTCCAGAGCGGCTTCCTGCCGGCTGTCTATCAAAGTTAAATTTTCCGCGATACCAAAGCGCCGTTGGCCAACCTCCAGCGCAACGAAGCAAGTGCTGAGTTGCAGCAGGGCAAACTCGATCTCATGCGAAAATCGGACCAGTCGGTATTAGGTCGTTTAGGTCCAAATAATCTCGTTGAATCGGCCATCGCCAATTATGAATTGGCTTTTCGGATGCAGGCGGCGGTCCCGGATTTGTTGGACATCCGGGGCGAATCCGAAGCGACGCGCCAGCTCTACGGTCTCGATCAAGAGGTGACACGCCAGTACGGCGCCCAATGTTTGCTCGCGCGGCGATTGGTCGAGCGCGGCGTGCGATTTGTTGAAGTCACGCCGCCGATTCTCGATGGGGCTAACCGTTGGGATCAGCACGAGAGATTAAAGGAGGGACACGAGAAGAATGCGCGCGCGACAGATCAACCGGTGGCAGCTTTGCTGCAAGATCTCAAAGCGCGCGGATTACTGGAGGAAACGCTGGTGATTTGGGGCGGCGAGTTTGGCCGCACTCCAGTGGCCCAGGGCGCCTCTGGCGGCCGCGACCATAGCCCGTACGGGTTTACCATCTGGCTGGCTGGCGGAGGCATCAAAGGCGGCACGGTGTATGGCGCGACGGATGAATAGGGCTTTTACGCCATCGAGAATAAGGTTCACATTCATGATTTGCACGCGACCATGCTGCATCTGTTGGGGATCGACCACACGCGGTTGACCTATCGGTTCGGAGGACGGGATATGCGGTTGACCGATGTGTACGGTGAGGTGGTTCACGGTATTATTGCGTGACCTCGGCCGGGCGAAAATCTGACAACCAAGCCGCAACGCCGGGCGCAGTGGCGGCTAAAACGGAGCGCGGACATTCTTGTCCGCAGCAAGATTCGAATGCCTGGCCAATCTCGACCATTTGAACGCGCGTCCTTCATTTCCAATTGCTGCGGACAAGAATGTCCGCGCTCCGACGAATCGTCGCGACTTGCGTTAGATAGACGTGGGCGGCGAAGAAACGTCCGTATCTTTCCTCCGGGTCAGGTGCAGCCGCGAGACGCGCAATCCATCCATAGCCTCGACCCGCAGCTCAAACGCCCCGATCTTGAGGACATCGCCTGCTTTGGCAAATCCGCCTTGGCGATGGGTCACGAAACCGCTCGTGGTGGTAATGCCTTCCTCTTCCAGGTTTTCTCCGGCCAACTCGGAGAGCTCATGCAAAGGCAAGGCGCCATCAAGTTCCCAAGAGTTGTCGCTGGTCTTTTGGAGAAGCGGTTTTTCTTGATCGAACTCGTCTTGAATTTGGCCGACCAACTCTTCAAGAATGTTTTCCAATGTCACCATTCCAACGGTGCCTCCATATTCATCCACGACAATCGCCATATGAAGTCTGCGTTCGAGAAAGAGCTGGAGCAATTTTTCCAGCTTGGCCGTTTCGGGAATATAGATCAATTTGCGCGCCACTGAGGACAGATCAGCGCCGCGTTTGGCCTTCAACCGCATTGCAAACAAGTCTTTGAAGTGAACAACGCCCAAGGTTTTGTCTGGGTTACCCTCCTCGCATAATGGGAAGCGGGAATAACGCGTTTTCTCAGCTGCATCGAGGCATTCAACAATGCTGGCCTCCGTATCGAGGCCAACTATTTCGAGCCGCGGGCGCATCACGTCGCGAGCAATGCGCCGGCGCAATGAAAGAGCGTTCAGGACAATATCGCGGCCCAAATCCGAGCCACCGGCTTGTTCCTGGCTGGCCGCAAACAGCAACCGCAATTCTTCCTCCGAATGAACCAGTTCAGCTTCGCTGACGGGTTCAATGCCGACTCGGCGCAGCAGCCACAGGGATGTGTTATTCAGCGCCCAAATGAATGGATAGGAGACTTTGTAAAACCAAAGCAGTGGCGAGGCGATCCAAAGCGTGGTCGGCAACGGTTTTTGGATGGCCAAGGATTTCGGCGCCAGTTCGCCCATGACAATATGCAAAAACGTGATGACCGAGAACCCAACAGCGAAAGCGATCGAATGTTGCAATTGTGCGGAGAGCCCGCGCATCAAAGGTTCCATCAGCTTGGCGAACAACGGTTCGGCAAACCAGCCCAACCCGAGACTGGCGAGGGTAATCCCAAGTTGCGTCGCACTGAGTGAAGCGTCGAGATTGCGGACGATTCGTTGCGCGATCTTCGCCCTGCGATGTCCTCGATTGATCAACGGCGCCAGTTGCGTCTCGCGAATCTTGACGATGGCGAATTCTGCCGCCACGAAGAATCCATTCAAAAAGACGAGGAACAGGACAAGCAGCAGCGTCAGGCTTAGATCGAGGAAAAAATCCATGAGGATGACTATAGGCTGACTTTCCCAAAAACGGCGTTGAGGATGTCCTGCAGGCTGACAATCCCAATTTCGCGATGATCTGAAGCCAGCACAATGGCGAGGCGCTGGCCGCTGCGCTGCAATCGCCGCAAAGCATCCTCCAGGCGCAAATCTTCGCCGACATAAAGGGCCGGCTTGACGTAACTGCCGGCCGGTTTGGCGGGATCGAAATCTGGACTATAAAGAAACGTTCTCAGACTGAGGATTCCGACGACCCGCTTCAGCTTGTTCTGGGTTTGCCAGACGGGCACGCGCGTGAGCTGGTTTTCCCGGCAAAGGTTCAAGACGTCGGTCATGGGCGTTTCGGTCGAAACCGCGACGACTTTGGACCAAGGCACGGTGATGGCTCGCACTGTGATGTTCTGCAAATCCAGAACCCGATTGATCATGGCGCGTTCTTCCGACGTCAGGCTGGCTTCCGATTCCTGCATGGCCATCCGCAGCTCATTCCGGCTGCCAAAGAGGTGGCCTTTAAAGCTTTTGCGACCGGTGAGGCGCAACAAAGCGTTCGAGAAGCGCGTCAATAACCAGACCAGTGGTGACAACGCGACGTGAATGAAGCGAAAAGGCACGACCAACAAAAGACAAAGTCGATTCGGAAAGAGCCGAAAAAGCATCTTGGGAAGAAGGTCGCAGAGGGCATAGAACAGGAATGTGACCGCGACGTACACGACAAGGAAGAGGATGGGATATTCACGGAACGCGCCGCGCAGGACGACAACGATCCAGCTCAAGGCAGCAAATGTTGCCAGCGTATTTCCAATAAAAATGGTCCAGAGAAAGTTTTCTGGATTTTCCAGATACCCGTGAAGGAGCTCGGCGCGCCGTTTGCCAGCGCGCATTTGCTGGCGAATGCGCAATCGGCTCAACGCCAGCACGCCGGCTTCCATTCCTGACAGCAGAAAGGACAAGGCAGCGCCGAGACCGACGATGATGAAAAATCCGGCGTTCGTTTCCATTAAATGATGCGTGATGCGTGATGCGTCATACGTGAGACATGATGCGCGATACGGCGAAACTTAGATGTTTTCATTTTCTGATTGCTTCGACCAGCAGTTCACGCACGCGGCGTTCATCCGCTGCCGAAGCGGTCAACTTCAGGCCGCGAAACGTCGCGGACTGGCCTTGCGTTGGCACGACGCCAAGTTCGTTCACCAACAGCCCGCCCATCGTGTCCACGTTCTGGACATCGCCGAGTTCGGGATGCTCGCGTCGAAAATCATCGACCCGAGTCATGCCGCTGACCCGCCAACAGCCATCGCGCAATTTCTCCATGACGAAACCTTGCGCCTCGCCTTCGCCGTGCAGTTCGCCGACCACTTCTTCCAAAATATCCTCCATCGTCACCAATCCGGCGGTCCCGCCAAATTCATCGAGCACGATGGCCAGGCCGCGCTGCTGACGTTGGAAGCTCTTGAAAAGCTGCAACAGATTCATTGTTTCCGGCACGAAGGAAGGAAACTCGATGGCCTCGGCCAGGTCGCTGTCCGGGTTGAGCAACAGGGTTCGCGTATTGAGAATGCCGATGATCGTGTCGGGCGTTTCATCGTAGAGTGGCAGGCGTCGATGCTTGAATTTCCGCGCGGCGGCCACCATATCTTCGATAGGCAGGTCATCCGGAAGACAAGCCATTTGCGAACGCGGTCTCATGGCGTCTTTGGCCGTCTTGCAATCGAGGTTGATGATTTGCAAAATGATTTCTTTCTCGGACCGGCCCAAGGCGCCCTGTTGCGTCGCCATTTCGAGCAGTTCCTGATATTCGGCTTCCGTCAGAGTTGTTTGCGGTTTCAGCGACTTTGGGAGCAAGGCTCGCAGCAAGAAAGAATTGAGTTCCTGAGCCACACGGCGAAACGGACGAGTAACATCTCTCAGGAACAGCATCGGTCGCGAGAGTCGCAGCGACCATTGTTCGGGCGAACGAACAGCCAATGTTTTCGGAATCACTTCGCAGCCCACTAGGATCAGCAGGAGGACAACCGCCATAGTGAGGCCAACCGGCCACTTGCCTTCGAGGGCAACCGAAAGTGCCGTGCCCATCAAACCGGCATTGGCGAAGGTGTTTCCGAGGACGATCGTCGCAAGCAAGTCCTGCGGTTCGCGGAGCAGTTGGACCACTTTCTCGCCCAATTCCGGAGAACGTTCCGCCAGTTGCTGCGCCCGCCATTTGCCCAGCGAAAAAAGCGCCGATTCAGCCAGGGCGAAGAAGAAACTCGCCCCGGCAAAGATCAAAATTCCCATGATCGCCACGTAGGCCAGCACCATGGTCCAAGTATCGAGAAACCAGTCGAAAGGCAAAGGGGAAAATTGCCGTTTGCCGTTTGGTCGGACAGCGCGTCCCGCCTGTCCTGCTTTTGGATTTGATGCACACAGATGCAGGACAAGCGAGACGCACTGTCCTGCTAAACGATTGTTAGAAGCCGGAAGTTGAACGTTGAGCATTTTCGTCGTTATGGCAACGTGCAAACATGGAAGTTTCAGAAACGATCCAATGTCCCTTCTGCGGGCAGTCGTTTGATTTGACGGTCGACACGACCGTGTCCAGTCAACGATTCACGACCGATTGTGAAGTGTGCTGCCGGCCATTCGAAGTGGCGGCCGAATGCGAGCCTGGAGCGATTTTGTCCTTGGATGTGTTGGGCAGTTGAAGGAGAGTGCGCCCCTATTATGAACAGTGTTGGAGTGCTTTTGTCGATTTACATCGTGCTGCTTTTGGCCGGTGGTCTGATCGGTTTCCTAAAGGCGGGCAGCAAAGCGTCTCTAATCGCTTCCTTGATTTCCGCGATTTTGCTGGGCCTTTTTCAGTTCGTCATTCCTGGGGCGGGTTACGCCGCGGACATCGTGCTTGGGGCGCTGTTGATTTTCTTTGGCATGCGGTTTGTCAAAGGCAAGAAGTTCATGCCTGCTGGCCTAATGACGGTCGTGACGTTAGTCACGTTGATCTTGCGGTTTGTGATCTAAATCGAGACACACGACAGTCGTGCATTTCGCTTTTAGATTGAACAAAGCAGTTTTAAGGCAGGGCGAACCTGCCGCCTTGGAGCGTGCCAATGTTCTGTGCTTTGATTTAGCGAAGGCTATCGGAAATGGCTAACCGCCGGCGTCTACGTACTGCGTAACGAACTTCTTAAACTTCTGAAAGTTGATCGGGGCAAAGTCACGTTCCGCAATGCCGTTGCGGCCAGTCACTTTAACTTTCACGGCTTGCGCGTTGGCGATAGCGCGCAGTTCATTCGGACTCACTTCGTAAAGGGCATCCTCGCTGATGATGTCGCCGCGGTGTTTGCGCGTGTTCAAGCTCCCACTTCCGCGAAACTTCATTTCTTTGCCATCCGCTATCACCACCAATGACGGCCCAGGGGTAATATCGAGCAGGCCTGCCTCGGCTCGAGCTTTGTAGTGAACCTCCAGGTAATAATCAAAGTTCTTGAAGTCTTTGAAAATCCTCGAGGCGTTCAGCCAGACCATGTCACGATTGTTGTTGGGATCGTCCAATAGGTTTTCCGGAATCATGTCCGTTCTGAACCCGGTAAATTGATCGTAATGTGTGACAATATCTGGCGTGTTTGAAGTGGCGCATCCGGCCAGCAAACCAGCCATCGCCAGGGCGATGAAATGATACTTTTTCATTATTCTCTTTCTCGTTGTAAGGGCGCGGTCCGGCCCGCGCCCGATTGAAATGTCATTGCCATCAGTGCTCACAAAGATAAGCCTGTTTGATTGACGAACCTGGTGCGAAAAAAATCAAACTTAATTTCTCGGAACGGCGCGATGTGGACGCCGTTACATCAATCATTTTTCCACCCGTCCGCCCAAACGGTTGCTCCGCTCTTGCTCGGCCACTACCTTCTTCGAAACACGACAGACGGAATCGCAGGTGGGCCCATTGTAGAAACTGAGGCCTATCTGTCTAATGATCCGGCTTGTCACTCTTACGGCGGAGAAACCGTTCGAAACCGTGTCATGTGGGGCGCGCCCGGTCGAGCGTACGTTTATCTGATTTACGGCTATCATTTCTGCGTGAATGCGGTCTGTCGGCCTCCCGGTATCGCCGAAGCCGTGCTCATTCGCGCGATTGAACCGACCTTCGGTGGGGAATGGATGGTCAAAAATCGGCCGGTAAAAGATATTCATCAGCTTTGCAGTGGCCCGGCGAAATTGTGCGAAGCGCTGGTAATTGATCGGAAACTGGATGGAGCAGATTTGTGCCTCGCAGATTCGTCGATTGTGGTCGCGCGGAATCCTGAGCGGGACCAATTCTGCGAAAGGCGCGGTTCCGTCGTAACCACGACGCGCATTGGGTTAACGAAGGCTGCTGAGTTGCACCTGCGATTTTACCTGGCCGGTAGTCCGCACGTCTCGCGTCGGGCCAAGCGCTCCGCCGCATCGAGCCTATCGTAAACTCTACCACGCGACCACAGCGCGTTAGGCTTTGGTCTGTCTCACTTGCAGCGTCGAGACAACTTCCCGCACGCCCTCTGTTTCCAACGCGAGAGTCATCGCCTTGCCGATATTCTCGTACGAGGAGACCGTTCCGGACAGTGTGACGATTCCATTCGTCGTATCGACAGAAACGCTTAACGCGGAGAGATCCGGGTCGGCAACAAGTTTGGCTTTGATCGCGGCGGTAATTCGGCCATCCGCCGTGGCGCCCGCGACAGCCGCGCCTAACTCCTTGGCTTTTTGGCGAACGACTTTACCCGAACGAGTCAGTTCCTCCTTGATGTCATCCGTTCGCAATGAAAAATCTTTCAGTTTGTCCTTGTAACCCGGTGCAAAAAGATAGTCGCACTCAGTGACACTCAGGAAAACAGCGAAAGTGAAGAAAACCCAACCCAATGTTTGCAGGGATTCCATGACTCAAGACAACGCCATCACACTGGAAGGAAAATGCGGAAAAATGACCGGTTCGAATTTTCATTCCTTTGCCCAAGCACCTGAAGGGAGGGCGGCGTTGCTGCGCCGCCACGTTGCCGCCGCGATGCAAGCGGCGGAGCAACGCCACCTTACCCACCCCGCACAATCACACACGATGGACAACACGCGGCTTAGGCTATGGAATGGCAATCGAATTATATGTGTCGCGCACTGCCGGCACGCCATGCTTGGCCTCAAGTCGCTTCACGATAAAATGTCCGCGGGCCATATCTTGAAAATGATCCAGGAACAGAAGATTGATCATCGACCCACCGGCCGCGCCAATTACAGGAATCGCTTTGGCCGCGAGTTGTTCGGAGACAACCACGCCGAATCGTGAAGCAATACTCGAAATCAAACGCACGATGGCCGGGGCGCTTCTTTCCATCAGACCCTTCTCCGCAAAGTAAGCCGCGGCGTCCGAGACCGCTTTGGAGAGAGCCGCGCGGACGGCCCAGTAACTGCTTTCGGCGGCGTCATCGTTTTTGTTTCGTCCGCCCAGGGCAAAAACCTCCAAACAGCTTAACTTAGTTTGAATGCTTTCCAGTTGATGGCCTTCATCGCGGGCGATTTCGGCGATGGATCGCAGCATGATCGTCGTCGAAACGGGCAATTCAATCGGCAAGGCCAAGAGACCAAACGCGCCTCCAATCCCTCCAGACGCCCCCACCATGACTTTATGAATGATCTCCGAGGATCGCCTCCGCTTTGTGCCCTTGATCGTGACAACGGCGATCTCGAGCGCTTGCAGCAAAGCGATTCTTACCGCGTGCTGGACCTTGTCCGACCATTCCTTGGGGAGCATCGCAAAGCCTTTTTCGAGCGGCTGGCCCAAGAGATTCGCGAGACGAGCGGTTAATCCAGGATTCTCCAGGAGTATCTTTGCTCGAGTCAAATCACGCAGGTCTCGCTCGCCAAAGGCGGCGTTTGGCTGTGCTTCGGGCATTGAGAGTCCAACCATACTCGATACGTTACTCCAGAAGGACGAAAATTTCAGCTTAACGCCGCGGAACGGCTCGGAAGAACTTTTCGCCAATTGCCGGACATGATGTGAAACAAATAAAGATCAATCTCCCGGCTCTGCGCAGGGCTCAGCTTAAGCCGCGATAGCTGTTCCCAGTCAGAGGCTAGGAGTTTCCGCAGAATTTCGCGAGAACCAGCGGTCAACCTGCTTTCGGCCAGGACTGGGCTCAGTCCGAGCTCCGCTAGAAGCTTGATCTCGAATGCGTAAACGGTGCTGTTCTGTGCGATCTGACGCGGCAGATAATCGAGTGCCCCGGCGACGAGTTGAAAAAAAGTCGGGAGCGGTGTTTCGGTTTCGGTGGTTTGCTCGATCAAACGCACAAAGTAGGAGGCCTGTTGGAGATGGGTCAGTTCCTCGCGAAGCGCTGAATGAAATTGGTGAACACTGACCTCGTTCAGCGTATGAAGATCACTCCGCGGACTACGCCGGAAACTGAAGTCAGCGAGGTAAAAGAGGTCCAGCTTGCCCCGGAACGACGATTTCGGACGGCGCGCGCCCTTGGCAACCGTGGAAATTCTACCGAGATCGGCCGTCAGCCAATTCACGATGAGGCTCGTTTCAGTGAGGAGCCTAGTGCGAAGAATCAAGCCGGTTGCGCGTTCGACCATACAAAGGAAGCGAAATCTGGAAGAAGGCCGAGGCAATGTCAAACCGGGCACATCTGGATCATCTGGATTAGTTGCCTTGATAGCGGGCGGGGGTGCGGATAAGTTTCCGCCTGTGACGACATTAGAGACAAACCCATTGCCGCTTGAGATCGGTCATCTTGCATTTCCGGATCGATCCTTGGCAGCTCGCGTCAACGCGCGGCTGCGCCATTTGGAGGACAAGCTTGCACTCTGGCATCACGATATGACGGGCGGAAGACGGGGAGCGCATCGTGCGGGCAGCTTTTCCGTGAACCACAGTTGACCACTCCGAAGGTACCGCACAAACTTCTGTCGATATGTTTTGGTGTGACCAACTCGTGGAGAAACTCGAAGGGCCGCAGACGATCAATGATTCGAAAACGCCTTCGGGCCGCGCGCATGTCGGTGCGTTGCGCGGTCCTCTGATTCACGACGCCATTTTTCGCACGCTCAAGGCCAAAGGTGCGCCAGTGCGCTACCTCTTCGGCGTGGACGATTACGATCCGGTGGACGAAATCCCGTATGGCGAGGCCGAGCACTTCGAAAAGTATCTGGGCGCGCCACTTTGCAATACGCCGCCGCCGCCCGGTTCCAAAGCAACGGACATGGCGGATCATTATATCTCAGAGTTCTTCAGCGTCTTTGGCGAATTGGGCATTCGTCCCGAGTTTTATCGGATGCGCGATATCTACCGTTCCGGCCAGTTCAACGAGCCGATCGACGCCATTCTGCGCAAGGCAGAGATCGTCCGCCGCATCTATAAAGAAGTCAGCGGTGCGGAGCGACCCGAGCATTGGCATCCATTTCAAGTTGTGTGCGAAAAATGCGGAAGAATCGGCACAACAGAAATCAGCGGTTATGATGGCAAAGAGGTCGAATATGTTTGCCGTCCGGACTTGGTCAAATGGGCGAAGGGTTGCGGTTATCGCGGCAAAGTCTCGCCTTTCGATGGCAAAGGAAAACTTCCTTGGAAGCTGGAATGGTGCGCCAAATGGCGGACATTCCCGGTCAGCATCGAAGGCGCGGGACAGGATCACACGACGAAGGGCGGTTCGCGTGATGTGGCGATGGCTTGCCTCCGCGCGATCTTTGGCCAGGCGCCTCCGCTGAATTGTCCGTACGATTTTTTCCTCGTGGGCGGCGCCAAGATGAGTTCCTCGAAAGGCATTGGGGTAACATCGCGTGACATGGCCGATTTTCTGCCGCCGGAAATTCTCCGTTTCCTGCTCATTCGTCCGCCGCCTCGCCAGCCGGTGAACTTCGAACCGTCGGAGGTTTACATCATAAAACTCTTCAACGAGTTCGATCGATACCATCAAAAGTACCATCACGACGCCAAGGTAACGCCGGGCGACAAGCGCATCTATGAGCTCTCGAAAGTCGATCCCGAACCGGATCACTGGCTAGCCGATTTCCAACTTGTGGCTGCGCTAACGCAAATGCCGCACTTGGACACAGTCAAAGAGTTGGAGAAACGCAAAGGAGCCGCTTTCACTGAACTGGAACGTAAGCATCTCGAATGGCGCATCCGTGCGGCGCGCTATTGGGTAGAGCGTTACGCGACTGAGGAAGAGAAGACGCGCCTGCAAGAAACGCTGCCCGCGCGCGCCCAGGAACTCAGCGCTGCGCAGCGGGCCTTCCTTCACACTTTGGCCAGGCAGCTTCCGCAGACAGCATGGGAGGGCGATGCTCTTCAAATTGCGATCTTTAACGCGGCGCGACTGACGCCTATCGATCAACCGAGCGCTTTCAAGGCCATTTACCGGGTTTTGCTCGATCGCGACAATGGTCCGAAAGCCGGCAATTTCCTGTCGTTTCTCGAACGCGATTTTGTTGTGCTGCGTTTTATGGAACTTCCCGTGGACAAAGCAAGATTTTGGGGAGAAACCGCGACGGACGAGGCAGCGTTCGAACAGTGGCTCACCAAAGAGAAGGCGAATATCACTTCATTGTCAGCCAAGACTGATTTTGTCCTGATGAGCCGAAACCTGCCTCCGAATCCTCGGACTCAGCATCCCGATCACGGAACTGGCGTCGTTGAGTTTCTCGCGACAATGGCCGATGGAAAGATTCACTGCCGCCGCGTTTTGCTCAGCCGTTTCAAGGCGCCTGGCCGGTCGGCCGAAGAAGAGTTAAGCCAATTCCAGTCCGCCGCACGCGATTACATTACCGAGGTCGAAAAGAAGATCGGTTTGTCTATCGGACAGTAGCTTTCCACAAAAAGCAGCCTCGCGCGATGCTACAATAGTGACCGTGACGACGGATTATTTCAACGCATGTAAATAAATATTATCCGCGCGAATTTCGTTGGCCTAACTGGTGAATTGGAAAGAGACGTCGTATTTGGCCAACTAAACGATTTTCCTGACGTTTCATGACCTTGCGCGCGCGTGGGGTTGTGTCGTCAAATCCGTTTAAGTGCAACCAGCCGTGCACGACGTAACGAACGACTTCGGCCTGCCAAGACGTCCGGAATTGCCTTGCCTGCCGCAAAGCGTCTTCGACGCTGATGAAGATCTCCCCATGAACCTCCCGGCATGTAGTCCCGCCTTGAGGCGGCAGCATTTGCTGGCAGCGAAGCAGCTTTTGCGGATGGCAATCGCTCCGGCTAAAGCCGGGACTACATGCCGCAACGTCAGGTTCATGGGCGCAATGCGCGAAATTTTGTTTCGGAGAAATCTTTCCCCCATTGGCCCGGTCGGGCGCCGGAGCTTGGCCATAGGCAAATGTGATGACGTCGGTCGAGCCGGCATGCCCCAAGTATGTTTCATTCAGGCGTGCTATTGCTGGCGCTGAAACAAGGTAAACGCCGACTTCGAATTGGTTCGCCGGAAGCAAATCCGTCAAAAGCTTGGCGGCAATTTGCCGCAGCAAACGCAAATTCACGCAACGAACGCGCTGGCGATTGCGCACGACGAGTTCATTCATTGCGTTTTCCGCGGTGCTCTTCGTAAGCGGCGATGATCCGCTGCACGAGCGGATGTCGCACGACGTCGCGCCGCTGGAACTCGATAATCGCAATTCCCTCGACGCGCCCTAAGGCACGATACGCTTCTAAAAGGCCCGAGTGTTTGTGCGCTGGCAAATCGATTTGCGTCGGATCGCCTGTGATCACGGCCTTAGAGCCATGGCCGAGCCGCGTTAGAAACATAAACATTTGTTCCATCGTGGAGTTTTGGGCTTCGTCCAAGATGACGAACGCGTGGTTCAAAGTGCGCCCGCGCATGTACGCTAGAGGAGCGATTTCGATGGTGCCACGCTCTGTATGCTTCTGGATTTCCTCGGCCGGCAGCATGTCGTAGAGAGCGTCTTGCAGCGGCCGCAAGTAAGGGGAAATCTTTTCGTAAAGGTCGCCTGGCAGAAAGCCGAGGGCTTCACCCGCTTCGACGGCTGGCCGAGTTAGAATGATCCGCGAAACTTTCTCTTCTTTGAGCGCGGCGACCGCCATCGCGACGGCCAAATACGTTTTTCCAGTTCCAGCGGGACCGAGGCCGAAGGTGATGTCATGATTTCGAATCGCCTCGATGTATTTCCGTTGACCGATGGTTTTGGGAGTGACCGTCGCTTTCTTGGCCGAGGTATGGATGCGTTCGCTGGACAAGCTGTGCAGCGCGTTTGCGCCGTCGCTCTTCATGACGTTGAGCGCGTAATTAAACTCGCGATTCCGCACAGGTGACCCGGATTTGAGCGACGTTTCGAGAAACTGAAAGAGTTGTTTCGCGCGTTCGACGGCATCAGCTGAGCCTTCAAGTTTAATCCACCCTTCACGAGCAGTGGCTTTAACCTCGAGTTGTTCTTCGAGAGCGTGGAGATTGCGGGGGTCGTTGTTGAAGAGTTGCTGAGCAATTCGGGCGTTTTCGAAGTGAAGAGTTTCCGATGGCATAGAAAGAAATCAACCCAGGTATTCGAACTTCAAAGGCCCACAGAATGCGTTGACATGCATGCGCAAGGCGCCCGCTTCAGCATTCCGAGAAGGCAGCACGAAGCCGGCTGGCTACATCGCTTAGAGCTTCAGGCAATACCTGAGTATGCGCGAGGATCGGCATGAAGTTAGTGTCGCCCAGCCAGCGTGGCACGACATGAATATGCAAGTGATCGAGAATGCCCGCGCCAGCCACGCGTCCAAGATTGAGGCCGATGTTGAAACCGTCCGGTTTCATGACTTTCTTGAGCACCTGCTGGCAACGCCTAGTCAGCTTCATCAGATCGGTCATTTCCTCGTCGGTCAGTTCACCAAAGTCGGCCACTTGCTTGTACGGCACCACCATTAAGTGTCCGCCATTGTACGGGTAAGTATTTAGCACGGCAAAGCAAGTGCGATCGCGAGCCACCACATGATGTTTCTCGTCATCATTGGACTGGGCGATGCGAGTAAACAGGGAGACGTCCGAGGACTGGACCTTGGGCGCCAGAATATATTGCATACGCCAAGGAGCGTGCAAAGATTCCATGTGGAGACGCTAGTCGGACTGAGGGGGATTGTCAAAATGGTATCCCGTTATCCCGTTCCGTTTAAGTTTAAGCACCGTTCAAGCTAACTAACCAAATGCGGCCGGCTTTGGCCGCGGCAACTGACTAACTACTAGCCCTGCAACAAGCGTGATTATTTGGCTTGAAAAAACGAAAAAGCTCGAAATG
>VHDE01000119.1 GCA_016871515.1 Verrucomicrobiota bacterium
CAACCTTCGGTATTGGGCGGTTGGTTAGACCTTTCCATCTAGTTCTTTCGTTCTAAACTCTGGCGCAACTTGCCACCAGACTTGGGGGACTTTCACCCCCGCCTACGCACGCCTTCTCTGGGCGCACTGGAGTTTGGACATTTTTCTCCCAGAGGAGAGGGAGAGTTTGATAACAGCCAGGCAGTTGACTGCCGGGTTCCAGTTTCAAACGCCGGGCTATTATCAGTTTCTCCCTTCGGGAGAAGATTAGATTATGGTCTTGGTCACAATATCGACAATGCCGTGACCAGAATGTCCAAACTCTGCGCTACAAGAGGTGCCCGCAATGCGCGGACAAGGCTGTCCGCGCTCCGTGCGTTCAGGAAGAGGGATGGAGCGAGCGCTACTTCATCAGCAGCATCTGGCGCGCGCGTTTGATCGAGCGATTGAGCTGGCGCTGGTAATGCGCCGGAAGGCCGGTGTATTTGCGGGGCAGGATTCGGCCTTGGTCGGTCACGAATTGCTTCAGGAGGTTCACATTCTTGTAATCCAATGCATCGACGGTGAAATCAATCTTGGGCTTTGGTCGTGGTGTTCGAACCTCCATTGTGGAACTTCGGCCCCGGCCCTGGCGATCTCGGCTTGGTTTATCCGTGTGCGTTTTGCGTGGCATAGATACCTACTTGATTTCGCGATGCACCGTATGGCGGCGCAAGAAAGGGTTGTACTTTTTCAGCTGCACCTTCTCGGTCTGCAGTTTCTTATTGCGAGTTGTCAGATAACGAGATGGAGGTTTGCCCTCTTTGCGCGCCTCCGTGCATTCCAAAGTAACAATTTCTCGCGGCATGATTTATTCCTTTTCTTTGGCGGGTTTCTCTTCGGCTTCCTCGTCTTCTTCGACCTCGGTGGCGCCGGTGCTATCCACCGTGCCCAAAGCTCCGAGCCGGCGCTGGCGCAAGGCGCCTTCGCGTTCGAGTTGGGCCTGCGCTTCGACGGTAAAACGCGTCCAAGGAATCGCGTCGAGGCGCGCCTTCGGAATCGGTTTTCCGGTCAATTCACAAATCCCGTACGTGTTTTTTTCAATCCGCTTGAGAGCCTCCTCGATCTCATAAATGGCGTCTTGATCTGAAGAAAGGAGACTGAGGGCAAAATCTCGATCGAAATTGTCGGTGCCCGAATCCGCCATGTGCAAGCTGTAACCAGGCATCTCCTGGGCCGATTCCTTGGCCAGCCCGCTCATCTGACTGAGGAGACGCTCGCGCAATTCAAGAAGGTGTTTGTAGTACTTGGCCCACTCGGCCTTGATGCTGGGCTGTCCGTTCGAGGACGATGCTGATACGGCTTGGCCCAGGATCGAGGCGGCTGTTGCCGCGCCCACCGCCTTGGGGCGCGCTGCCGGGGAAGCGTGTGCTTTCTTTACCATGTGTTTCTTCGTAGTCACTATGCCATTAAAATAAACGCTCTCTCGCCAAAGGCATCGCTTCGCTGAACGGCTCCGCCATTCGAGAGCGGGTGAATGTAGCAAAGGAAAGCAAAAGCGCCACTAAAAAAATTCACTAACGTTTTCCAGCTGCGAATTTGCGTCCATGCTGCGTTCGATCTTTGAAAAGCAGCACCCCTTTCAAGAAATCCGTGGCGCGTTCCATCTGAATATCGCGCGCGTTCAGCACCCGTTCCCGCTTCTCTTCATCCAGCGCATCCAAGCTTCCGGCCGCACGTTTGTAAGACAGCGCTTCCTCTTCTTCCGGCGACATAGGAACGATGCTGTCTGGGGTAATCCCTTTTTCATGAATAACCTTGTGGCTTGGCGTGTAATACTTGGCCGTGGTCAACCGCAACGCCGATCCCTCGGGCAACGGCACGATGCTCTGCACGGAACCTTTGCCAAACGTTTGCTCGCCCATCACAAAGGCGCGGCCACGATCCTGCAAGCAACCCGCTACAATCTCGGATGCGCTGGCGCTGCCGCCGTTGACCAGAATCACGATCGCCACGTTGGGATACAGGTCGCGTCCCTTCGCAACATACCCATACTTGGCCTGCGATCCGCGGCCTTCTGTCGAAACCACCAATTGCCCGCGCGGCACGAATAACTCACAAACCTTCACGGCTTGATCGAGCAACCCCCCGGGGTTGTTCCGCAAATCCAAAATCAATCCTTCCATGCCTTGCTCTTTGAGCTTCTTCAAGGCGTCCTGCAACTCTGCGGTAGTTTGCTCGCCGAATTGGGTCATCCGGATGTAACCAATCTTATTCTCGCTCAGCGGAAAGGACCGCCGCCCGTCGATATCTTTCACCGTGTCCACTTTGATCACGACTCGCTTCAACGTGAAATCCTTCGGTTGCGGCAGAGTTGGTCTTGACACGGTAATGGTTACTTGAGTGCCGGGTTCGCCGCGCAGTCTCTTGACCGCTTCCGTCAGTGAAATCTTTTCGGTGCTCTTCCCCTCAATTTTTACGATCTTGTCGCCAGCCAAAATCCCGGCGCGAAAAGCTGGGGTGTCTTCCATGGGAGCGATCACGGTCAGAATGTTATCTTTGTCACGCAAACCAATCTGAATGCCGACGCCTCCATAAGCGCCTTCGGTGTCATTGCGCAAATCCTCATATTTTTGCGCCTCCATGAATTCGCTATGCGGGTCGAGTGTGCTCAACATCCCCCTCAAAGCACCGCGCATCAGTTCGTCGTACGAGACCTTTTCGGGATCGACATATTCTTGCCGTATTTTTTCCAAAACACGTATGAACAACTCGATGTGATGATGAAAGTCGTTCTTTTCGGCCGCCTGGGCTGAATTGAGATAGATTTGCGCCCCCACAAATAGATTTAGGCCCAGCGCCGTGAAGAGAACGGAGTATAGAATGCGTTTTTTCATGCCGAAGTCGTTAAAACTTTCCAGGGAAAGTAAATGGGATGGGGCCTGTTGGCAAGGCCTGCCTTGGTTTGGTTGGTTTGGAGCAGGACGCGTCCGTTCACTTGTAGCGCCGTCTCGTAAGAGCGCCGCATTCTTCGCGCCAAAGCTCGCGGCGCTCTTGCGAGACGCCGCTACAGCCAGAAAAGACGCTCCCTGGGTTCGGAGTGTGACTAGCTGTCAGTCAGCGGACCGCAGCGTTCACGCTGCAGAAACGTGAACGCTGCCGGACGGCTCGAAACTTTCGGTGCCTTTCGACTCTGCGAACGTTTCTGCAGCGTGAACCCTGCGGTCCGTTGGCCAACCGTTCTGATCACACGTCGGAACCCCACGGTTATCGCACCTCTGCGCCAGCGAGGTTTTTCAGCAAGAGTTCGATTAACGGCAAATCGCCCGGTGAAGTTGCTTTTGGATTTGGCGCGACACTTTCGACCAAGCGTACTGGCTGCCCGATCAATTCGCAGGCCGCCGTATCGTCGGTCACGAGCAAACTCTGTCTCCTCACTTCTGTGAGCGCCCTCTCGATCACGTTCCGACGGAATGTCTGCGGCGTTTGGACGGACCAAAGCTTGGCGCGATCGACCGTCCGTTGGATGAGCGTTCCGCCGTCCGATTCCTTGATTGTATCTGTCACGTGTTGAGCAGCGACAGCCGCACCCATCTCTCGAGCCGCTTGAATCGTCGCATCGATCAGCGCAGGTGAAGTGCAGGGACGCGCCGCATCCTGAATAACGACGAGTTCTGTCCCGGATGACACCGATTGCAACCCGTTCCAAACCGAGTCCTGGCGTTCGCGGCCGCCTGCAGCCAAACGAAACTTTTTCGTCATCTGCTCGCGTGCCGCCAATTCCTGGAATGCGCCCTGCAAACCATCTCGAATCACCAGGACGATGTCATCAATCGCAGGATGGGAATCGAACCGCCGCCACGTGTGAGCGACGATCGGGCTTCCCGCCAATTCCAGAAACAATTTGTCCACTCCCAGTCCCATGCGGGTTCCTTTACCGGCCGCCACGATGATCGCTGAAACCATGTCGGAAATCTAAGGGCGCCGATCGAAAGTCCAAAGCACAAAAGTCGGAAGAGGGTAGCGCAGACTGCCCCAGTCTGCTGTTTTGCAGGATTCCATCCGCAGAGCGTCGATGGTTCCAAAGCGCGCGCGACCTCGCCGATTAACGCAAGCGTTTAACGCACCTGCATTGTCGTAGCGCAGACTTTCAGTCGGCTGTATCGCCGACTTGCAGTCGGCAGACCTTCCATGCCTTCGAGGACGCTCGAACTTGCGGGCGATTCGCAGTTCGCAAAGGCAATCAGAATCTGGGTCATTTGATCTTCCCATTCCGCGCCATACATCGGGACACCAGTTGTAGGCATTTTCCCTAGTTGGAATATCGAACCCAGGTTGATGAAGAATGCGAATCTCGTGATGTGACGAAAGCGTGACGAATTGATCGAATGGAGCAACGATTTGTCCGCCACTCGTGTTTTCCTGGGCGACGCGGTGAATACGCAGTCGTCTTGATCTTGAGGCGGCAGCAGAAACGTGGCCTGGTTCTCGGCCGGCCAAGCCGCGGCAGCCGATGAAATGAATGGTGCTGCGACCGAATGCTTCCTTTCCCTCAGTCCATGCAGCTTCGCAAATCCAAGACCTTCAATTGAACCGATTGCCGGCCGTTGAACTCACTGATTTCCGGGACGAACGCAAGATCGAACCGGCCAGCCGGCGGGCTCTGTGAGGCGCAGTTCCACCAAAGCGCCTCGTGGCTTTTCTCGCCGTCGCCGTCGCTCACCCAGAGCTTGAGGTGCTGCTGCTCTTTACCCACGCGCTGAGGCGGCTTTTCCGAGACGATGCCGCAAGCGAGTAACTGCACCGATGCATTTCCTTGGCCGAATGGTTTCAAGCGCTGCAATTCTTTCACCAACTCAACCGTGAGATCCGACAGCCTCACTGCTGCATCCAGCCGAAGAACCGGCTGCAGCAATTCGGGCTTCAAAGTCTGGCGCGCCAGCTCATTCAAACGCGCGCGCAGCGTCTCGACCTGATTGGCGCGAATGGTCAGGCCCGCCGCCAAAGCGTGACCGCCGTGACGGATCAGCACGTCCCCGCACGAGCGCAATGCCGCCGCAAGATCGAACCCCTCGATGCTGCGGCCCGATCCTCTCCATTCGTCTCCTTCCCCACCCACAATCACAGTGGGACGATAAAATTCCCTGAGCACGCGCGAGGCCACAATGCCAACGACTCCGATGTGCCAAAGCAAGCGCCCTTCCACGATCACAAAGTCCGCCTCCGGATTGAATCTGCTGCGCAATGTCCCAAGAACTTCGTCCACAATGCTGCGTTCGATTTTCTGGCGCTCGCGATTCTGCGCGTCGAGCTCGTGGGCGATCGGTTCGGCCTCCGCCACCGTTGCCGCGAGCAGCAAATCGAGCGCACGGAGGGCGTTCTCCAACCGTCCCGCCGCGTTTAACCGCGGACCTAATTGAAAACCGACCTCGTAAACGCCAACCGCACCGGTCACCTGAGCCACGTTCTTCAGCGCAACCAAGCCAGGACGCTGCGTCGAAGTCAGACGAGCGAGACCGGCGGAAACCAAAATGCGATTCTCTCCATTCAGCGGAACCAAATCAGCAATTGTTCCCAAAGCCACCAAGTCAAGGAATTCACGCAAGTCGATCTGCAACGCTTCGGAGAGCCCCATCTCCCGGCCGCGCTTGACGAGGGCGTGCGCCAGCTTGAAAGCCAAACCGGCCGAGCAAAGTTCGCGAAAGGCGCCAGTTGCGCTGGGACCAAGTTGCGGATTCAACAACGCAGTCGCGCATGGCGCGGGAGTCGAAACTTGGTGGTGATCGAGAATGAGAACATCGACCCCTTGTTGCCGGAGCCAATCGACTGTGCTGACAGCGGTCGATCCACAATCGACCGCCAGGACGAGCGAAACCGGAAACTTTTTCAGGCAATTCTCAATGCCATCCTGGCTTAAGCCGTAACCTTCCTCCATCCGGCTCGGCAGATAAAAGTGGACCGTCCATCCAAGCTTTCTCATTACCTCAACCAGCAATGCCGTTGAGGTGACGCCATCGACGTCGTAATCCCCGAAAATCACGAGCGATTCAGACGCTGACCGGGCGCGGAAAAGCCTGTCGATTGCTTGGGGCATGTTCGGAATCAGAAACGGATCTGCCAGGTCCTTAAGCCGCGGCTGGAGGAACCGGAGCGCCAGGCCCGATTCAGTGATGCCACGATTGAGAAGACATTGCGCGAGCAAAGGTGAGATGCCTAACTCCTTGGCCAGAGTCGCCACTGGCGCCGGTTGTGAGCCGGCAACTGACCACCTGTACTTCAGCACAATATTTGATCGCCAAACTGTTTTTCGCTGGGCAGGCGAGCCTCTGTTTGGGACAGGCGGGACGCCTGTCCTACCGCGGACTTCGCTATTCGGTCGACGGTTCCGTTGACGTTAGTTTTTCGGGGAGCGGTTCGCGCTTGACCATAATAATCGAGGCCGCAATCGACATGAGAATGATTCCCGCGACGGCGGCGAGCGACCACCCGACTTTAATATGAATCCAGCTTTCGGTAAGCATCTTGGCGCCAATAAAAACCAGGACCAACGAGAGACCGACTTTCAAGTAACGGAAATATTCAATCGCCCCGACCAGGACAAAGTAAAGAGAACGAAGTCCGAGGATGGCAAAAATGTTCGAGGTAAAAACAATGAACGGGTCAGTGGTCACCGCGAAAATCGCCGGAATCGAATCCACGGCGAAGACCAGGTCGGTCGTTTCCACCATGAGCAAGACTAAAGCCAGCGGGGTCAAAGCAAAGCGGCGGTTGATCCGCGTAAAGAACTTCGCGCCGTCAAAATGTGTCGAAACTGGAAAGGCTTTTTGGGCGAGTTTAATGACCGGGTTCTTCTCAGGATGAACGCCCTCTTCTTTCGAGAACATCATCTTGATGCCGCTATACACGAGGAAAACGGCCAAAATATAAAGCACCCAATGAAAACGCGCGATAATCGCAGTCCCAACCGCAATAACGGTTCCCCGCATGATCAGCGCGTTGATAAAGCCGAAGAAGAGAACTCGATGCTGAAAGTTTGAAGGAACGCGGAAATAACCGAAAATCAGCGCGATGACAAACACGTTATCCATCGAAAGCGACAATTCGATGATATAACCGGTGATGAACAGCAGCGCTTCCTCTTTGCCCCGCAGAGGAACAAATCCCGCCCCGAACAGCATCGCCAGGACAAAACAGATCGTTGTCCACATGAGCGCATCCTTGAAGGTGATAGCGTGGGCGCCCCGGTGAAAAACAAAGAGGTCAAGCAAAACGAAGACTAGGACACCGCCGATAAATGCGACCCAATGCCACGTCGTGATTTCCGTGATGGCAAGCATTGACCGGATCAAACGCGGGCGGTCGCCGCATTGTCCATGACAACCTGCGAACTGAATCGCGGCCGTTCGCCTTTGTGCCACCAGAGCAGAACAGGGCACGCGATGAAAATACTCGAATAAGTGCCGGCCAGCACGCCCACAAGAAATGTGAATGCAAAATCATGAATGACGCCGCCGCCGAAAACGTACAACGATAACGTCGCCAGGATTACGGAGCCGCCTGTAATCAACGTTCGGCTTAAGGTCTGATTGAGCGCCAGATTGATCAAGTCTCTGAAACTGCTGCGAACGCCTAGTTTCAAATCTTCCCGAATACGATCCAGGATCACGATCTTATCGTTAATCGAGTAACCAATAATCGTCAGAATGGCTGCCATAATGGGCGAACTAAGCTCACCGCCGGCCAGCGCAAAAACTCCTATCGTCAACAATGCGTCGTGGGCCGTAGCCACAACCGCTGCGACCGCGAAGGAAAACTCATACCGAAACGCGACGTAAAACAAGATTCCAAGCATCGCCAAGAGCGATGAAATAATTGCGGAACGTTGGATCTCTTTCCCCACCGTCGCGCCAATCTTGTCTGTGCCCACGCGCTTGAAGCCTGCCTGCGGAAATTCCTTCTTCAACGCCTCTTCGATTTTCTGGTCGGAATTTTCACCGGCCAGCACGCGCAAGGTCTCCCGCTCAGTCCCCGCGAGCGGTTTCTGGTACTGAATGGTCGGTTCTCCAACGCCGAGCTTGGTCACCACGTCGCGCAACTTATCCACTTCCACTCGCTGAGTGAACTCCAACATTAGCGCGTCGCCGCCCTTAAAATCTACCCCCAGCATCTTTTCACCCCGCACGAAGAGTCCGTATCCCAATCCGCCCACAATCAGCGCGATCGAAAGCGCGAACGCCGGTTTGGTCCAGCCCATGAAATCTATTTTGGTGAGACGCAAGATCGGCATCATCGGCAGCGATTTCATCAAGTTTCGAGCGAGGAGAAAATCAAAAATCAAACGCGTCACCACCAGCGCGGTAAACAAGCTTGCGGCCACGCCGATAGTCAATGTGACACCGAACCCCTTGATCGGCCCTGTCCCCATAATGATCAGAATAATGGCCGAGATGAGCGTCGTGACGTGTGAGTCGAAGATTGTGCCAAAGGCCCGGTTGTAGCCCGCCGCCAACGCCCCGCGCAACGATTTCCCGGCCGCCAACTCTTCCCGGATACGCTCGAAGATAAGCACGTTGGCATCGACAGCCATGCCGACGCTCAACACGAATCCGGCGATGCCCGGCAGCGTGAGCGTCGATTCGATGGAACACATCACGCCCAATGTAATCACCATGTTCAGCAATAGCGCCAGGTTCGCCACCAGCCCGCCAAAGAAATAAAAAATGACCATGAACAACCCGACCGCAATCGTCCCGTACAACGACGCATTGATGCCGCTCCGGATCGAGTCGGCGCCCAATGAAGGATCAACACTTATTTCTGAGTGAATCTTGACGGGGGTCTCCAGAGGGTTCTCCAGAATGTTGGCCAAATCGTACGCCTCCTGGACGGTAAACTGCCCGCTGATCGAGGCATTTCCACCAGGAATCGGCTCATTGATTCGCGGGGCCGAATAAAGTTCGCCGTCCAAAACAATTGCCAGGAGACGTCCAACATTCTCTCGCGTCACGCGGCCGAAGATCTCGGCGCCAGCATTATTAAAGGCCAGAGAGATTTCCGGTTGGTTCGTAATCGGATCCGGCACAACGCCAGCGCGGCTCACGAAGTTTCCAGTCAGACCGTGTTCGGGTTTCCTCTTGACCAGGAACGGTTGCGATATCTCCTGACCATCTCTGGTTCGGTTCTTGAGTTGCAACACTTCATAGCCCGGCGCAGTCAACCCTTGCTGGATCAACTGATCGCTTTCAGGATGAACCAAACGAAACTCGAGGTAGGCTGCCGTCTCGATCTGGGCTCGAGCGCTTTCCTTTTCGGCCTCCGATAGGCCCGGAAGCTGAATCTCAATGCTGTCTTCCCCAACCGGTGTGATGATAGGTTCGGCGACGCCAAACTTATCGACGCGCTTCCGCAACACTTCTACGGCCTGCGAGAGAACCATCTTGCGCTTCTCGATATCATCCACGCGGTTCGTTTCGAGTTTGCTGGTGTCCAACCTGACCAGATAAGAACTGCCACCCTGTAAGTCCAATCCCAGCTTGATCTTGCCGGCCGCATCTTGTTGCAGCCGATACAATATCGCTTGCGCCGCGTCTTTCTCGGCTTTGACGTCGATAGACGGAAAATACTTGGTGCCATCGTTTGTGCCGATCGCCTGGCGGAGGTTGCGAAAACTCCGCGTCGGGCTGGCCTGTTCCAGTTTGCGCGCCTGTTCAACGATGGCTGTAAAATTAGTATCGCGGTTGACAGCCCGGCTTTCGAATTCCGACAGCAAAGGGCGAGCGGTTGGCGGATAGATTTCCCACAACGACCAAGCCAAAACAAAAACGACAAAGATAAACTTCCAAAACAGATTTCGATTCATGAATGAACAAACTTATGCTTCCGCCGAGCCGGAGGCTTTCTCGGTAATCTCTGAAACGGCGCTTTTCAGGACTTCCAATTTCGCGTCGGCCGATCGGATCGAGACGCTTTTGTCTTTGACGCTGACCACGACGCCGAGAATCCCACCGCTGGTCAGCACTTTATCCCCTGGTTTCAGAGCCTTCAACAGTTCAGCATGTTCGCGGGCTTTTTTTTGCTGAGGCCGGATCATTACGAAGTAAAACATGAACCCGAGAATGAGGAACATCCCGAGTGTATAGACCATTTGCCCTGTAGGGTTTGCCTGCGTTCCAGGTGGAGCTGGCGGCGCCAAAGCGAGCAAGGCATTCAGTCCAAAAAAGTTCACGTTTTTTGTTTAGAGCCGTTAAATCTATGCGTGGGCCTGGTTTTGGCAAGCTTAACATTTGGTTGATTAAAACGCGGTGAACGCGGATGTCCGGATCCGTGCCCGGGAAGAAAATGATTGTCTGCAAGGGAGACGAATTGTTCTACAAGCCAGTTCATGGGGAACGTCCATTTGCTTTGCGCACGGATTGGGAACATGAACCAACACGTGGTAGGGCGGCGTTGCTGCGCCGCCGCCATTACTGTTCGCAGCCTGCGGAGCGCCGCAGCCCTACCTCGCGGTTCATGGAAAGCCTCCATTTCTGGGACACATTCATTTGGTAATCCGGCGCGCAATTTGGTTTGTCTTCAGCCAACGGCTATGGCTCACTTCATCGGCCGTTGGTTCGCGCACATGGATTCGGACATCGATAAACTCTTGAAGGTCGCGAACTCGAGCCCTAACCACTAATCCAGACCCCTTATGCGACTATGCCGTTTTTCCCAAGGTAACGAACCGCGTCCGGCGTTTTACTTCGACAATCAGATCGTCCCATTCGAAGCGGTCGTGCGCGCGCACAAAGAGCGGACTCATCGCGATTTGCCCCTGCCCATTGCCGATGATCTTCTTCTTTATCTTCCCCCCGACGGCCAACATTTTGCAGCGGCGCGCGAACTGGCTGCTTGGATTGAAAGCAATCGGGGCATCACGGATAGCGCCGCGTTGGAAACCTCGAAAGTAAAGATTCTGACACCGATGCCGCGTCCGCCGAAGCTCTTGCTGCTCGCCGGCAATTACGCGGCGCATATCGAAGAGGGTGGCCGCACGGCTGTCGCCCGTCAAAAGACGTTTCCGTACGTTTTCATGAAACCGCCCACCACCACGCTGACTGATCCGGAAATGCCAATCGCCATTCCACGCGTTTCACCGAACCACATCGATTGGGAAGTGGAACTCGCGGTGGTCATGGGCCGCCGGGTCAAAGGGGTCAGCGAAGCCGAAGCTTTGAAGTATGTGGCGGGCTACACCGTAGTGAACGACATTTCGGACCGGAAGTTTCGCCCGAACCCGGGCCGCGAATTGCGCGAACAAGACAAATTCTTCGATTGGCTGCACGGCAAATGGCATGACAGCTTCTGTCCGATGGGACCGTGCATTCGTTCTGCTGATTCCTTGCCCGATCCGCAGAAACTGAAATTGACCCTGCAAGTCAATGACGACATCAAACAAAACGCGACCACGGCCCAGCAAATCTTTCCCGTTGCGGCGGTGATCGAATTCATCTCGCAGTTTGTCACTCTGGAACCCGGTGACATCATCTCGACCGGAACACCTTCCGGCGTGGGAAATGCCACGGGGACGTACCTAAAGCCCGGCGACCAAGTCCAGGCGGAAATCGAGGGCATTGGGGTGCTGCGTAACAGAATGATCGCCGGCTGAGTCTTTGCATGAAAAATCGCGCAAACATCGGCGAATATCTGATCGAGCAGCTCTATGCTCACGGGGTGCGGCACGTCTTCGGCATCCCCGGCGATTATGTGCTTGGTTTCTATGACCAGCTTCTGCGGAGCAAATTGCAAATCATCAATACGTGCGATGAACAGGGCGCCGGCTTTGCGGCTGATGCGCACGCCCGAGTGCGTGGGATGGGGGTGGTCTGTGTCACATACTGCGTGGGCGGGCTGAAGGTTCCCAATACCACCGCTGAAGCGTTCGCGGAGAAATCGCCGGTCGTAGTGATCAGTGGCGGGCCAGGAATGAAAGAGCGCGAGAAGAATCCGCTCTTGCACCACAAGGTTCGCGAGTTCGACACCCAGAAGAAAGTTTTCGAACAGATCACTGTGGCCTCGACCATTCTGAGCGATCCACAAACCGCTTTTCAGGAGATCGATCGCGTGCTGCATATGGCGTTGCGTTACAAACGGCCCGTGTACATCGAGCTGCCGCGCGACTTAGTTGGATTGCCCGCCATCAGTCATCACAAGCCGAAAGAAATTCACGAAACGGGTGCAACGAACTGCGCGGATGTGGGCATCCGCGCTCCGATTACCGCACGAGAGACTGTCCCAATCCCACTTGTTTCGATCTAGTCCCGATAATTTTGGAAGGAGAGCGCCACCGGAAAATCGTGCGCTCGCACAGCCGCGATCACCGATTGCAAATCATCTCGGCTCTTGCCCGAAACCCGCACCTGATCACCCAGGATTTGCGTGGTCACTTTCAATTTGCTGTCGCGAATGAATCCGGTGATCTGTTTGGCCACCGGCGTCTCGATGCCTTGTTTGATCTTGATGATCTGACGCCCGTGTCCGAGTGGCGAGACATCCGGCTGACCTCGGTCCACATTCTTCAGGCTGACCTGCCGCTTGGCCAGTTTGGTCACCACGATCTCTTCGAGGGCCTTGATCTTGAATTGGTCTTCGGCGGAAAGTTTGATCTCGTTTTTTTCGAGCGCAATTTCGGCTTTGGAGCCTTTGAAATCAAATCGATTGGCGAGCTCTTTCTTTGCTTGGTTCACCGCATTCTGGATTTCCATGGAATTAACCTCAGAAACAATATCGAACGATGGCATGCCCAAAAGCATAGAACCAGAGCTGCGAAAAGGAAGGCTGAAAAGCACTCTAACCGCGGATGGGTGCTGCGGCGTTTTGTTCTCGAACCGCTGCAGGAGATTGCTCCCGAATTCGAGCCGTTGGACAATTTCCTGGATTCCGAGAGCGTCCAGCAATTGGCGCACGGTCTACCTTTGCCCTCGCAAAACGAATGATCGCTCGCAATTATTTATGCCAATATTCCCAAACTATTTCCTAAAGCCAGTCGTTCGCTTCCGTGTATAATCGCACCCGTGCTATGTGCCGGTGTGACGGAGTTATCCTATGCCGAGCAGCCGCGAAGAATTTCTGCCGACGCGTTGGAGCTTATTGAGCCGACTCAAGGACTGGGACGACCAGAAAAGCTGGCGTCAGTTCTTCGACACTTACTGGCGGCTCATCTATAACACCGGCGTCAAATGAGGCCTCAACCACACCGAGGCGGAAGAGGTGGTCCAAGAGGTCATCATCTCCGTCGCGCGCAAGATGGGTGAGTTCAAGACCGACCCGTCCGGCGGTTCGTTCAAAAGCTGGCTGCTCAATATCACGCGTTGGCGCATTATCGATCAGTTGCGCAAACGCCAAAAGCACGCTGCCGTTGCAGCAGAATCCCCGCGTTCGGACGACACCGCACGAACCTCGACCATCGAGCGTGTGCCGGATCCAGCCAATCTCCTGCTGGAAACGGAATGGGACGCGGAATGGGAGAAGAACCTGATGGAGGCTGCGCTCGAACGAGTCAAGGGCCGGATGAAACCGGAACAATTCCAAATCTTCGATCTGCTGGTGAGCAAGCGTTGGTCGGCAGTCACCGTCGCCAAACGCCTTCATGTGAGCCTAGCGCAAGTTTATTACGCGCGCCACAAGGTCGCCGGACTGGTGAAAAAGGAGATCAAGAAGCTGGAGAAACAGAAAGTGTGAAATGGAGCCTTTTGCTGAATGCGAACGTGGGAGCGCGGAGGTCCACCTCGGCCCTGATTCCTTCACTGGAATGGATGGAGGTGCCTGCACTTTATTATACGCGAATCAGGCGGATGGACTGAACTGTGAGTTAGGACGGTTCGGTTCTTTCCGGACGCCGGTCTCCCGAGGGCGCGGCAGCGTTTGGAGTGCGTGGAGCTTGCTCCCGCTTTCGCATGGTCCGGTTCGTCCAAAAAAGCGCTGGCCAGCCAGACGCACTCCGAATGCTGTCGCGCCCTTCAGATGCCCTCTCCGGTTCCGCCGGCAGCGTCAACGGGACCTGGTTGAACGGCCAGCGGATCAATCAGCCGTCGCAGTTGTTCGACCGCGATCAAGTGGTCATCGGTTCGCACCGTTTAACATTTCGATTTCTGGCCGGATCATGAGGCCCGGCGGAGCGCCATCGCTCAGGCTCTGCTGGCCCTTAAAGACCTCCAGACCCACGCCGGACTACGATTTCATCTGGTGTTGCACTACGGTCAGGTCAGCGTTAGCGGCAGCACTACCTTGACGGATGCGGACCTCCGAGGCACACACGTGAACTTCGTCTTCCCCATGGAAAAGCTTTGTCTTTCGTTGAAGGCCGAAACCTTGATTAGTGAAGTCCCTCAGGCCTTGCTTGGTTCGCGGTTAGCCGTTAAGGCCGTCGGACGCCAGGCGGTGAGAACTCAGCGCGGAGAATGGGTCGAACCCATTCCTCGAACATGAAATCTCTTCCTGCGAAAACCACCTCCCGGCGGCGCTCAGAAACGAAATCGGGTTTTGCCAGAACGATTTTTCCAAAACGGTTGAAACGGATGCGTGTACTGATTAATGAGCATGACAGGCAATCGGTGGTTGCGGTAGTCTCGCGAATGAAAACTGACCACGCCCTCCGCAGTGGCTGGGATTACGGCCAAAATCGTCTTGTCAGGCCATAGTCGAAATGGACAACCCACCCGGTCAACCTCAATCGAGCGCCGCGCGGGAGACTCAGGCTCAAACGAACACAACGGCCGGCGATTCGATTACGCTGCCGACTCGAAAGGGGGTCCGCGTTGGGCAGGCTCTGGTTCTTTCGCCGACGCCAAAGAAGTGAGCGAACGGGTCCCGTGCATTCCCGATCACGAACTTTTGACGCGCATCGGCCAGGGCAGCTACGGCGAAGTTTAGCTGGCGCGCAATGTCATGGGCACGTTTCGCGCGGTGAAGATTGTCTATCGCGCCACCTTCGAACACGCCCGCCCCTTCGAACGCGAGTTCAATG
>VHDE01000120.1 GCA_016871515.1 Verrucomicrobiota bacterium
CATGTGAAATCGTGATCATCAACACCAGACAGACGAGGGTCCATCTCATTCCGGAATTCCGCCGAACCATGGTCCGATATAGCGGTTGATCGCAGGCTTAGCAACAACCGAAGAGTCCGCTGGATTTGTGATGTCTCAATTCTCTTCGCAAACTCGCATGGATTTGTCGAAGGGGTTGATACGGACTTGGCTTACTTCGGTGACACGAGAATCGGAGAATCGGTACGAGAATTTTTGGCGACACGAGAATGATCCGGATGCACATACCGAAACTTGGCGAAAAAGTCGGGATTGTTGGAGATAGCGGAGAAGGCAATGGACGAGGCAGAGAACGGTGTTTACGATGCAACCAATGAACACTTTCCCAACGGGGCAACGTGGCAGTCGTCAGGCTGATCAACCTGATTTACATCTTAGCCCATTACGAACAATTCGGGTCGTTGAAACTCGCCAGCGCCGCTGCCGCAAAACGATGACCAACACCCGGAACGGCAATTTGATTCGTGGAGAGGGTACATGGTGTTCCGTCGCGTTCTGATCGCGACAGCAGCATTGTCTCCGCTGCTGTCAATTTTCGCTGAAGGCAACGTACGTTTAATTGGACTCGTCATGATGTTTGCTTCTCACGCCGTCGTGTTTTACGCGTTGCTAGCGCGGAATTGCCGTGCATTGGTATCGGTTGTAAGGCGCTTTGAAGCGCATGGCCCAGAATTGTGGCTGACGCTAGACGACGGGCCTGATCCGGAGCATACAGCGGATCTCGCGCATGAGTTGGCCCAGCGTGGAGTGCGAGCGACATTTTTCTGGATCGCGTCGGAATTGAATCGGTGTCCAGGTCTAGTGCGAGAAGTGGAAGCGTTGGGGCATTCGGTCCAGAATCATACACTTACCCATCCCAAGTGGAGTTTCTGGCTCCTAACTGGACAGCAGCTCAACGCTGAGATCGCTGGCGCGACGAACTGGCTTTCGGCGGAGGGTGCCTTGGCAGTTCGCTATTTCCGAGCTCCGGCCGGCATGGCGAATCTTGGGTTGGCGAGAGTGCTCGGCGAGACGGGGCTCATTCCGGTGGGTTGGTCGGTATCCGCAATGGACGGAGTGACCTGTGATCCGATAAAGAATGCGCAACGCATTTGTTCACGCTCACGCCCGGGTTCGATTCTGGTTTTGCATGAAGGAAAAAGCGATCGGAGCGGCAGGAAGCGCAGCCAGGAGACGATTCTGGCAACAGTCGATAAATTGCTGCAGGAGGGCTATCGGTTTGTGATTCCGGAGCCGGAACGTTTGAGGTGAAGGTCGTGGAATATTCCTCCGTGTTTTATTGGGCGATGCAAACTCTAGGACGCGTCGTCTTTTTCTGCACGCAGCGGCAGCGGCTGGAGGGATTCGATAACGTGACAACCTGTGGCCCATTCCTGCTGGCCTCAACTCATCGCGGGCATTTGGATCCTTACGCGATAAGCGTGATCCTGCCTCGGAGAATTCGGTGGATGGCTCGTGCTGAGTTTTACAAAGGCAAGCTATCGCGCAGATTCATGGACCTTTCGGGGTGTTTATCGGTCAATCGCAAGGGGCCCGTAATCAAACCGATTCGTCGTGCGCTACGCCTATTGGCGAGTGGGGAGATCGTCGGCCTCTTTCCAGAGGGCGAAGTGGTAAAGGGGCGGAATTCGGTTCTCAACGGGGCGACGCTCAAGCGTGGCGTGTGCCTGTTAGCCAGACGGTCCGGCGCGCCGGTGATCCCTTGCGTGGTGCTTGGAACAGAACACCTGAACAGAATGGGGCCCTGGTTACCGGCACGACGCGGATATATTCAAATGGCGTGTGGCAAACCCCTCGTGGCACCCCACGAGGGACGAGCACGCGACTTGGACCGGGCATTTGCTCTGCGGTTGGAATCCGCATTTCGCGAGCTTTCTGCAAACCTTGGGGGATTGGAAAGAGAAGATGAGTGACCGGTTCTACAAGGGGTTTGTCGGCGCGGCGAAGCCGATTTTCAGGTGGCTTACGAATGCATTGGTGTTAGGTCGCGAGCGTGTGCCGCGACACGGGGCATTCGTGCTGGCTTCGACGCATTCAGGCTTTCTTGATGTTGTCTGCGTGGGAGCTGAGACGCCAAGAGTGATCCGCTGGTTGACACTCGCGGAGATCACGACAACGCCAGTGGTCGGATATTTCATAAGGGCGATGGGGGTGATTCCAATTTGCCGGGGTGGCGCGAATCTATCGCCCCTCAAAGGGGCTAAGCGCGTCTTGATGAGCGGTGGAGTGATCGGAATCTTCCCGGAGGGAGAATTGCGTCCCTTGGATAAATCGGTGGTCAAAGGTGGGCCGATCAAGCCGGGGGCAATACGGCTTGCGCATCATTGTAGAGTGCCGGTTCTCCCGGTGGTGCTAGTGGGTTCGGTTCGGTTCAATTCTCCGCGGGCATTCTTACCTTTCGCGCGCACGCGGTTCGGAATTTGGTTTGGGGAGCTGGTGCCGCCGGGAAATGGCAGAGGCGCCGAAGAGATTTCCAGGATGACTGAGGAGCTGAGAAGGGCGTTCGCCTTGGGATATCAGACTCTGATGGAACACCCGGATTACAAATAAGCATGAAACGCAGGATATTAGTCTTGATGCAGACCGGAGTGACAATCGGGCTGCTGACTTTGATTTTTTCGAGGACTGGATTTGCGAAGGATGCTGCGCGCGTGTTGACGGAGAGTCGTGTAGGATGGGTTTCAATTGCTCTGGTATGTGCGTTGATTGTCCAGCTCTTCCAGCTTTGGCGGTGGCGTATCTGCATGCTCATCCAGGGCATTGAGCTCCCGTTGCTTCACGTGCTCCGACTCTACGGGCTGAGCTTGTTTTCCAGCCTGCTATTCCTAGGGCCATTAGGTGGGGACGCGGTTCGCATACTTCTGTTGATCCGGGAAGGGGCCAATCGCCAGAGAGCCGCGGTCTCGGTGTTGATGGATCGGATCAGCGGCCTCGGTGCACTGATTCTGGTGGCTGGAGGATTCACCGTTGCGAGAATCGAGTGGTTTGCGGCGGATCCGTTGGCGGCGGGATTGGTCTGGATTTTCGGGACCTATTTAGCTTGTTCAGCGGCTTTGCTGGCGCTCTCTTTTGTGGTGGGTCGGAAGGGTTGGTTGGAGCACCTTGCGCAGAGAGTGCCAGCCCGAACCGCGTTAATCGAAATGGTAAGGGCATGGGATGCGTTTTCGCGGCAGTGGGGGCGCGCGGCTTTTGCGATCCTAATCTCGTTGGGTGCGTTAATGGTCTATTTAACGATGTTCTTGGCTTGCGCCGAAGCATTTGGTCTCCGCACGGGATGGAGGGACATTTTTGCCGTGGTGCCGGTAGCGGACGCGTTTGCTGCATTGCCTGTGAGCGTCGCGGGTCTCGGCGTACGCGAGAAGCTTTTCGAAACGATGTTGCATCGGCTCTCTGGAGTGGAAATGAATGCGGCAGTAATAGTCTCCTTGGCTGGATTCACATGTATGTCGCTCTGGTCCGCGCTGGGAATTGTTTGTCTGCCCGGCTACTGCCGGGCACGCGGGGAACGGCTGACGGTGCGCGAATTGCAGGAGGAGGCTGTGGGAAGCAAATGAATGATGTCGCGCGCCGGATTGCAGAAGCGGTGGTTTCGCGGTTTCCGCGGGACCGCTGGCGCAATGGCTATATACGTAGCAAGATTCGAAGTGACCCAGCCTACCAGGCAGTTTTCGAAGCCGTCGCCACATCCGATCTTCCGCTGTGGGATGCCGGATGCGGGATGGGGTTGTTAGCGTTTTACCTGAGGGAATGCGGATGGCTGGGCGGGATCGTCGGAACAGACTTAAGCGAGGAAAAGATCATGTTGGCTAGGTGGGTAGCGGAGAGATTTTACTACGGAATCGACTTTGGGGTCCGGGATGTACGGGAACCACCTGAAGGCTTTATCGGGAATGTGAGTCTGCTGGATGTCGTTTATTATTTGCAGCCGAGAGAACAGGCCAATTTTTTCAATTTGGTGGACAAGGTAGTGCCCCCAGGTGGAGTCTGTGTGCTGCGAACGGCACTTAGGGACTGCACTTGGCGCTACGCGGCGACCGTTTTGGAGGAGTGGTTCATCAGGGGAATTGGCTGGATCCGTGGTGGTGCCATCAACTTCCCTCGCGCCGACGAGGTGATCCATGGATTTCCCGACAGCCGATGGAAGGTCGCGTTCTACCCTCTCTGGGGCCGCACCCCATTTAATAGTTATCTATTTGTTTGCAGCAAACGGACTAAAGCTGGATACCGAGAACCTCCGTAGAGAAGATTCTCGTGAAGATTCTCGTATCACATCACCGAGTAAGTCGTGGCTAGTGAGGAGGTTGATAGATGGCGCGCTGCGACCTCCTCCGCTCGCGGCGCCAGCGGACGGCACGATTCAGCGACCCATACGCCCATGCCAATGGATCGAAGCAAGATGCACGTGATCGCTTCGCGCTTGAACTTGCTCGCAGCGAGACAGCGCAACACGCCCTCAAACCAATTCTAGCCACGTGGCTAGAATTGGGATTTCTGGCGTGGCCTCGCCTAACTCGGTGTAACCCTTGGCCGGCCAAATCGAACCATGCGGATGAATTCATCCCATCGGTTCAGACGCCAACGGAGAAACCGCATCATCCACCAGTCGCTGCGCCGCCTATGTTGGCGGATGCGGCTGCGTTGTTCGGAAATGTGGGCGCGGAGCCGCCAACAATCGAGCAGCGCATCGATGTAAGCTCGCTGGACGAAAGACCAGCGCCGGATTAGCACGAGTGCGACGAGCGCTTCGGCGACGAGCAGGCCCAGTTGCAACGGCGCCACTAACAGCAAGACGTGTTGACAATTCTTGAGCACGACCAGTAGTCCATTGCGATTTGCGTAGAATCGTTTGGTGTCGCTCGTCCGAAATTCAACCACCGTTCCAGCGCCTTGCGGGTTCACGTTTGCCGCACCGCGATGATGCAGCCGCGCGGCTGGAACGCTGATCGCCTTGTGACCGGCGAGCCATAATCTCCACGAAAGATCCAATTCGTCCGAAAACATGAATAGTACCGAATCGAATTGTCCGAGCCATTCAAACACTTCGCGCTCGATCAGGTAAGCGCAACCTTCCGGCATGAAGACTTCGCTGGTATTTGCAAACAATCGCCGACTGGCAGCTAAGCCGAAGATGTCGAAACCAGCGGCGCCCAGAGACTGAAAGGAATCATCGGCATAGTTCAGAACCAGCGGCATGGCGGCCGTCGCTCCAACGGCTTGGACTTCGCGCGACAGCTTCTCCAAACAGTCCGGCTCCAGCCATGTATCGTTGTTGAGGAAGAACAGATATTTTCCCTTGGCTAGCTGCGCCGCACGATTGTTCCCCTCGCAAAACCCCAAGTTCTCTCCATGTTGGATGAATACCCCGTTTGGCCACGAGCGGATGATTTTCTCGGCGAGCGCATCCGAATTATCCGTCGAGAGATTATCGGCAACGATCACTTCGATTTGCGGCAGGATGGCCTGCGCTTTCAGGGAAGCGAGACAACGTTCGAGCCAGCGCGCCCCATTGTAATTCAGAACGATGACGCTGATCAAAGGCGTTAACTGAGGAGCGCTCATGGGCGATCACTTGGGGATTTGCGCGCCTGAGATTCGAGCCAGTCACAAGCTCGAGGCAATACCACATCCCAATGAAAAGTCTTGGCTCGTTCCCATGCCTTCAGCCGGTACATTTGATATTTGTCCGGCGACCGGAGCGAACCAGCGATGCTGTCGGCGAGCGACTCCGGCGTCTCGGCTTGGGCGACCAATCCCGTTTCGTTGTGCAGCGTCGATTCAATCAGACCTTTCACAGGATAGACGACCGCCGGCGTTCCCATCGCATTTGCTTCGATGACATTTAGGCCCCATCCCTCGCGTTGCGATGTGTGCAACAAAAAGTGCGCTTGCTGAAGGCAGCTGTCCTTTTTCTCTTCCGGCAACGGACCGGTGAAGATGACATGGGCCGACAAGTTGAGTACTTCCACTAATTGGCGGAGTTGCGGTTCGACTTCTCCAGCGCCGATAATCTTGAGGCTCGCTTCGATTTTGCGATCCAGCAGGCATTTCAATGACCGGATAGCGTGATCCACTCGTTTGTTTGGCGCCAGTCGCGAGACGACGATGAGTCGCAGCGGCTGAGTCAGTGGTTTTTCGTCCAACTTAGGCAGGGCCGCTGTGTCAACTCCGTACGGGATGATTGTGATATCTCGAACGCCATGCTCGCGCAAACTGTCCACGGTTGATTGGCAAGCCGTCCAAAACGGAACGCGGCGGTACAGCCAATGGGTCCAGCGTTCCTGCCAACGCCCGATCACATTTAGCGGCCAGGGGTAGAACGCATTCCAAATTGGTCCTAAAACTTCGTGGATGAAGGCGACAGAGCGCGTTCCGCACCACCAGGGAGCAAACCACGGAATCCCATGATGTTGGTCCATGACGAGATCGAATGGTTTTTGAGTGCGGCACCAACGCCAGGCTTTGGCCACAGAGGTCCCGATCCCTCCACCGCGCACAATCTTTACGCCGTCGATGATCTCCTCGGTTTTGCCATCAGCAAACTGGTTGGCAAACCAAAAGACCTCATGACCTCGCCGGGCCAAAGCGGCGAGATAGCCCAAAGTCACGCGTTCGGCCCCGCCTGCCAGCGGATTCCGGGGGTCACGCCAATTCAACATCAGGAATCGCATCTCTCCGCTCTTATCTGTCACTCGCGTTACGTGTTTGGCGCTTGCATTCTTAAGACTTTCAGTCTGCGCTACGCCAAATGCATACCACTCGCAAGAAATGTTGCCTACAGTCGCTGCAAACGGCTAGTTAAAACCAGGCATGATCATTCATAAGCTGATCGCGCAGCATCTCGCTCATCGCGACGACCCGCATTTTTACACGCTGCAGGCGCAAGACGCGATTCGCTGGATCGAAAGCAGCGGCGTCGCTTTGACGTCAACGACCAACGTTCTCGACCTTGGAGCCGGCCATGGAATTTTTGGCGCTGAACTCATCAAGCGAGGCTGCCGCGTGGCGTTTGCAGATGAAACGAACTTGCTCATGCCGGAAATTGCCTCAGCGCCATTCTATAAAATCAACCTGGATCATGACGATGTCCCAGCCTTAGGGACGCACAATCTAGTGATTTGTTCGAATGTGCTGGAACACCTCGCCAAGCCCTTTGAATTCATTGCTTCGGTTGGCCGGATCCTTGCACCGAGCGGCCACCTCTATCTGAGTTGGACAAACTGGCTTTCGCCATGGGGCGGACACGAGTTCTCACCGTTTCATTATCTTGGCACGCGGCGGGGCCATTTACTTTACGACAAGTTGACTGGGCGAAAGCGATTGCACACGCCTTACGTAAACCTGTTTCCCACATACATCGGCCAAGTTCTTCGCCACATCCGCGCCCAACCTGGCTTGCGCGTCGCGCGAGCAGCGCCGCGCTATTACGCTGAGCTCGGATTCTTAGTCAAAGTCCCTGTTGTCCGCGAGTTCGTCACCTGGAACTGTGCTCTGCTGATCGAGAAAGATGGCGAGAGCTCAACTTAGGGAAGGTGCGAATCGACTTGGTTCATTGGACACCCCTTGCCGTTGTCACGAATACAAGCGGCGTTGTGGGGTTTTCGAATCCCGAAGACGCGCGCTTGCCGCAACGCTACTGTCGGCTGGTGGTGCGTCCATAACATAAATGTTACTTGGGAGTCGCATCTAAAAAATTCTGGCTTCCTCGAGCAGCTTCCCGCAATCATGCTCCCCATTCATGAAAGCAAAAATTGTCGTTACGCCTAAGAAAGCGGTGCTCGATCCCCAAGGCAAAGCTGTGCAGAACGCCTTAGAACATATGGGCTACAAAGGCATCAGCGCCGTTCATGTGGGCAAATATCTCGAGATCGAACTGACCGGCGATAAAGAAACCGCGCGCCGGCAGATTGACGAAGCCTGTCACAAGCTGTTGAGTAATCCGGTGATTGAAGATTATCACTTTGAATTGGAATGAATTTCGCCGTCCTTCAATTTCCGGCTTCGAATTGCGATCAGGATGCGGTGCACATTCTGCGGAACGTTCTTGGTCATTCCGCGCGCCTGGTCTGGCACAAGGAAGCGTCCTTGGGCGACACGGATGCCGTCATTATTCCGGGCGGGTTCAGTTATGGAGATTATCTTCGCACGGGAGCGATTGCGCGCTTCAGCCCGATCATGCAAGCCGTCCAGAACTTCGCGGGACAAGGCGGACCAGTGCTCGGCATTTGCAATGGTTTTCAAATTCTCTGCGAAGCCGGGATGTTGCCGGGCGCGTTGATCCGGAATCGATCGCTGCAGTTTCGCTGCGAACATGTCTTTCTGAAAACAAAGTCGAACGACTCGCCGTTTACCAATCAGATTCCGGCAGACAAATTACTGCGTATTCCCATTGCGCACGGTGAAGGATGCTACTTTGCTGATGAAACCACTCTGGCCAGGCTGGATGCCAGCCAGCAGGTCCTCTGGCATTATGTGAACGCGAAGGGTGAACCGACCGAACAATCCAATCCGAACGGCTCACTGCAAAACATTGCCGGCATTTGCAACGAAAGCCGGAATGTCGCCGGCTTGATGCCGCATCCCGAACGCGCCGGTGAAGGTTTGCTCGGGAGCGCTGATGGCCGCTTGATTTTTGAAAGCTTGATTCATTATCTGGAAAGCAAAGCCCAGCCAGCCTCCGGGCCGCGGACCTGAATCAAAGCACACAACATTGGCACAGTCCGCGGTTGCCAGGGCGAACCTGCCGGTGAGCCGACAAACAGTAATCGCAAATTGCTTCTGGCGGCTCACCGGCAGGTTCGCCCTGTCTTACCTTTAAACTGCTATGTTCAATCTAAAGGCGAAATGTACCAATGTCCTAAGTCTCGATTTAGCTAACGAACTAGATTTAGCCAGCGTGTTGCTGCGCCGCGGGCAAAGATTCAGTAATCCGCCACCGATCCATCCTCGAAGTAGATCGAGGGATTCGGATTGCTGTGTGGATGTTTTTTAGCCACTTCATCATTGAGCTGGAGACCGAGGCCGGGCCAGCGCGGGAGCTCGGCATAGCCATCTTTGATCGTGACCGTGCGACCGTTGAACATCTCTAATTGCCAGCCGGTCGGGTTCGGATGCGATTCTTGAATGACGCAATTGGGCGTGCTGGCATCCACGTGTAGCGAAGCCAAGCCGAGGCCAGTCGATAAGCTGCCGGGGCCGTGCGGGGCGACTTCGATGAACTGCGCTTCAGCCATCGCGGCGATCTTGCGGATTTCCGTGATGCCGCCGCACTGGATGACATCAGGTTGAACGTAACTGATCAGATGACGGCTGATGATATCCTCGAACATCCACTTCGTCGTATGGCGCTCGCCCGTCGCCAAGGGAACCGTGGTGTGCTTGCCGAGCCATTCGAGCGTGTCGTTGCCTTCAAGTTGGATCGGTTCTTCGAGAAACATGATGCGAAGTGGTTCGATTGCTTTGGCAAATTCCAACGACATCGTCGGCGTTAACAGACCATGCGCATCGATCAGAATGTCGAAGTCATCCCCCGCAGCGGCGCGCATTTCTTCGATAATCTTAACGGCGCGCTTGAGGTTCCAGGGACGTTTGATGACGCGACGGCCGTCGATCATGTCCGCAACAACTGGGCTGGTTTTGATGGCCGTGTAACCCATTGCCTTAGCGCGTTGCACAGCTTCCTTGCCGCTGCCGTGAACGTAAAGCCGAACTCGCTCGCGCGCCGCGCCGCCCAACAAACGCCAGATCGGAACCTCGAGCAACTTTCCAAGAATGTCCCACAACGCGAGGTCCACGCCGCTGATCGCCGCGTTCAACACCGGGCCGCCACGCCAGCGTGGCCAGCGGTACATCGCCTGCCACAAAAATTCGATGCGCGTCGGGTCGCGGCCGACGATCACACGCGCGAGGTCATCGACTGCCGCTTTGCATGTCGGCGCTTTCCGATGCACTGATGTCTGTCCCTCACCGATAACACCGGCATCCGTGAATATCTTAAGATAGACTTCGTCCTCGACGATCATCGACTTGAGGTCGGTGATTTTGATGCCCTCCGGAATTTTTGCGCCGAACGATTCAGGAAGAAGGCCCGACCAGAAAGGGGCCATGGCCATAGCCATTCCAGTCCGCTGGAGAAAGCATCGCCGGTTGATCTGATGGCGCGGAGCGCGGGAAGTTTTCATAGGTAGGTAATGATCGATGTTCGATCCCGGGAATATAGGCAGGTTTCTGGCCTGCCCGTTGGGGTATCCGCCCCAAATGACGATATTGGCGAATTCCGCCTAACGCTCGGCCCGCGCCGCTGCTAGCTCCAACGCGCGCTTCGTATTCACTCGCGCCAAGTGCTTGCGGAAATCGGCCGAAGCATGGATGTCGTTCAAGGCTTCGACTCGGTTGCTGGCTTTGTCGGCGGCGGCAGCAATGTTTTCGGAGGCCAAGGGTTGCCCTTCAAGTTTCTTTTCCGAAGCCGTCGCCCGGTAAGCTTTCGCGGCGACACCGGTGATGCCGATGCCGACCGCCTTGCTCTCCGGCCTGATGACGACCGCAGCTCCAGCAATCGCGAAACCGCTCGCCCGCTGCGCGAACTTCACGTAAGCGACTGCCTTGCTCGTGGCAGGCAATCGAATCTCACGCAGCAATTCGTTTGGCTTCAGCGCGGTTTGGAAGAGATCGACGAAGAATTTCTTGGCTTGAATCACGCGCGCGCCGTCAGGTCCGGCCACTTCCAATTCCGCATCGAGAGCCAGAATGGCGGCGGGCCAATCTGCGGCGGGATCCGCATGCGCGAGGCTTCCGCCGATCGTGCCGCGATTGCGCACTTGCACATCGCCAATCTGCGGCGCGACTTCACACAACAACGGACATTTTTCGCGCAGCAGTTCGGATGTCTCGATCTGGTGATGCGTTGCCATAGCTCCGACCGCGATCTTTCCATCTTGTTCCCGGATATAATTCAGATCCGCGATGCGACCGAGATCGATCAACACCTTGGGCTGGGCGAGCCGCAATTTCATGGTCGGAATCAAGCTATGACCGCCGGCGAGAATCTTTGCGTTTTCGCCGTGTTGCGCGAATAGGTTGATAGCGTCGTCGAACGTTTGCGGACGCAGGTATTCGAAGGCAGATGGGATCATAGTGAGTTAAAAGGGTTAAAAAGGTTAAATGGCTTTCGGGCGACCGCATACATCGATTTTCTAAATGCGCGCGCGGCTTGATAAGTCTCGAGATCCTCAAACGTCTGGAATGGTTTCGCTGTTTCCATAGTCTTAACCCGTTCCATTATTTAACTGTTTTAACTGTTTAACGATTTAACCCTGCAACTCATTTAACCTTCGCTTCACTAATCGCCCGCCAGATCTTTTCCGGCAGCAGTGGCAAATCCAGATGTTTGATGCCAAGCGGCGAGAGTGCGTCGCAAACGGCATTGGCGATGGCAGGCGTCGCGCCAATCGTGCCCGCCTCTCCACAGCCTTTAATTCCCATCGGATTGCTCGGTGATGGCGTAATTGTGCTGTCCATAATGTAACGAGGAATATCTTTGGCGCGCGCCAATGGGTAATCCATGAATTCGCCGGTCAACAACTGGCCGTTCTCATCATAAACGGCGCGTTCAAATAACACCTGGCCAAGTGAATGGGCAATCCCGCCCTGAACTTGGCCTTCGATCAGCAGCGGGTTCACCTGATGACCGCAGTCGTCGACTGCCACATACTTAACGACCTCGACCTCGCCGGTGTCGCGATCCACCTCGACAGCGACAATGTGCGTGCCGAATGGGAAGGTGCAATTCTTCGGTTCGAAGAAACTCGACGCTTCCAAACCGGGCTCAAAGTCGCGCGGCAGATTTTTGGCAACATAAGCTTCCTGCGCCAGAACGCGCCAACCAAGGCTGTTCTTCGGTTTTCCCTTCACAAAGAATTTGCCATCGCGAAACACGATATTGGCTGGCTTTGACTTCAAGAGATGGGCCGCCAGCTTCGTGGCCTTCGCAACAATCTTTTGGACGCACATGATGAGCGCCGTTCCGCCCAACGCTGTGGCACGGCTGCCGTAGGTATCGCGCCCGTAATGTGCGCTCGCCGTATCGCCACGCAGAACGACGACATCCTCCATTGGCACTCCGAGTTCATCAGCCACAATCTGAGCAAAACTGGTCTCTTGTCCTTGGCCATGCGGTGTGGCGCCCGTGATAACAGTGACTTTCGCGGACATCTCGATGCGGACGCAGCCCCATTCCCATCCGCCGGCGGCCATGATCTTCGAAGGTCCCAACGCGCAAATCTCGACATAGGTGGACAGGCCGATCCCAAAGAGCTTGCCAGCCTGCCGCGCTTGCTCGCGTTGCTTGACCAACGCGTCCCAACCGCCGACCTGTTGCGCTTTGCGGAGCGCACCTTGGTAATTGCCGCTGTCGTAAGTCAAGCCCGTCGCCGTGTCGAAGGGGAATTCGCTTCGCTTCGGAAAATTCCTGAGGCGAACTTTGACGGGATCCATTCCAAGGTCCGCCGCAATCAAATCCATGACGCGTTCGATCACGAAGGTTGCTTCGGGCCGGCCAGCGCCACGATAAGCGTCGGTGGACATTTTATGCGTGTAGACGCCGGTCACATCCATGCGCATCGCTTTAAATTTGTAACAGCCGGTCAGCATCAAGCCTGTCAGTGTAGGAATGGCCGGCGTGAGCAATTGCAGGTAAGCGCCAACGTCGGCGATGGTTCGGGATTTGATGGCGAGAACGGTCCCATCCTTTTGAAAGGCCACCTCATAATCTCCAATCTGATCGCGGCCATGGATCGTGGCCATGGCATTTTCCCGGCGGCTCTCGATCCATTTGATCGGAACGCCTAAACGCATCGACAGATGACTGCAAAGCGCCTCTTCCACGTAGAGATTCAACTTCGAACCGAAGCCACCTCCAACTTCCGGAGCCACGATGCGCATTTTGTTTTCGGGAACGCCGACCATTCCTGGCAAGAGCGTCCGGACCAAGTGCGGGATTTGCGTTGAGGTCCACAAAGTCAAAGTGCCATCCGCCTGGCTGAATTGGGCGACGCATCCGCGAGGTTCAATCGCCATCGGAATGAGGCGTTGATGGACCATCCGTTGTTTGATGACTCGATCCGCCTTCTGGAAGGCTTCTTCGAGATTGCCGTTCGCCAGCGACCACGTGAAAGAAACGTTGCTGCCGAGTTCCGGATGCGTGAGCGGAGAATCGGCCTCGATCGCTTTTTCCGGATTCGACACCACCGGCAAGGCATCGTAATCGACCTCGATCAAATCGAGTGCGTCCTGCGCAATATACCGGTTCGTGGCCACAACGATTGCGACCGGATGACCTGCGTAATAAACGCGGTCTCCAGCGAGCACGGTGTGCTTGGGCGCCTTTTGATCGGGCATCGGTGAAGCGCATGGCAATAAACCGCATTTGGCATTTACATCTGCGCCCGTAAAAACGCCGGCCACGCCAGCCAACGCTTTGGCAGCGTCGGTCTTGATTCCAAGAACTTTGGCGTGAGCGTAGGGACTGCGCAGAACGGTGGCGTGGAGCATTCCGGCGAGTTTGATGTCGTCCACATAAGTCGCGATACCCTTGATGAGGCGCGGGTCTTCGACGCGTTTGATCGGCTTGCCGAAGTAGCGTTTTGGCGTGGTCATGGGTCAGAGGGTTAAACGGGTTAAATGGTTAAAAGAGTTCAATGGTGGCTTGGGCTAAACTGTTAGATGGCGCGTATTTAACGATTCAACCAATTTAACTTTTTAACTCTTAGCGCTCTTTTGCGCCGCGTACTCGATTGCGTCAATAATATGCGAGTAACCGGTGCACCGGCATAGGTTGCCTTCGATTCCATGGGCGATCTCTTCGCGCGACGGATTGGGATTGTCTCGCAGCAGTTGCACGCCGGACATGATCATCCCCGGGGTGCAATAGCCGCACTGCAATCCGTGGCACTCCCAGAACCCTTGCTGCACCGGATGAAGTTCGCCGTTGTTTGCGAGACCTTCGACCGTCGTGACCTCGCCGTTATCCGCCTGGACGGCGAGCAAGGTGCATGACTTCACGGCTTTGCCATCCAGCAAAACGGTGCAAGCGCCGCAAATGCTCGTCTCGCAGCCGACGTGAGTGCCGGTTAGGTTGCACACTTCGCGCAGGAAGTGAACGAGAAGCGTTCGAGGCTCGATTTCATGCTGTTGAGGGGTTCCATTGACGCGAATATTAACCACAGTTTTCATAGATGCCGTGCCGAGGATATAACGGCGTCGGTAAGTTCGCACTATAGACGCTCGCTTGTTTCGATCAATCATTAAGTGGCGTTCCGCGTCCGCAAACTTCGGCGCGCAGGACACAGCGCGTCCTGGTTGTCTCGGCGCATCGGCCATTTAACAGGGACGCCCGTCCCAGGGCTGGTGAATGGAGAAATCGTGGCGCGCTCGGCGGGACTCGAACCCACGACCCACTGCTTAGAAGGCAGTTGCTCTATCCAACTGAGCTACGAGCGCGTCGTTGTTAGTATCGGTTATCCGTTTTTACAGATTCAAGACCGAGGTTCTAAATCTATAACGCCGCAATGCACTATCGGGAGTTTACTTCGCACGATTCCGAGTGAAGGGCAAGCTGTTTTGGTTTTGGCACAGTTTCGAACGGCCGAAAGTTAGTTGTCGTCGCTTAAGGAGCCTAGAAATAACAACATGAACACTTCAGTGAAGGTGTGGTTTCAAGGAATAATTCCATTCTCCGTGAAATTCATCTCGCTCCAAGGCCAGTTTTTTCATCGCCTCCGGTGAAACTTTCACGC
>VHDE01000121.1 GCA_016871515.1 Verrucomicrobiota bacterium
GGAACTGGTCCATGCCGATCAACAACGCCGCCACTGGCGCGGTTTGATCGCCCAGGAGGTCTTAAGTGACCCCCTGATGCTTGCGGCGGTGCAGTTGTGCGGCGTGCGCGATCTGACCGCCTTTGCGAGACTTATTGGCCAATCGATACGGGTTAGTCTGTGAGACGATCAGTTGGTTCAAAGCCATCGAACTGTTCCGCGCCGCCGAAATGGAGCAGATGATCGAACGTGAACCGAACGCCGCAGACTTGCGGCAGCACAAGACCTGGCTCATGCGATTGATTGCAGAAGGCGAGCGTCTCATTACAGAGATTCGGGCCAGCGGGAGCCTTCGGCGCAATAAGGCTCGGATTAAACTTTCCGACGTCGAGGCCACTGTCGAAGAACTCTTTGCCACCCAGGTTCAATGGCATGGCCAGATGACCAAACAACGGAAGGTGGAGCTTTGGGAGAAAGTTTTTCATGTCTCGCCATCCCTAGGTTGAGGCCATCGTGCAGGCCTGGTACGAATTGGAGACCTGCGCAAGCCACGAGAAGACGGAGCGACTCGGCAGATTTCACGAGTTGCTCGATGCATCCATCGCTAAGGCGGACATCAAAGGGGTTTCGAGAAATGAATTGAAAAGAGTTGCCGGGCGATTCGTATCGCGAGTTTAAGCTGGCCAAGAAACGAGAAGAACGTTCGAAACTATCTCGATTACGATAGGCAGGCAGGCAGAAGTCATCGTCCCGCAGGGACAGAACGGGAATAGCCCGGCAGTTCACTGCCGGGTAACGTTTGCCATTGCATTAGTCCCAAAGGGACGGTTGAAACTCATGGAAAGTTGCGAAAGCATTCAACCGTTCCTTCGGGACTTGGAGGCTGGGTGATTCGGTTCCCGGCAGTGAACTGCCGGGCTATTGTCACCTGTCCCTACGGGACAACGATTCGTCCGCGAGCGCTTTGAATGCCTCGCAGGCTGCGAAGTTTCAGTTCAACTAAAGGGCGCCTTTCGCGAGCGTCTTCCGCCGCCAGACCTTGTCACTCGCACACGCGTAGAGCCATTCGCGATTGGGGCCGCCGAATCCGACACTGACGCAGCCCTTGTCGCTCGGCTTTGCAATCACTCCGCCCATGCGTCCAGTTGGATCAAACATCTGAATGCCCGCGTGGCTCGTAATGTAATAGCGGCTCTGGCTGTCAGTCGTCATGCCATCGCCACCACTGTCCGGCCGCCCAACTGGCGTACGCAGCTCCAGGTAACGTTCGCCGGATTGCAAGCTCCCATCTTCGGCGACAACATAGCTCCAGCCGTTGGTCCCGCCATATTCGGAAACGATCAAAAACTTCTGATCTGCGGAAAGCGAAAGGCCATTGGGTTTGTTGATGCCACCGGCGGCCACACGCGGACGCGACATTCCCTTGGCTGAAGCCGGCGCCATAATGACTTGTCCGGCTCCGGTGTCGGTGAAATAAATCCATCCGCTCTTGGAAACGATCAGGTCGTTGGGATTAACATCGGTGGCGATGTCTGTGATCTTTTTCGTCTGTGGATCGATCGCGACAATTTTCTTCTTTTCATCCCGCGGGCCGCCGACAGCGCCTTGTGACGCGGCGTAAAGGCGCCCGTCGGGACCGAATTTCATTCCGCTGATCTTAGGCCCGTTCTCGATCCAGACCGATGGTTTGCCATCGTGGCCGACGCGATAAAGCACACCCTTTGGCAAATCACTGAAGTAGAAGTTGCCCTCACCGTCGGCGCACGCTGCGTCCGTAAATCCGTAACCCTCACCGACCAATTCCCAGCCGCTGCCGTTCGGCAGAACCTTCGAGAGTGCTTCGTCACCGCCGAGGTTGCCTTGGGTTACGGAAGGCGGAGGCGAGGTAGTTGCGCGCCACAGCCAGCGCAATGATTCCGGCAAGATCGCGCCGCCGTGTTTGCCGTTGTGAGCGCCATCGCCGAACACGAATTGATAATCGTAACCCGCGAACCGGAGCGCCGAGGCCATTTCCTGGTTCGCCAGCGGCCAATCGCCGTGCAAGTTATTCAAATCGTTCGAGCCATCTTGAAGGAGAATACGGAGCGGTTTGCGTTCGGTCTTGCGAATGAGCGCGGGATAAACGTGACCACCGCGGATGTTGACGAAGCTCCCGATATGCGACAGCACTTTGCGGAAATAATCCGGACGTTCCCAAGCCGCCGTAAAGGCGCAGATGCCACCCGAGCTCATGCCGCAAATCGCGCGCAGATTCGGATCAGAAGTAAGATTCAATTTGTAGGCGGCCGTCACGTGCGGAATCAACTCGTCGATGAGAAACCGCGCATAAGCATTTCCGAGTGAATCGTACTCGAAGCTGCGGTTGCTGCGCCCGCTTGATCCGCCAGTCGCGGACGGCTCGCCACGGTTGCCAGGATTGACAAAGAGACCGATGGTGACGGGCATCTCGCCTCGGTGAATCAGATTGTCGAAAACCACGGGAACACGGATTTGGCCGTTGGTGTTGACGTACGATTGACCGTCTTGAAACACCATCAGCGCAGCCGGCTTGGAAGCTTCATATTGCGCGGGAATGTAGAGCCAGCAATCGCGGTGCGTGCCGGGAAAGGCTGTCGAGTTCGTGAAAGAGAACCGCTCGATTCGTCCGCGCGGCACGTCCGCTTTCGGCAACGAGTCGGGGCCAAGCTGATAGTTGTCGGCCGCATTCAGGGTCCAGAAGGAAAACGTAGTCAGAAGGAGAGCAAGTGGTGTTTTCATAGTTGGTGATGCGCCGAGTATGAGAAAGGCGGGTAAGCTTTCAATTCAAAATGCGCGTGTATGCTTTTGCTGCTTTTGCTGCCCCAGTGCGGCGCAGCGGCAATGGTGAGTGCACCCTCGACAGAGTTTACGATTAAGTTTACGACAAAGGCACAAGGCATCAGGTGATGAATGTGAACATGCTTCGTCAGGTTGCGGGGACCGGAGCGTCCATCATCACAGAGAGGTTTCACACTCATCGAACTTCTCGTGGTCATCGCCCTTATCTCGACGCTCGAAGTGGCGCCCAAATCCCGTGGCACGCGCATTGATTTGCTGGCCGTGCCGAAGGCCGAGAAATTGGAGCGAGATCGCATGCCACGATAGGCGCGCGTCTCGCCCGTGCAGATCTTGAAAACCGTCAGAAGTGGGTGCTCAGACCACGCGCAGGCGCCGATGCACCGTCTTCGCGGTCTTATCGCGGTCTTCCTCCACTATTGACAAATGGCGTCCAACGTTGTTTATGTCCTCAAAAGCCAAACTAAGCCCAAACGTCGCGAATTTATGGACTTGTCTTTGTTAAGAGTCGCAAAGCGTCTCTTCACCCTCCGAGGCTTCACCTTGATTGAATTGCTTGTCGTTATTGCCATCATTGCCATCCTCGCGGGGATGCTCCTGCCCGCCCTGAGCAAGGCGAAGGAACAAGGGCAACGCACGAAATGCATCAGCAACGTGAAACAAATCCTTCTTTCGACTCATCTGTATCTGGGGGACAACGCGGATTATATGCCTTACACCTCGTGGAGTTCCGGCACCTATGACGTGGCGAACTGGGCTTGGACACGCAAACGAAGCGTTAAGCCGGAACACCAAGTCGAATTAGGCCTCCTCTGGCAATATCATAAAGAACCCCGCCTTTACTGGTGTCCGTTGGACCGCACGAACACGGCGCTTTTTCGGCAACGAGAGATGCAGGTCGGCAGTTACATGATTAATGGCGCGGTTTCAGGCTACAGCACCGGTCCGCGCGGAAATTATACGACCTACAAGATCGACCAGTTTAAGCCGGAATACATGCTTTATTGGGAGGCTGACGAACGCTTGCCTGCCAATTGGGATAATTCCGCCAGCCGCCCGGATGAAGGAGTCACACAACGGCACAATACCGGGACAGTCATGGGAATGTTCGGCGGCCAAACCGAGTACATGAAATTCAAGCAGTACTACGTGGAAGCAGGCATCGGCGGTTTCCGGGGGAATCGGCCCGGGCGCTTCTGGTGCAATCCCGGCTCGAAAACAGGAGAGTAGCTAAACCAAACAGTCGAGTGCCAAAGCCTGCAATTTCATTGACTCCCGCAACCAGATTTCTGCGCATGAAAACCAATGCCCTTCTCTCGCTCCTTATCGTCTGTTCGCTTTTCATCGGTTGCGGCAACTCAAATGACGACGGACGCCTGACCGCCAAGAGTACCGAACAGGCAGCTTCGGTCCTCGATCAATCCTTTGCCAATGCCGATACGGCCATGAAGCAGAATGTGTCCGCCGTTTCGGAAGCGCTCCGAAAACGTGAATACGAAAAGGCCGTGATCTCCCTGCAAGCAGTTCAACAAGCGCCCAACATCACGATCGACCAGGGCATGGCGATACAGAATTCGTCTATTCTCCTGGAACGAGAACTCGTCAATGCAATCGAGCGTGGCGACAAAAATGCCGAACGTGTGTACCAACTCCTGAAGCAAATGAGGCGGAACTGAGGACGATAGCATCCCGTCAGCGGAGGTGGGCGCTCATTTGCGCCTCAGTAAATGGTTGCGTTTGGTGGGCCATCGAAGAATTCAAAGGCCAAAACGAACTTAAGCGAATAGACCATGCGCGGAACGCGCTCTCCGCGCAGATCGATTAAGCACAAAAGCGCGGACTCAGCAGTCCGCGTTCCCAATTGCAAACTCCGCGCCACTGGGGCCTCTAAGGTCGCAGCAGAGAAACGATGTTGCGAAACTTCGTCGGATTATCGCCCGGATTCTGCACGCTCAAATGATCGTCACCCGGATCCCAAAGTTTGGGATCAAACGCCTTCTTCGTCGTGCTAAACGAAACGTGCATATCACCCCAAAGCGTGTTGAGGCCGGTTGGGTTCCGGCTGGTTGTGTGCGGACGCGTTCGCAGCGTGTAGATCAGATCGGTAACAATCGAGCGGTGAGCAACCAATTGCGACGATTTCTCCGGGACGAGCGACCATTCCTCTTCAAAGGAACCTTTGTGCCGGCCGGCCGCCCAGCGGGACCGTAGAACAGAAAATAACCCTGAAACGGTCCGGAGCCGGGATCCTTCTCGGGATTAAAGAGTGTGGGCGGCAGTTTGTCCGCCTGATCATCCGCGTAGAGGGCGAGTCCTATGCCGAGCTGGCGAAGATTGTTCGTGCAACTTACCCGCTGTGCACGATTTTTGGCGTTGCTGGCAGTTCTCCCGCTTCGGCCGCAATGGCTGCGGCCAGCTCTTTCGGACCGTGAAACTGCCGCCAGTCGCGCGCATCCACAAATGCATTGATTTCGCCAGTGAGTTGCTTGATCGAATCGGACATCAGGAACGAGAGTGCAATAATTCCATGTTATGCGCGAGAAGGAATCCAAACGCTGCGCTGGTGACAGACCGTTATCATCCTACCGGTGCATCCCGAAGTTGTCGGCACATCGTAGCGGCGGGCATCCTGCCTGCCGTAGAGCCGAGGCATCCTGCCCGGCGGATCGCGCGTACGCACTAGCTAGAATGCAGCCTCCTCGTTTCAAGCGTTGCTCCGGGCGGCAAGATGCACGCCCTCTGCGGCAGGCAGGATGCCCGCCGCTACCGACAACTTCGGGATGCACTGTCATCGTACGCCGGCCAAACCGGCCAAAGGGCCAGCTCGACAGAGTGCCGGGCGTTGGACTATAACCTTCAGGCACCGGCAACGCCTGGTAGTGCCTGTTCGCATTGCTTTGGATTGTGTTTTGAATAATCTTGTGCAGGAAATGAGACCTGATCGCGATTCATTGCGTATCCTCAAACAATTGGTTTTCATGGCGATCATAGCGAACCTGCTCGCAACCTTTCCCGGACACTGTACTGAAGCACCGGTCCTTGTTCCTCCTTCTTCCACAAGACAGAACCTTCTGACTCAGTTTCAAAGAGAGATTTATCCTCTCCTCGCGCATGAATCGAACCGCCAGGAGAGTTGTATCTCCTGCCATGACGCTGACAGCACCTCCAACCTCGTTTTTCTCGGACAGCCGGAAGATGACTTTGAAATGCTGCTGGAAAATGGCTACTTCGCCTCTCAAGGTCCCGATACCTTGCTCGCTCGAGTTACGGCCGAGAATGTGAAGAAGCGGATGCCTAAAGGCAATTGGACCGAGCCGTGGAGGACGAACGACGTCGAACGTCTGCGCTCATTTCTTCACGATCTGAACTCCAGCCCAGAAGTCGGCGGCAAGGTGGACGAAGGTTTTCCAACTTCCTTGCTTCGGCCTTACAAGGGGCCAACACCGGCCACATTCGACAGTCAGTTCGTTACGTATCGTCAGCTCCGAGGCAAGATCAAGGCGATCTTCGAGGACGATTGGTTTCGCGCTGGCAAGGATTTGTTTCAGGAGAATGTGGCTCAGTTTGGCGGCGCCGATTTTAAGGAACGATTCAATGAAAGCAGCCAGCCAACGTCTGCGTTTCTGAGCGCATTAGAAACTTTGGCGAAGGATGTCTCTTCCCAGGCCTACGCCCGCAAGCTCGGTCCATTCGCCTGGCATCCAGCAACCCTAAGCTCTCTGGAGAATCTGGATACACCGGACAAGGATTCCCGAGCCGCGATCGCGAATCTTTACGATGCAATTCTTTTCCGGGCTCCGACTTCCGCGGAAGAACAGGAAGCCTTCACGCTCCTCAAGAACATTCATGCCGACCGGCAAACCATCCAAAGCAGCGATTACGAATTAGGTTTTGAATTAACCATCACCGATCCTGCCACCGGATTGCGCAGCCAGCGTTCCATCGCCATTCCAGTCAGCGGCAGCGCTAACGGCCTGTATCAGGAACTGATCGATCAATCGGCCAGCGAGAGCGATGGCGAGTCCACTGGTTTGGCGAAGAAGCGATTGGCCAAACCACTCAGATTTGCAGCAGAAGATACCTCGTCGCGGCTCGTAGTTCACAACGTCCAAACTTTCGGCAATGTCTCCTTCGCGGGAATTGAACTTCAGAAATCCGACAGCGACGAGGCCGTGCGCGTTGAAGCCAAGGATTCGGCGGTGCGCGCCGAGGGTGCTTGGAAGATCAAGCAGGATCGGGATTTTCTGAGCTACGAGGACGAGGGATTGGAAAAAGGCAATAGCTCGATCTCGGTTCCGGTGCGAGTTTCAGAAACGGCTGAGTATGCGGTGACGGTTCTATGGCGTGCTAATTCCAAGAACGCGGCCAATGTGCTGGTCGAAGTCTTCTATGAAGGCGCGACCGAAATCGCCCAGCCCGCACTGGCGGCAGTTCCGGAAGCCGGCGAAGCGCGATTCGTTTACGACAGCGCAGAAGATACGACAGCGTATGCCGATCTGGGCGCGTCATTCCTTTTCGATGAAGATGATTATCTTGAGATCAACAATTCTGGCACTCGCAACCGAGTCACCGCCAGCGCCGTGAACTTTGTGCCAACGTCCGGCGATGGCGCCTTCATGGTCGACAGCAAAGCGGCTGAAGGCAGCGATCAATGGACCAAGTTCGATGCCGGCCAGTTTGGCGCTTACAATCTGAAAGGAACTCCACTTCAAGACGAAAACAAAAACAAAGGCGAACGCTTTCTACGCTTCCGTCCGTCCAACAGGAAGGATGCGGAAAAACCGTGGCAATCCAATCAGTGGTATCAAGCCCGCATTCATTACCCAGGCAAGAACGGCAATGAATCGCGCGTGCCAGTCATCGTGAAAGCGCAACGATCCTCGCCCATCATCCAACTGACCTGCCCAGCCCGGACGAGGGCCGAGGCAACGGTGCAGATCGACGCCTCCGCATCGTACACAGTTCAACAGAGTGCGCTGGAGTTTTCTTGGAAGCAGACGAAGGGGCTCCCCGCGGCACTTGGTTCTGCGGGTTCTGTCCTGCGTTTCATTGCGCCCCGCAGGACCGCCGAACAGGCAGCGTGGGAAGCACTCAGCCGGGCTCTCGTACGTCATCCTGACTTCCTTTTCACCCGTCCGCCATCGCTGCTCCGTGCGCAGAATGCCGTGGAGAAACGACGGCTTCAACTGATGAAGATTGCCCTCGACTTGGTGGGACGTGCTCCAACGCGCGCGGAACGGCAACAATTGGACGAGGGAACATCGCTCGAGAAGATGATCGACCGCTATCTCGAAAGCCAGGAATTCCGGGATTTCTATTTTCATCGCATTCGCCTTTATCTCGAGAGCCACGGCACAGAGATACAGGACGAACCAGCTCGCTTGTGGTGTCACGTGGCCTTTAACGACCTTCCCTTTCAGGAGATTCTCACCGCGGACTACACGGTTGATGCCGAATTTAAGAAACAACCGCGTCCGAGTTATCACGGCAGAACGGGAGTGCTGACGACGAAGGGATTCATCGAGGGCAAGCCCGGATTGCCGCACTACAATTACGCTGCGCAGGTCAGCATGCTCTTTCTCGGTTACATCTACGAAGTGCCGCCGGAAATTGTCGAGCAGCGCGAAGGCATCACCGCGCTCGGCACTACCGATCCCAATTCCGTTTGTTACAATTGTCACAAGATTCTCACGCCACTTGCGCTGCAACGCAACTTCTGGTCCGACGACGGACAATTCCGCGCCCGCGACGACAAGGGGCTCGACATTGATGCAACCGATCAAAGACTTGTCGCCGAGTACCCATTCAAGGGCGAAGGCATGGAAGCGTTCGCCACCCAAGCGGTGAAGAAGGAGCGATTCATCCGGACGATGATTAATGCACATTTTCATTTTTATTTCGGCCGGCCGATGCGCTATCGAACCGACGAGCGAACGCTCTACAAGAATCTCTGGGACCAAGTGCGCGCGCAGGGCTTTGCCATCCGCAGTTTGATTCGAGGCATCATGAATTCGTCCGAATATCTCGAAGGCCGATCAACTGTGGTGAAAGCGCCCACGGCAATTTCTAATCCGTAGTATGCAATTGAAGGTTCCCCTCTCCCTAACCCTCTCCCCATCCAATGGGGCGAGGGAATCTACGTTTGCGTTCGACGAAATCGCAACATGTTACCGCTGCGGACAGGAAGCCGAGATCTTTTCCCTCCTGATGAACCTCCCGGCATGTAGTCCCGCCTTTAGGCGGCAGCGTTTGCTGGCAGCGAAACAGCTTTTGCGGATTGCAAACGCTCCGGCTAAAGCCGGGACTACATGCCGCAACGTCAGGTTCATGGGTTCAATGCGCGAGATTTGCTTTCGGAGGAGTCTGTCCCCATTGGATGGGGACAGAGGGACCTTCGACTTTCAAATTTCAATCCTCACCTATCCATGAGCTCATCCTGCCAAGTCGACCCGCACATTCAGCACGCGTCACCGAGTCCGTTGGTTGTTCCTCCCCTGCCCCGCCGTCGATTTCTGAGCCGGCTTGGCCTCACGGCAGCGGGATTGTCATGCGCGGATTTTCTTTCGTACTTTGCGGCTTACGGTTTGCCACCGGAGGACCGTGGGGCGCGGCTTGCCCAAGGTGCTGCCCAATCCAATGACGATCGGCACTTTCTGATCTACTGGTATCTCGAAGGCGGCTGGTGCGGTTACGACATGTTCAATCCAGTCATGACCTCCAACCACGTCATCGAACGTCTGGAGAACATCAGCCAGGAACGCTATCGAGTGCTGCACTGGGGCGATCCCCAATATGGCATCCACACCCATGGCAACATTCGCTGCGGATTTCTCGCCGAGCCGGGGAAGGGCCTCTTTGCGGACATGGCCGTTTTGAGTTCGATGCACACAGGCTCCGGGCATTCACGGGATCGTCTCAAAGTCCACATGGGCGAATACAACTTCAAGCAGACCGAAGAACGCCACGAGAACGAACGTTCGGTCATGCAAGCCTTCGCTGAAGTGTATGGTCAGCCGTGCGTGCTCCCGAACCTCTCCTGGCACTGGTGGCTTTCGGATGGTGAGTTGAATGAAGTCCAATACTCCGGCCGGCGCGGCTATTATCACGCCCTTGGACCGGCCCACGCTCACACCATTTATGCGGGCACGCCGGCCAAGCTCCGACAACTCCTGGTTCGTATTTGGCAGGAAGGAGGGGATCAAGTGGCGCGTCAGGTTCATTCCTTCCTCGACAATGCGCATCGCGAGATTCTGAACGACGACAACATCGGCGCGGCCCAAAGCTACCATTCGGCTCGGCAGATTTATCTTCAATTGGCCGCGCGAGGCCAAAAGCTCGACCAGAATTTGTTGCACTCGCTGTTCAACGATGCCGGCCTGAAGGAAGAATTTGGGATTAAGCCGGAAGACGAGCTCATCACTTACCGCAGTGTCAATGGCAACAAAGCCCGCAGCAAATTCTCCCCGAATGCCAACGTGCAGGCCATGATGAGTTACGAAATGATGCGGGCGGGACTCTCTTGCGCTTTCTTCATCGAATCCCGCGACGTGCGCCGTTTCGATTCCCATTTCAGCCGCAAGAAACTTTGGAAGGCTGACCGTTCACCGGCCGGCATGCCCGATCAAACCGAGATGATGAAACAGGATTTGTGGAATCCACTGCATGCGTTCGTCCGCCGCCTCAAGCAAACCGAATACAAGAATTCCGGAAAATCGTTGTTCGATCATTCTAATCTCGTGCTCACCTCCGAATTCGGACGGACCTTGCACGGCGAAGTGGATGGCATTCTCAAGAAAACTATCGATGAAGAAAAGAAGAAGGCCGAGATTGGCGACCAGGATATTTGCGCGCATTGGAAAGTCACTTCCTGCGCCTTCCTGGGGAGCAAGGTCAAAGGGAACAGCCAATATGGAACCGTGGGCGAGAACACGTTAGTGGCCATTCCTATCCTGCCCGATGGCAGTTTGGATCCGAATTACGATTCGGTGACGGGCGAATTGAAACCGGATCACGAAAAGCATCCGCAATCCTTTGTTCCAAACCACGGCGACGTCTATGCCACTGCCCTCTACTTGAGTGGCATCGACCCCAAAGGCCGCGGCCGCAATGAGCGACCGCCCCTTCAGTTCATTAAGAAAGCCTAACCGCACTCCTCGCTGAGTTACAATGATTCCCTCCAACATGACGGCCCGAAGACAACGATTTCTCTTCAATTGCGGGACGGCGATACAGCCGGCTGCAACTCTGCGCCACGAGAAGAGCGGCCCGCCCAGGGGAGCACTGATGATAGTGCCCAAACGCGCGGTTTCATGGATGCTGGCGTTGTTTGCGCTCGCCACGACGCTGGCGCTGACGTTCGCCGAGCAGTTTGTGCTCTTCGATGTAACGTTCACCTACACCAAAGAGGACGCCGATAACTCGAAGCCGAGCAAGTCGCATTACTACCTAAAAGGCGACAAACTCAATCCGGCACGCCCGCGCGACTGGACATCTCCCGTGGATTATCGCAACGGGACCGTTCACATCCGCGCTGAAGTTCTCGAAAAGCCGCCCGGCGGCGAACCGACTACGTGGACCATTTGCTACATTCCCAACCGCGGTCAGGGCAACGGCTACGGTTGCACTGGAACCGATCTCTACCGCGAAAAGGGTGTTTACGAGAAAGACGTGCCGATGACGGCATTCTGGCAGAATGATGCGATTGTCTGGTCAGAAGGCATCAAACAAATGGACCTCGTCATCAAAGATGGCAGTGGAGGCAGCGGTCACGCCCACAAACGCGCCGACGCGGAAAGATTCTTTCCGACGAAGATGCGCATTACGGTCGTCCAAGTGTCGGCGGGGTCGAAGTACGATCGGGCTTTGGCGCCAGGTTTGTCGTCCAATGCGGCGGACGTTGCTCAATCTACTGCCAACGCATCCAACAACACCGCCGAATCCGCACAGCCGAAGCCTACCGTGGCAAACGTTCCCTACGGCTCCCACGAACGCCAGGTGCTCGATTTTTGGAAAGCCGAGTCAGCGGGACCCACTCCCCTGATCTTTCACATTCATGGCGGCGGTTGGGTGGCCGGCGACAAAGCGCGGGTTGCGAATCTCGATCAATATCTTTCGAACGGGATTTCGGTCGTCTCAATCAATTATCGCTATGTGACACAGGCGATGATCGCTGAAGTGAAACCGCCCGTGCAATGGCCATTGCACGACGCCGCGCGAGCGTTGCAGTTCGTCCGCAGCAAAGCCGCCGAGTGGAACATTGACAAGAATCGCATTGGCGCGACCGGCGGTTCGGCAGGCGCATGCTCCAGTTTATGGCTGGCGTTTCACAACGACATGGCCGACCCGAACAGCACCGACCCGATCGCGCGTGAGTCCACGCGGTTGTGGTGCGCTGCGGTGACCGGAGCCCAGACTTCGCTTGACCCGCAACAACTCAAGGAGTGGACGCCCAATAGCCGCTATGGCGGTCATGCGTTCGGTTTCATGCCGGACCCGTTGGATACAAAAACGCGCGACACTCAGTTTTCACAGTTTCTGGCTGCGCGTGAAGCAGTCTTGGCGTGGATCAAGGAGTATTCGCCTTACGAACATGTCACCGCGGACGATCCAGAAGTTTATCTCTACTACACTGCACCGCCGGCGCTAGGCAAGGAGCAGAAGGACCCCACGCACACCGCTAACTTCGGGGTGAAACTTCAAGAGAAGCTGCGCGCCGCGCGTGTCCACAACGAACTCGTCTATCCTGGCGCGCCCCGAGTCAAGCATGCAACGGTGGCGGATTACCTTATTGCGAAACTCAAATCCGAGCAGCGCTGAAGCATTCGCACGAACTGCAAAAGGCTTCCGTTTCGGTCTTGCGCGACCGTTGTGGTTCAGGCAGCGTCCCAGCAATCCCCAAAAGGAACTCTGATTCTATGAAACGCAAAAGCACATCACTCTTGAGCAGCCTGTTTCTCGCGGGCTCGGTTACTTTGGCGCTCGGCCAAGCCATCAACGTCAATATGGATCCGGCAACGCTGATCAATGACTATGTTTCAATCAGCGAGTTTAATACCGACAACAACATTGAAGGCTGGAGCCGCAATGCCGGCGCGATTGGTCCATTGAAGGTGGCCAATGGCAGCCTCGAAGTTATCACGACCGGCGGAGATCCCTACTTCTTCAAAACAGTCATCACCAATGTGCCTTCCGGCTTCACCACAGTCGAAGTGCGCGTGAAGCTCGTGTCAGGCGCCAAGGACGGCTGGGAAATGTTCTGGGGCAGCACCGGCGCGGGAAAAGGCGGTTTCGCTGGCGGGCGGCGCGTCGGATATGCGCTTTCATGGGATGACACCGAATACCATATCTTGTCCTTCGACATGGCTGAGGTGCTCGCGGGTGATTCGTTGCGCGATTTTCGGATCGATCCGGGCCAGGCGGCTGGCAATCGGTTGCTGGTCGATTATGTGCGCGTCGGCAAGGAATCGCCGGATGCCGATGGCGATGGTTTGCCCGACACGGTCGAAACTAAAACAGGCGTGTTTGTTAATGCTCGCGATACGGGAACAGATCCAGCGAAGGCAGACACGGATGGTGATGGCTATTCCGACCGGGCCGAAGTTGAAGCCAGCACCAACCCGAACGACAAAGCGAGCGCTCCGGTGCCGAGCATCAATCGCTACACGCTCAATTCGGCAATTTACGTGGTTACCGTTGCTATCGCACCCAATACGCCAGCAGTGCTGAATGGCAGCCCGACATCGTTTTCCATTGCCCCCGCGCTGCCGGCAGGCCTGACCTTGAACACAACGAGCGGCGCAATTTCGGGAACGCCCACGACAGCCAGGCCGGCCGCCGATTACACAGTAACCGCCAATTTCGCCGGCGGAGCGACCGCAACGCGCACGGTGAATATTGAAGTGCGTTCGCCGTTCATTACGTTTCCTGTTGCGAAGTACAGCCTGAAGTTAGACCAAGCCTTTGGCCCAATAAAACCGGATGCGGTTGGCCCAGCCCCGAAGTCTTACAGCATCAGTCCGGCTTTGCCAGAGGGACTTTTACTGGATGCGAATACAGGTGAGATCAGCGGCACTCCGACGGTCTATTCGCCAGCCATCACTTACGATCTTAAAGCCAGTTACACGGGGTTCGCGGACGCAGTCACTCCGGTCACGTTATCTGTCCTGCAGAATCCAGTGTTTACGCTCGACCCGGATAGCAAGGTGCTCGGTTATTTTTCACTAGGCGAATTTGGCGATCCGTCGGAAATCAACGGTTGGTTCAGGAACGGCCTTGAAAACCCATTCGCCATCGAGGCCGACGCGTTGGTCGTCAAAACCACCGGCGGCGACCCGTACTTCGGCAAAGCTGTGGCCATGCCTCAGGACTTTCGAATCTTCGAAATCCGAATGAAGATCACGGAAGGCGCCGACACCGCTTATCGCATTTATTGGTCCGAAAATGCAGCGGGCCGCGGCTACAGCGAAGCCACTGCTATCTCGTTCACGGCTGAGGCCGACGGACAATATCACGTGTACCAGCTCGACTTCTCGAAATCGCTGGAAGGTGTATTTAACGGGATCAGGCTGGACCCGGGCAACGGAGCGGGCAGCACGTTGCACGTTGATTATTGGCGTGTCGGCAGCTTTCTGCCTGCGGTAACTACGACTGTTTTGGCCGGGAACAGAATCCGCCTCAGCTGGTCTTCGGCAGCATCCGGATATTCAATTCAATCTGCCACATCTGTGACTGGACCCTGGGTGTCCGACAATACGACCGTGAGGACCGAAGGAACTCGGAACTACGTCGAGATTCAATTGAGTGGGACGCAACGGTTCTATCGGCTGAGCAAGTGATGTTGGACAATCGGC
>VHDE01000122.1 GCA_016871515.1 Verrucomicrobiota bacterium
GACCACTGACTCCAGTTGACCCTCTTAGCCTGCTCGACCGCCCCGCTGCCATCGGTGTGCATTCATCCCGCCGTTTCCATCCGCGCCAGCCATTTTTTCGGCGCTTGCACGCTTACCGAAAGCACACACTAATTTGGGGTAGCGCTGGCGCATACGATGGACTGCCACCGCAACGGAGCGCTCGCTGAGGCCCAGCGCCGCCGCGGCCTGAGCATATCCGTCTGGCTCCGGGCCCTCCGCGATGAACGCCTTCAACACTTCGTATTCGCGTTCCTTGCCGGCGTGGATAAATTCGCCACGTACATTCAAAAGCGCGTGTTCCAGCAGCAGCAAACCCCAGCGCCGGTCAAAAAGTTTGTCCGGCGAGCCCGAATTGTGAGCATGAATGGCGTGCGCCTGCTCAGCACCCTCCCAGTCGAGCGAGCGCGGAAGCTCGTCTCCGCCCCGCTTCGCCGCATGGGCTTTCTCTTTCTCGTCCGCCAAAAAATGTTTTAGTGCGCCGAGCAGGAACGTGCGAAACTTCCCTTTTCGAGGGTCGGCCGAAGCAAATGAGTTTTGACGAAGCAAACGGACAAAGAACTCCTGGCAGAGGTCCTGAGCATGATGCGGAGATCGCCCCGAATACCGCAGAAAAGAATAAAGCGGATGCCAATACTTCGCGCAAAGCATCTCGAGTGCGAGCCGTGCTGCGGGCGAATCCTGGCCAGCGAGCATCACCAAACTCCAGGGCGTCTTGCTAAAATGGCCGGCCGTTTTCATACGCTCGAAAAGATGACAAAGGTGGCACGCTCAATTCGGTGATAAGCCGCCATGGAGTTCTTTGCCCGATCGAGTGGAGGATTAGTCAGGAACGATCTCAAAGCTAGCAGATAGCCTCCGGCGTTGAGCTTTGAAACTCCGCAAGTCAGCGCCAACCGGCGACCGGCAGGCTTCGCACGTCTTCAGCCGTCGTTTGTTTTTTGATGTGCCTAGGCATGGCGCGGCGGATATGCTTGCCTGCAGAATGAACACGCCGGAGTTTGTCTCGCGGCGTTCGCCGAAGACGTTGGGAGAGATGCTCCAGTGGCTTGAGGACTACCGCCGTTGGTTCCCGCTCACGAAGGCGCAACGCGAGGCGCGGCGCGACCGGAAATGCGACGTCGAGTTTGTGCTGTGAATTGTGACGCGCAACGCCGCGCCCGCATAGAGTGTATCATCATGCTGCGATGTTCTCGATCACTTGGAGGTCCCCAGCGGAAAGTGTGAAGTGGCGGCTTTCGAGATCTTCGCGCATGTGATTCATATTGGTTGTGCCAGTTAGCGGGAGCATGCCAGCTTGAAGTGCGAAACCAAAGACGACTTGGGCTGGCGTTTTGCCAACGCGTGTTACGATCTGGCGGAACCGCGCCGCTTGCAGTTCCTTCACGTTCGCTGTGAGCAAAGAAAAGCCTTGATACGCGATTCCCTGGCGACGGCAAAATGTCCGCACGTCGGAGTCCCAGCGCGTGCGCGCAAAGCATCGGTTTTGAACGAACGACGGCTTGACCCGCGCGAAAGTCCACAGTTCCTCGATCTGATCGAGCGAGACGTTGCTGATGCCGAGGGCGAGCGCTTTTCCGGAGGCGTGCAACTCCTCCATCGCGCGCCAAACTTCTTTATCGACGCTGGCAAGGCCGTGATAGGTGGACAGTCCATGAAGCAAATACGAGTCGATCAGGTTAGTACGCAGGTGTTCCAGAGAGCTGTCGAACGACTGCTGCACCTGCGCCGGCGGATCAGCCCGCGGGTCATACGGGAGCCGGTGATCCTGGCTGCTCTGATACGTGAATTTCGTTTGGATGAAAAGCTCATCGCGCCGGATGACTCCGCTGGCAATGGCCGAAGCAATCGCAGCGCCCGCGGCTGCTTCGAAGTAATGGCGGCGCTGATTCGCGGTGTCAATTCCGCGAAGTCCAGTTTCAATGGCGAGGCGTGTCAGACGCTCGGTCGCATCTTCTTTCCAGGCCGTTCCATAGATGAAATCGGGAATCATCGATCGAGACTAACAGTTCCATCAGCGGGCGAATAGGCTATCGCGTACTTATGACCTCGGGACTTGGACCGGCGAGACGCACTGTCCTACCACTGGAGCATTCGTCGTCGCGCCAGCGTCTTGGGCTGCGGCAGTCCTCTGCCGCTTTGGACCGATGCGACCCCAAAAGCGCCAGAGGACTGGCGCAGTCCAAAACCTGGCGGACTTTGGACGTTCCAGTCCCTGGAGAATTCAGGGACGAGCCGTTCCCTGTCCCTTGCTGACGGACCGACGAACTTTTGTATTCAAATCAAGACCGTTTTGAATTCCACATCCCCCCAACAAACGCTAAGGTCAACCGCGCATGGATCATAAGACTTCCAGTCAGACTCTCAGCCGTCGCCAACTTCTCGGAAGAACCAGCGCCGCTGCAATTGGCGCCATGTTTCTGCGTGACTCAATTGGCGCGGCGAATAACCCTGCTTCAAACGTCGAGGATCGTGGCGCAAAACTTCGCATCGCGAGCCTTCGTGGCTTCCGTGTCGGAACCAAGGCTTATTTCAAGATCGAGACCAACGCCAACATCACGGGCTGGGGTGAAGTCACTGGGCTCGATCCAAACGTCGCCATCGCGCTGGCAAACTCGCTCTTCGAATTGTTGAACGGTGAAAATCCAACGCGCATCGAGCATCTCTGGCAGAAGCTTTATCGGTCGCACCGCGATATGCGGGGCGGTCCTTTCATGACGCATGTCATCTCCGCGATCGACATGGCGCTTTGGGATATCACGGGCAAGGCGTGGGGTGTTCCTGTCTATCGTCTTTTGGGCGGCCCGACGCGCGATAAAATCCGCGTGTATCCAACCGCGAAGGCGCACAAGACAGGCACTGGCGGTCCGCACCCGTTCTCCGGCAATCCGCCGGAAGTCATGGAATTGGTGAAGCGCGTTAAGGAAACGCGCGAACGCGTTGGACCCGACGGCACCGTGATGTTCGACGCACATTGCGCCGTCCCGCCGCCGATGCTCATTCAGTTTGCCAACGCTATCGAACCGTATGATGTGCTCTTTATCGAGGAGCCGGCGGTGCCAGGAAATATCGAAGTGTTCAAGCGGCTCAAGCAATCGATCCGTGTACCACTTGCGACTGGGGAACGTGATCGAGCGATTTGGGGCATGCTGCCGTATCTGCAAGAGCGCGCCATTGATATTCTTCAACCCGATTGCGGTCACACGGGAGGGATCACGCAAATGAAGAAAGTTGCCACGCTCGCCGAGGCATACTTCGTGCCGCTTGCGCCTCACAATACTTGTTCGGAGCTTGGCTTGACTGCGAGCATGCACGTCGCCGCCTCAGTCCCATTGTTTCTCATTCATGAAGCTTACCTGGACGGACACATTATGCCGCCCGGAGTCGCGAAGAAGCATTGGGACGTCGGCAAGGATGGATATGCGTCGCTGCCGGAAGGCATTGGCCTCGGAGTTGAAGTAGACGAATCAATGTTCGAGAAAGTGAATGCCGATCCCAAGCGCGTCTTCAGATGGCCCACGCCCAAACAACCAGATGGTTCAGTGACGGATTATTAGGCCTGATGAAACACGGCGTTGCGCATTGGAGCGCGGACAGCCTTGTCCGCGGATGGCTGCGTCGCGACACAACGCGCGGACAAGGCTGTCCGCGCTCCAATGCCGAATCGTGAAAGGTCGTTTATTCAATCGCTTTCGGGTCAGCCGCCGCCGAATGCTGACTTCGTCTGGCAAGGTTGCGCTAGGCAGCTTCTTTCTGGCGGAGCATCTACAGGCGGCCGATAATGCAGGCGCGAATGTCGCGGATCGAACTTCGGCAATTCGCATTACCGGTCTCAAAGCGATTCCCGGAGGTCCAAAAACATTTCTCAAGATCGAAACCAATCACAAGATCACCGCGCTTGATCCGGCGGTGGCGTGCACGCTCGCCAATTCATTGTTCGAATTGCTCGACGGCGAGAACCCAACACGCATCGAACATCTCTGGCAAAAATTGTATCGCGCGCATCGAAACTTGCGTGGCGGCGCGCACATGGTGCATGTCATTTCAGCCATTGATATGGCGCTTTGGGATATCACGGGCCGGCTTTGGGGCGTGCCGGTTTATCCGCTGCTCGGAGGGCCGTGCCGCGACCGAATTCGCGTTTATCACACGCCCAAAGCGCGCAAAGTTCCACCAACCGACGTCTTCCCGCATTCGGCAAATCCAGCCGATATTGAACGGATCGTCAGCGCGATTAAAGCAGCGCGCGCAGCCGTTGGACAGGACGGGACAGTAATGTTCGACGCGCATTGCGCGATACCGCCGGCGACGTTAATCCAACTGGCCGGCGCGATTCAGCCATATGACGTGCTGTTCATCGAGGAAGTCGCAGTCCCGGGTAACATCGAGGTCTTCAAGCGCCTGAAAGCAGCGATCAACATTCCGCTCGCGACGGGCGAACGCGACCGCACGATTTGGGAAATGATTCCATACCTTCAGGAACGCTGCATCGACATCCTTCAGCCTGACTGCGCGCACACGGGAGGCATCACGCAAATGAGGAAGATTGCGGCGCTTGCCGAGGCTTACTTCGTTCCCTTAGCGCCCCATAATACCTGCTCCTTTCTCGGACTTTCAGCCAGTCTGCATGTGGCCGCTTCCATTCCGCTCTTTCTGATTCATGAAGCGCACCCGGACAATCCCGGCTTTAATCGGCCCGGCATTGCGCGCACCGCGTGGGCAATTGACAGGGACGGTTACGTGGGCCTGCCGCAAGGACCGGGCCTCGGCGTTGAGGTGGATGAAGCCGCGATGAGTCGCGTCAACGCTACTGCGCCGTGCTCGAACTCAGCTCGCACGGCGGACAGCGCAGCGCGCTGTCCCTGCCAGTCGCTGTTCATTCGATGGACCCGAACAGATTGATCATCTTCGCCAAAGCGCCGCGGCCGGGTTTTGTGAAGACTCGGCTGGCCGCAGCTCTCGGAGACTTGGAAGCAGCTAAAGCCTATCAAACTCTTGTCGAGGTTTTGCTCGACAATCTCAAGGACCTGCGCGAAGTGGAACTGCGCTTTTCTCCGGACGACGCGTTGCCCGAGATTCAGAGGTGGATACGCGAATCTTGGCGAGCCCGACCGCAAGGCGCCGGTGACTTGGGGCAACGGCTCACAGCGGCGTTCGCTGACGCTTTTGCGTCGGGCGCGGAACGAGTCGTGATCATTGGTTCCGATTGCCCAGCTGTGACAATGGAAGACATTGGCCAGAGCTGGACGGCCTTATTGACCCACGATGTTGTCCTGGGCCCGGCCACTGATGGAGGTTATTGGCTAGTTGGTTTGCGCGAGCCTCACACCACGCTGTTCTATGGCATCGCATGGAGCACGGCGGCCGTTCTTCAGCAGACGCTCGAGCGCACCAAGGCCGCCGGTTTGGATGTCCACTTCTTGCGAGAACTCGCGGATGTCGATACCGAGGCTGATTGGTCTGCGTTTGTACAGCGGCAACATTCAAATCCCTCTTGATTTGCGGTCGATGACCTTTACTTTCCTCGCATGTCTGTTACGGAAACGAGCTCAGTAAAGTCAGCCAAAGCATCCTCTGAACATTCAGGCGGTGCGTCACAGCACGCGCCGGCCTTGGGTCATCCCGATCATTTCGTGCGCCGCCATATTGGCCCGAGCACGGAAGAAATTGGTCAGATGCTCCATTTGCTGAATTTGGCGAGCTTGGACGAACTGATTGACAAAGCCGTTCCGCGGCGGATTAGAACCGGCAAGTCGCTCAGTCTCCATCGAGCCCGTGGCGAGTACGAACTTCTCAGTGAGTTGCGTGGCATCGCCTCCAAAAACAAGGTCTTCCGGTCTTACATCGGGATGGGTTATTACGATTGCATCACGCCGCCGGTAATTCAGCGGAATATCCTGGAGAATCCCGGCTGGTATACCCAATACACGCCATATCAAGCTGAAATCTCGCAGGGCCGGCTCGAATCGTTGCTGAACTTTCAGACGATGGTCATCGATTTGACCGGACTGGACATTGCCAACGCTTCACTGCTCGACGAAGCGACCGCCGCGGCCGAAGCAATGACGATGTGCTACGGATTGAAAGGTAACGAACGCAAGAAGCGCTTCTTTATCTCGGAGATTTGCCATCCGCAAACGATCGATGTTGTGAAGACGCGGGCTGTTCCGCTCGGGATCGACGTCGTGGCTGGCGATCATACTTCTTTCAAATTCGGGGCCGACATCTTTGGGGTTCTAGTCCAGTATCCGGCCACGAACGGCGCGATTTATGATTATCGCTCCCTCATCGAGGCGGCCCACCAAGCCGGCGCGTTGGTTATTGTTGCCGCGGATTTGCTCAGCTTGACCTTGTTGACGCCGCCCGGGGAATTCGGTGCGGATGTGGCGGTAGGCAGCGCGCAACGCCTCGGCGTTCCGCTTGGTCACGGCGGGCCGCACGCGGCTTTCTTCGCGACGCGTGATGCTTTCAAACGTCAGATGCCTGGCCGGTTGGTGGGAGTTTCGCGTGATGCGCATGGCAAGCCGGCTTTCCGGCTCTCATTGCAAACGCGCGAGCAACATATCCGCCGCGAAAAGGCCACGAGCAACATCTGCACGGCGCAGGCGTTATTGGCCAATATGGCGGCGATGTACGCGGTCTATCACGGGCCGGCTGGCCTCAAAAAGATTGCGCAACGCATTCATCTTCTGACCGAAGTGCTCGCGACCGGCTTGAGGCAGCTTGGTTTTTCCGTCGGTTCACATCCCTTTTTCGACACGTTGCGAGTCAATTTTCGCAACCGCGAAGTCGGAACGACTTTGGAAATCGCCGAGACTCTGCGCATTAACTTGTGCCCAATTGACGAACACACCGTCGGCGTGTCATTGGACGAGACGACGGGCGCGGAAGACATCGATGACTTGTTTCGTATTTTCAATCGCGGCATTCCCGTTGGATTTACTGCCAAGGAAATTGCCCAAGCGGTCTCGCCTCGCTTTGACGCGCCGTTCCGTAGAACGACCCCTTATCTAACGGACGCCGTCTTCAACCGTTATCATTCCGAGACGGAAATGCTGCGGCACCTCAGACGATTGGAATCGCGGGATATTTCACTGACGCATTCGATGATTCCGCTCGGTTCGTGCACGATGAAACTGAATGCGACGGCGGAAATGTTTCCGGTTTCGTGGCCGGAGTTCAGCAAGATTCATCCCTTTGCGCCACTCACACAGATCGAGGGATACCAAGAGCTGTTTCGGCAGTTAAAACAATGGCTGGCCGAGATCACGGGCTTCGCCGCCGTTTCGCTCCAACCGAATGCGGGATCGCAGGGTGAATACGCCGGATTGCTCGCGGTCCGCAAATATCATGAACAACGTGGGCAAGGCAGTCGCACGATTTGTTTGATTCCACAGTCGGCCCACGGCACCAACCCAGCGAGCGCCGTCATGGCGGGATTGCAGGTTGTTCCGGTTGCTTGCGACGCGCAGGGAAATATCGACTTGACCGATCTTAATGAGAAGGCTGCCGCTCATAAGCAGGACTTGGCTGCACTAATGGTCACGTATCCTTCCACGCACGGTGTGTTTGAGGAAAGCATCCAGGAGATTTGCCGGATCGTGCACGAACATGGCGGCCAGGTTTACATGGACGGCGCGAACATGAATGCCCAAGTTGGGCTCTGTCGTCCGGCTGAGTTGGGCGCCGACGTGTGTCATTTGAATCTGCACAAGACCTTTTGTATTCCCCATGGCGGAGGCGGTCCCGGCATGGGGCCGATCTGCGTCGCGCCGCATTTGGCGCCATTCCTGCCAGGTCATCCCGTGGTTAAGTTGGAAGGCGAACACAAACTGGGGGCCATCTCCGCGGCGCCTTGGGGCAGCTCAAGTATTTTGACGATCTCGTGGGTTTATGTTGCGCTGATGGGCGGTGACGGCCTCACCGAAGCGACCAAAGTGGCAATCCTGAACGCCAACTACATCGCCAAACGATTGGAAGGTTACTTTCCAGTTCTCTACAAGGGCCGCGGCGGTATGGTCGCTCACGAATGCATCCTTGACTTGCGCCAATTCAAGTGCGTCACCGTGGAAGATGTCGCGAAACGCCTGATGGATTATGGCTTTCACGCGCCGACGATTTCATGGCCGGTTCCTGGGACGATGATGGTCGAACCGACCGAGAGCGAACCGAAGGATGAATTAGACTGCTTTTGTGACGCGCTCATCTCGATTCACGCAGAGATCAAAGCCATCGAAGCGGGCCGTGCGGACGCGCTGAACAATGTTTTGAAGAACGCGCCTCATACGGCGGAAGCGGTGATTTCGGACAAATGGGACCGTCCTTATCCTCGCGAGCAAGCCGCTTATCCCGCGCCCTGGACACGCGGGCACAAATTTTGGCCACCGGTTGGGCGCATCGATAACGTCTACGGAGATCGCAACCTGGTTTGTTCGTGCGCTGGCATGGAGGCGTATTCGGGGTGACTCATTTCCACCAAATATGCGGCTCATGATCTTTGCTGCACTTCCGGAGCCATGCTGGGTCGTTATCAAAGAAAAGCTCGTTCACAGTTAGGCGTTCGACGTGACCATCGCAAAACGCCACGTTCAGCTTGCTTTTGCGGTAGTCGATGCCTGATGGATGAACGCGCCCCACGCCCAGGTCTTTTCCCTCTCCCCATCGGATGGGGAGAGGGTTAGGGAGAGGCTCAACAGTCACCTTGCTACTTAAAAGAATTGCATTCTGCGGACGTTCCGCAAGTTCGAGCACGTTCGAGTATGTGGGCAGTCTGCCGACTGCAAGTCGGCGATACGGCAGAGTGAAACTCTGCGTTACGGACTAATCCGTGCGCCAGGCGGTTTGGTCGATGCGGCGGAACTCGGCCTGAATATCTTCGCCTTCGTAAAAGGATAACCAACCGCGCAAACGCTTCGTTTCACCAGGCGGACAATCCGGAAATTTAGGGTCCGAATGCAGGCAGGGCACCGGTGGATTCGCCCACGGACGATGACATGGTTCCCACGCAGTAATAATCCAACGTTTTCCATTCTCCGAACGGCAAGCTACATACGGATTCGATAGAACCTTGTTCGCGTTCGTCAGCTGGTTGAATCCAGTTGCGCCCTTGAGCATCACGCAATTCTGCACGCGAAGATCGCTGAGCGTTGCACTTGTCCCGTTCTGGAGCCATAGACCCATGCGAACCGCGTTTGTTGTCGGCTGAATCTTGGCACCGAAACGAATGCCGTTCGGCAAAGTCCGTTCAATATCGAGCGTCCCATCCGCGCGCCGCTCCCATTCGAGCGGCTTCATTTCAACGTTCTGTTTGGTCCAAATCGTGGGGACATGGGTGTGGGCGAGGTAAGTCAATCCGAGGTTCGACCAAATTGCTTCGGGGACATCGACAACGACATAACTGTTGCTGTCCCAGGGTGTGAAGACGCTGATTTTTGTTTCGCGTTGAGGCCGGACCGCGCCATCCAAGAACCCAATTCGCGGATGGCGGCCGCCAGGGTACGGGAACACCAGAAGGGGCGCGTTCGCGCGCGGCTTTGGTCGATTCTCGGGAGTAATATCGAACTTGGCCTTGGCCGCGGCAATTTCTTGCGGATTCAGGCCGGTAGCCGCAGTGATTTCCGCGTCGGTGAAGCGATGATACCAAATCATATTCTCCAGCCAGTAACGCAGCTCTGCTTCGGTTCGAGGCCTGCGGTGGTTGGGAGGTTCAGGTTCAGCCGCCCAGAAAACGGCTGAGAAAAGCAAGGGAGCCAAAGCAACCAGACAAAACGGGAGTGGGATCGTCAGACGCATAAATAGCATTTCTCTTAGCTGTGCATATTTCAGCACAAATAAAGCTGCGCTTGGCATTGATCGTAGGACAGCGCGTCTCGCCTGTCCCGCTGCTTTGCCGCTTCCACGTTACACGACTCAGTCGAACTGGCAGGCGGGACAGGCGGGACGCCTGTCCTACCGTGTGCTGGCCCTTTATGAACTTTTACGCAAAGATGTGCGGGCAACGCGAGCCAATTGCATCAGTCGCTTTGGCAGCCGGGCGACTAAGCAGTCGTAATGCTGCATCTGTCGGCTGGCGGCGACGAGCAATTTCACCATTTGCAACGCGTCCGTCACGCTGACGAATTCCGCGGCAATCCTTTTGCCGGACGCGCAATTGTGGTAATTCCCGAGCGCAACACAGACCGCCGCGGTTTGGTAACCGAACTCCTGAAAAGCGGTGGCCTCGCACGTTCCACCGCTCATCAGCGCGCGTTGAAAGGCAAACGCTTTGACTGTCTTTTGCAACTCCGCCGCGGTTTCAGTCAGAAAACGCGTCGCCGCGGAATCGAAAATCGATGTTCGGTCTCCGACCCGAATAATAACACCCGCGCCCATTTTTACCGGTGGCAATTCACGGCTCGTTTCCAGGGAGATAATGAGCGCGTTCTTGGGCAGTTGTTTGGATTGCGCGGCGGCCAATGCGCCATGGAAACCGACTTCCTCTGCGCGCGACAAAAATCCAATCACGTTTACCTTGGCGCGCGCTTGTTTCAGTTCGATGAGCGTTGCCAGAATCGCGGCTACCCCAATCAGATCATCACACACCCGGCCGTGGATTTTGCCGGCTCTCAATGCGAATTCCTCCACGTCCCAGACGCCGAAAGCAGGCGCTGGCTCGACTGTCGTGTCGAAACGGATTTCGAACTCCTTTTCACTGCTCAACCGCTTGCCGAGCACCGCTCGATAATTGCCGGGCATCAAGCGGAGTGGAACACCCGTGCGCAAGTACTCTTCGGATACGCCCCCTTTGAACGTCGCACGGACCTGTCCCGGTGAAATCGAGCCGACGATGTGGAACCCAGGATGATCCAGGTGAGCTGCCAACACAAGCGGACGTCGGCGCGAAACTTTCTGCCAGCGAACGATAAGATTGCCGTACGCGTCCTGCGCGTAATCAAGCCCGTGTTCGGAGCAGATGCGCTCCGCTTCCGCCCGAACACCCGCTTCGTAGTACGGCGCCGTCGGACAACACATGAGCCGTTTGGCAATCAAGACCAGCGGTTCGGTGTTCATCTTTATCGGATATTGAGAATGCGTTGCGCCGGTCACAACCGAATTGACGGCGGATAACGCGAATTCCGCGGATCAAACGAATGCACGGATTTGATCATCTGCGCTCATCCGGGTTATCTGCGGTCCAAAATCGCCCGGGGGTTTGATTTTGACTGATGCTCGATCCTCAAGAATTGTTCGGCGACTGCGTCGGCAAATCGCAGACCGCGCGGCGTTGGTTGAATACGATTCTCATCTTGTCGCGCTAAGCCGTGCTCGACCAGAGAGTCCAATTCATTCGCCCATTCCTGGCGCAGATCAAAACCCGTTGTCCGTTCGAACAACTCGAATGGCCAGCCCGCATTCATCCGCATTCCAAAAGCAGCCGTCTCACCGGCTCGCGCCAAAGGAGAAAGGTTCTCAGAACTTTCAATGGCGCGCTGGCCTTTTTCCAGTTGCTCGCAATACAAAATCGTATTGGACCAATTCTTGGTTCGAACGCCGTCCACGTAACCGGTTGCGCTCGGTCCGAGTCCATAGAAACTTCCGCCGCGCCAATAATTGACATTGTGTCGGCACGCGAGATCGGGGATGTCCTTGGGATTCGCCGAGAGATTTCGCGCGAAGTTCGCGACTTCGTATTGTTGGAAGCCGTTGGCGCACGCCTGATCTACGAGTTGGTCGTACATGTCGCACGCCAACTCCTCATCAACATCAAATTCATTCGCCTGCAATTGCGCGTAGAGGGGTGTGTCCTGCTCGTAGATCACTTCGTAACAGGAGAGATGTTCACTGCCGAGCGCGATGGCCTCGCTCAGCGTGTCACGCCAGATTGTCACCGTTTGACCGGGAATCGCGAACATGATGTCGATGTTGACATTGTCGAACCCCGCGGAGCGGAGAATGTCGAATGACTTGAAGACCATTTCACGGCTGTGAATCCGTCCGAGGCGGTCGAGGAGTTGCTCGTTTAGGGACTGCACGCCCATGGAAATTCGGTTCACCCCATGCGATCGCAGCAGTTTCGCCTTGTCCAAAGAAACTGTCGCGGGGTTACACTCGACGGTCCATTCCGAAGCTCCGGTCAGATTCCATCGCGCCATCGCCGCAAGAATTTGTTCCCATTGGCGCAAGTTGAGCAACGACGGTGTCCCGCCGCCAAAAAAAATTGTGCGAGGTGGACATTCAGGCCCGATGATTTCCATCTCTCGGATCAGCGCACGCACATAGCGGTTCACAGTCTCGCCCTGCGCGGCATGCGAATAAAAAGCGCAGTACTCGCATTTATGCGCGCAGAACGGCACGTGAAGATAAAGGCTATGCCAAGATTGGCTGGAATCATTGAGCATGCTCTCAGGTTAGTTCAAAAAAGAGTCAGCGACAACCGTCGTGAGCCAGGCAGGGCAGTGCGTCTCGCCTGTCCAAGGCTTTTAAGCGCACCGTGACAGGCGGGGCGGTTGTATGCGTGCAACTCCGCTTCAGGGTGTGATGCGCGCCAAAGGGAAATCGGCCTCTCAGCGCATCCCCAAGAGCAGCCGCAGGGGCGCCGGTCAGGATTGTTTGCGCTGAACGTTTTGGGCTTTCAAACCTTTATCGCTTTGGACGATGTCAAAGCTGACGGTTTCGCCTTCATTGAGTGTCTTGAACCCTTGGCCCATGATCGATGAGTGATGAACGAAGACGTCTTGCCCGGAGTCTTGGGCGATGAAACCGAACCCTTTTTTGTTATCAAACCACTTAACCTTGCCGCTGGCCATAGTTTGTCCTGCTGGATCGCTGTGAAACCCGTTACCCGATAACGACTGGGTTATGGGGTTTATTTGTTAGAAATTTGCCTCACTAACGTCAAGGATTAGTTTCAATCATTCCAAGTGGCGGAGCGGCTTCGATGCCACACCGTTGCCGTTTCGGATTTGAAAACCTGCGTGGCGTGCGACGATTTCGATGGAGACAGATGGAATGAAACTCTGCATTGGGTTCGGTGGATTGACTTTGCGGTTGTTATCGAGTCAATTTGCAAGCTAATCCTGTTGGAAAATGAAATTCGCTTTACAACTGTTTATTCTATTTGCGCTGCCGGGACCTGGGGTGGTTCAGGCTGCGGATGGCAAGGACTCGCCCACGCCGCTGGCGTTTGCGCACGCGCATAACGACTACGAACATAAGCGGCCTTTGCTTGACGCGTTAGAGCACGGTTTCGGCAGTGTTGAGGCCGATATTCATTTGGTGAATGGCGAATTGCTGGTTGCCCACGATCGCAATCGCACGGTCGCAGGGCGAACATTGCAGACTCTTTACCTCGAGCCGTTGCGTGGAAGAGCGCGTCAAAATGCCGGTAAGATTTACAGCGGCGGAGATTCATTCATCTTGCTGGTGGATATCAAGTCCGACGCCGAAGCGACGTATGCCGCGTTGCGCGAGGTCCTCAAACAATATTCCGATCTGCTGACAACTTTTACGAAGGACGCAACGCAAGCCAAAGCTGTTACGGCCATCATTTCGGGAAATCGCCCGCGCCAGATGATGGCCCAGGAAACGACGCGTTACGCCGCTTTTGATGGGCGTTCGGAAGACTTAAAGAGCGAGGAGTCAAAACATTTCATTCCGCTGATCAGCGAGAACTGGACGAAGGTCTTCAAGTGGCGAGGACTCGGAACTTTTCCGGCCGAAGAAAAGCAGCGTCTCCATCAATTCGTGCAACAAGCGCATCAGGAAGGACGCAAAGTCCGCTTCTGGGCGGCGCCTGATCAGGCGGCGGGCTGGCAAGCACTCCTCGATGCCGGTGTAGATCTCATCAACACGGATCATCTCGCCGACTTTAAAAAGTTCGCACTTTCAAAGATTTCACGGTGACCTCTCAAAGCGGTCGAGGCTTTCCCATGAACCGCGAGCATCCGAAGACCGCCAGGTTTTGGACTGCGCCAGTCCTCTGGCGCTTTTCGGACGTTGCTGACCAAAGCGGCAGAGGACTGCCGCAGTCCAAGACGCTCTCGCGCCGTCGTAGGCTCCCATAGATTCCTGCCTCGGTCTCGCGCCGTTTGGCACACTTCGTGCCCCTGCTCCTCCGTCAAGAATGTTAAACCGTTGTTTAGTTTGAAATGTCAAAACACTTTCGTATTGTTAGCCTCGTCCTATTAGTCGCAGGCATCGGTATCGCACTCAATTTCACACCAGCGGGCGCTCTCCCTCCGGAAGAACTGAGTCGTGAAAAGCTCGATAGGTTAATTGAAGCCAATGCCATCGCCACCGCCGATATCAAGCCCCGATCGTATCCCGGCATTTATGATCCTTCAGGAAAGTACACGCCAGGTCCGGGCCGTGGCACGGTGGAGTTTCGGATCACAACGCACCTGACCGAAGGGCAGATTAATGCGTTGCTCGCGAAGAACACAGTCAAGATCGAACTCCCTAAAACCAGTACGCACGCCATGGCCATTTCAGCTGGAGTTCTGACAATGCCCCGAAGCATTTGGCCATTTGGCAATGCTTAGCGTGAGCTCCGAAGGCGACACCGGCGCGCCAGAGAGTTTTGAGTCGGGTCTGGCGCCGGCAGT
>VHDE01000123.1 GCA_016871515.1 Verrucomicrobiota bacterium
GTCGTGCGCGGGCCAACGGATCTGGCCGCGCATGCCGAAACTCTCAGCCCGGCTCAACTGCGCGCCTTGAAGTTCGGCGCCGATCCTCAGACCCGAGAGATTGGATATCCGAAAAAGACGGTGTTTACAACCGTAAAATAGCCGTCCCAACTTCTCCTCAAAAACCTCATAAAAATCAATGTTTTCAATGGTCTTGTGCATGTCTCGCGTCTTGCCGATTCGGCACGTCGCGACACTATTCTGACACGAATTCTGCAGGCAATTGTCGGCAATTTTAAACTACAGTTTGCGCGGCGGTTTTGCATGCAACGAACTTGATCTTCTCGAAGTCCTCAGCGGGAAGCTCGGCCATCAGTTTCAGGGCTCATTCGTGCGGCTGCCGTTAGTGGAAAGGTTTTCTCTCTAAAATGCCTCACGACGATTTGGGGTTATTAGGGTAGCGGCCCTTGGCGAATGCGTCTGTTGTGCTTGCATTCGTTTGTGCGTGCTTCATCGAGTATTCGGGCGACAGTCCGGTTGCGTTCATCGGCGTGAACTTGGCGCGGATCCCGCTTGCGCTGGAGTATTCGGGCGACAGTCCGGTTGCGTTCATCGGCGTGAACTTGGCGCGGATCCCGCTTGTACTGGAGTATTCGGGCGACAGTCCGGTTGCGTTCATCGGCGTGAACTTGGCGCGGATCCCGCTTGCGCTGGAGTATTCGGGCGACAGTCCGGTTGCGTTCATCGGCGGTGTCAACTTGGCGCGGCGGCATCTGGACAAGGGCCAGAACATTGCGCTTGCGCTGGAGATCGAGCCGCACATAATGGAATTTACCTTCCTCGATTCTCCCTCTTTTCACGCCAACTGGCGGCGGATTATCCCGTTGAAGTCACGCTTGCTCCACCGCCGCGGTCAGCGTTTGGAACGAGATTGTTGATAGCCTGAATGCGTTGAATCCGTCGAGGAAAAGTTATTCACGTTATTCACATAAATTTGAAGACGGTTGATCGAAAGGGCGATGCCAAAGCGTTGCGTTATCGTTCGGCCAATCGCGAATGATCCACGAAGACCTTCATCAATTTGGCCGCCGCAACCTCGCGCCATTCACACGGGTTGAACTCGCGCTAAAACTGGAACCGCTGCTGAAGCAGAAGGCGAAGGAACGCTATGACGCCAATGTTGGAATATTCCTCGTCGAGCGCCATCGATGTTCTCCTCAGCTCTTCTTCAGACGGTGCGTCTTGATGCGATGCTTTTGATAACCAGCCGAACAGAATCCAGCGCAGCACATGTTACAGCGTTCCACGACAGCCGCTCCACAATCTTGATCTGAACATTTAGCAAGAACGGGTGTATTGCTGGTTGTTACTAACTGGGTCAGGCGTTATGAAAACCATAGTTCTTCCCGGTAAGCAATAGGAAATTGGGGTGGGAAATTAACGATAATTCCGCTTTCAAGGCGTGCATCTTTGTCGCAGTCTATGGCCTGTGATCCCAGCCCGCGTGCAGGCTTTGTTTCTTTTGCTGACCTTTCGCGGTTTCAGCAATGAAGGTCAGTTTTGTCGGACCGCGCTGCCCAGTGCCGAGGCTTGGAGTGGAGGCGCGGCCAGACTCCACGTCCTTCTCAAGAACAGTGGTTTGCTTTGTGCCCTCTTTTGAACTCATGAATGCCAAGTCTCTGTCAGCTCGCTCCGCCTTTACTCTCATCGAACTCCTGGTGGTCATCGCCATCATTGCCATTCTCGCCGGCATGTTGCTGCCGGCGCTGGCGCGCGCGAAGAAGACTTCCCAGCGGGTCGCCTGCTCCGCGCACTTGCGCCAGCTTGGTTTTGCCAACGTGCTGTATCTGGACGACTCCGATCAGCGGTTCCCTTCTCACAAGGATGGCGTCGTGCTTTCTTACTACGGGTGGGGCGGCAAGAAGGGCACGGAGTATCTGGAGGAACTGCGTTTCATCAATCCCTACGTCTCGGTGGACCGTCGCGTGACGCAAAAGGACAACGAAGGAGTCTTCCGCGTGTTCCGTTGCCCGAATGACAAAGGCGCGACCAAGGGCCGCTGGGCGGCGGACCGCAAGCCTTCGCTCTTCGACACTTTTGGCAACAGCTACTTTTACAACAGCGGCGGGGGCGAAAATGGAACGAAGGGGCTGCACGGCCGACGCAGCACAGAGATTCGTTCGCCCAGCCTCGTGGTGCTCGCGAACGATTATCCGTTCGGCATGTTCGGCTGGGTCACCGAAGCGCCGGGCGGCAAGACGCAGCCTTTCCAGCACGCCTACTGGCATCACGACAAGGTTTTAGGCTGGGGCAACGTAGCGTTCGTGGATGGTCACGTGGCCTACCTGCGCGCGTTTCCCGACAAACCGGATTTTCAGAACGGGCCCGGCTACACGTTCCGTTACGATGGGCCGAAGGAATGATTTCGCCGCGACCAGACTGAGACGTTGGGACACTGAACAGTAAGGACGAGAACTTTGCTTGCCGAGCCGCGAGAAAGCTGGGTGATCGCAGCCCGACAAAGAAACAATGACGAAGGGAAAAACTTCCCCCCGCCAGGGGCGACAATTCTGCCGCGTTTCGCCTTGAATGGCCACCCCCAGCCAGGCACACTCCAGCCACGTCGAAAAAGCAAATGCCTATCAGTCATTCACGACTCAAGCTCCCGTCCTAAAAGTTCCCCAACCTTCCGATGCATCGACACGGACCGGCCATCCATCCATGAAAGCACCGTCCAACCCGCATGCGCCGCCCGGACTTCTCAGAGGCTTTACCCTCATCGAACTGCTCGTCGTCATCGCCATCATCGCCATCCTCGCCTCGCTCCTCCTCCCAACCCTCGCCCGTTCCAAGGAGAAAGCCAAAGCCGCCGCTTGCTTCAGCAACGGCAAACAGATCGGACTGGCACTGATGATGTATGCAGACGATCACGGCGACCGCATGATCGATCCGCGGAGATACGGTGGGAACGACGACGCCCTCCGTCTCATGTGTTACCAGTTCGGCGGAGCGGCAACCCAGCTTCGTCCCTATGTCTCTCAAACCCCCGGCGTCTTTTGGTGTCCGAGCGACAAAGTCAACCGCCCCCCCACCAACCTCACCGAAAAGGCCGCACTCGATATCCCCGCCATCAAGACCGCCTGGACCTCTTGGATGTATCGCTGGTGCGTCGCCTGGCATGGACTCAACGTCAAACCGCTCAAGTACTCCTCGTTCGCCTATCCCACTCAACAAGTGCTCTATCACGAAGTCGCCGCCAACCACTTCGGAGGCTTCCTCGCCTGGCAGACACCGGGACCCAAAGTGCGACAACCCAAACTCTACGCCGCCCTCGCCGACGGTCACGCCGAACTCTGGCTGCTCCCCAAGCGCAAGAACCCGAACATCACCTACGACCCCAATTGGTTCTTCGAAAAGGCCGGTGCCTCGAACGACGGCACCTTCGAAGGTCATGACCCCCAGAACAATTGGGACCGCTTGAGGTAAGGTCTGTCCGCATCATCCTCCATGCCCCGAACCGCAGGCTGTTCCCCCCGCCAGTTGCTTATGAAACTTTCGCAAACTGTTGGCGAAGCGCTTTGGCTCGTTGCTCCGCTTCCCAAACGCTAAGACTTGGACCGCCTTCACCGACTTCCCATTTCGGTACCGTTTTCAGTTCGCTGACGGGCGTTCCCTCGGCCTTCGCGTGGTCGTAGCGTTGACCCGGTTTTAGCCCAATAAACCCACTGTAGAAATTACTCTTCATGCCATGCTGCTTGTGAACGAGAGCGAGCGCTTTCTTCGTCGCCGGCCGCTCTTGTGATTCGAACGTGGCGTTGCCATCGAGCGCGGCGAAGAATTCGGCAATCATTGCTTGCGCGATCTTTCGGCGATGGCCAGCCGCCGAGAGCTTCGGCATGTCGCTTGGATGCGTCCGCACTCCGTGAAAACTCAAATTTGGCACTTCAAGTCCTTCGATGAAGAATCGCTTAACCAGCGCGGCGCGCTGGTCGTTGCGATTCGAAGCTGCTCCCATTTGGCGGCAAATGTCGTTTTCGCCGAACAGAACTTCGGCCAAGGCCTGCAGCGATTCTGTCGATGGCTCGCCAGCCGTAGTAGGCGTTTGTGGATTTTGCATAGGTGGATTATTTCGTTGCGTCGGTGTCTCCGCTGCGGTCGCCGGAATCGCTTTGAGTTTCTCGGCATTCGAATGGCTATTGGGAACCAGCCCTACGAGCCGCGAAAACGCCTTCGAACGTTTTGTTATCCCGCTGGCGTGATTGTCAGAATCTTTGCCGACGATCCATCCAGCGGCGCCCAAAGCATCGTCAACAGGGCCGTCGCCGAGCTTTTGGCGCAACTGCGATTCGACACCGTTAAGCGCGGATCGGATTTCAGAAATTTTCATCGTCGGTTTTTCAAACTTCTTTGCGCCCCCAGCAGTCAGGACTTGCCGGACTGTACTTTTGATTGTGTCGAAAAACGTCGGTCCCTCTAGCGTCCGAATTGGCGGTTTTTCTTTTTCCATGCCTGGCACTATACACCTGTTACCTCTCCTGCTAGAGATAGCTTTTTGGCCAGTGGCCGGACGGCCAAGCTGATTGGCATCTATCGAATCGGCGGCGGCCTTTTCGTCCGGTCTGCACGCAACGCAGCGAAACCCGAACCTCCGCAACGCAACCTTCAGCAAACCGCGCAGCCGTTGCTCTGGCGATGTGCTCCAGCCAAAACCGGACAACGCTTGCAGGCGTACGATGAACTGCGTTTTGCTCTTCACTTTAAGAAAACCTCTGGGCCTTCCACGGGTGGAATTTTTCCACTTCCACACCTATAGGTGTGTGTGGAAAGTGGAATTCCACTTGGTTTCCACAGTGGAAAGACTTGTGGAAAAGTTGTGGAAAATTTAGCGCGCAACATAGGTATTCGTCGCCTTGGTCTAATGAAGCCTCTTGGCGCGTTGAGCGTCCTTGGACCGTTGCTGCCGTTCGTTGCGACGCGCTCAAGGGACTTGATAATGCCTTTGACTATAACCGTTGCCGAACTCGGCTGGCTACGGAGTGCGGACAGTCCGTCGTTGAGCGTCGATTCGGTCTGTCGCTCCACGTACGCCTGCCACACGTCTGCGGCCTCAAAGTCGGCAATCGGAATCGTGACGGCTGACGAATCGATTGTGTCAAAGAAGAGTGCGCCGCCAGCCTTGTCGAGTCGTCCGCCATCGGACAAGGAGCTACGGACAGTCACCGGAGCGACGGGCTTGTTGGCGAGCTCCATTTCCCGAATCGTGACGGCGATCGTACCGAGTCTCTCATCAAGGAAAGACTCCGGAGCGTGCCACAGGACTTTGGCCAACATTTCCGGAAGTGGCGAAGGAACTTCGTGAAGCAAGGTCCCGACGATGAGCCGCTCCTTGTCGCTAAGGTCCATGCTGCCTCCGCTCAATTCTCGCTGCGATCCACGCGAGCACGACGGGCAGTATCTCGGCCACGTGACGGACGCATTGACGACGCGGCATCTTGTCGAGGGTGCGAACTCGGCGCGCGAATCGAATCAACGCGCCGTTGACTTACGGGTTTCTCTTTGGTAAATTGGACTATTGGAGTCCCTCCTTAGGTCCCAAAATTACTCGCGAGGTACTTGGGACCTTTTTTCGTTTTTAGGTGCGACGCGTGGTTTTATTTTCCAAAGCAATCCGAACCTGATCCGGATTAAAAAAGATCAAACGTCCTATTCGGACGGACGGAATCGTGCGCGCCTTTTGCTGGGTTCGAAGCCATCTCATTGACGGACGGCTGTTCTCATCAAAAACGGTTTCAAGTAACCGTTCACCGGTCATTAGCTTGTTGTTTTCTTCGTGCATACATAGAAAATCAGAGTCAACATCCGGCGGTCACTATAGGTTTGGAGAAAGGACGTGGATCACCCGAAAGCGCAATGAAAAGGCGAACCGAGAGGATTGCTTGGACTACGTGGACGAACGCAATGCTACGCCAACTTCATGCCGAATTCACTCCGGCCGCTGTCTTGCGCGAAGAGTGCACTTTTTGCACGTGTAAAAACTTGCGTATAAATAAAACGACAAGCTGCCGGTCGTATCAGCGATTTTTTTTCTTGGTCGCAGTCGAGGCGATTTAGCCGAAAATCCTGAGTATCGTTAGTGGATCGCGACTACGTTCCCTGGCGCGTCCGGTACGATCTCGAACCAAGCCTTGGCTTCGACAGCGGCACCGCGCGCGTCGCGTAGATTTTCCAGACTTTTCCGCTGCGATTGGCGTAGGGCGCAATGCCGTCAAGTGTCGGCAATTTGTCAGCAAATTAAAATAAAGCATCTTTCTTTGGCCTTAAAATCCTTTGTAAACTATTTACTTTGAAGATTTAGCAAGTCTTTTACTCGAACTAGTAAATACGGTTTTTAGAACGGTGTTGCACCAGATTGACGACGAGCTGTTGGAACAAGTGCTCTTGGGCTGGCAGAGCCAAGTGCTGGGACCGTGGCAGGATCAGATCGTCATCGTCGACGGCAAGAAAGTGCGTCATGCCGGAGTAGAGATCGTCAATGCGGCCGATTCCCAGGGTCGATTTCTGGGCAGCACGGTGACGGCCCGCAAAAGCAACGAGATCCCGGCAGCGGGTCAACTGCCCGGGGGACTGGATCTGACGGGCAAGATTATCTTAAGCGACGCCCTTCCCCCCAACCAGGAGCGAGCTCAGCCAATGGTTTTTGAGGGCGGTGGAGACTATTTAATGACCGTCAAAGGCCATCAGCCGACGCTGGAAGAACTCCAAGCCCGCGGCATCCTCTGACTCAAAGGCGACTACCGGGTAGTGGAGAGTCGACTCCATCATTGCCTGGACATCACACTCTCAGAGAAGATGAGAGCCGAGTGCGCACTCCCACAGCGGCACGAATCTTAGGAACCATTCGACGCATCGTCCGCAGCTTTGCCAACGCTGCGGTCAATCGCGCGGGAAAGAACAATCCCAAATCCAAATGCAACACCGGCACCTTTCAAAGCCGGTTCAAATCCGCTCATGGCCGACGCGAACGACTCCATGCGCTCATTCACCCCAAATTGCCGAGCGTGCTCGACTTATGAAACAGAAAAGACGCGTACTACGAAATTGCCGTTTTTAGTTCTACGGCATTTACAAAATACGGAAATGCCTTATTTTGATCCTTCGTCTGGGATTTGAGGAAAGAACGATGTTGATCGCGCACACAGTTCGGCAGGCTTGTCTGAGACTAGTTTGTCTCAGTCTCTTCCTTTTCTCGTTTTCAGCATGGCCCGGCGAGAAAATTCAAATTTCTGGTGATGGAGATAAACTAGAGATTCCACGCAAGGCGGACGATCCTTTCTCGAAGCCACTTGAATTTCTCAAGTCACACAATGATGTAAGCTCAATGCCGATCCTTCCGACCCCTTCCTCGAATCCCAATATTCGCAAGGAGAAGTCTAACGATGCCAATTGGATTTTCGAAACTCCCGAAACGCTCGACCAGGAAGCCATGTTGAAGGAGATTTTTAAGATTCGCGAGTACGATCCCGAAAAACGGCACCAAAAATCGATGACGGCCGCCGAACGTTTCTTTGGCAGAGAGAACGAGCGGGATAAGGATCGCAAAAACCAATTCCGTCCGGGTTATCAACGAAAGGACGACCGAATGGGGCAGATGAAAGCGGACGGCGAAGCGCTTTCGAGTGATCGCTACAAGACCTCGCTTTCCTCGTCAGGCGAGGAAGAAGAAGGCGATTCGAAACAACCGATTCACGAGCTCAATCTCAAGAACCTTCTTCATCCTCATCGGTCCCAGGAATACCTCTCTCGATTTACCCTTGATGTTAATGGCAAGTTTGTCCAGGCGATGAATGTGAATCGGTTGCTCGATCCGCATTTGCCAGCGTCCGCGGGGCGAAACAAGCAACAGGAAACTCGTCTCCAGGAGTTTGAAAAGTTATTGGGCAATCGGAACGCGCTGGTGAATCCGCTGAACGACACCCTCAGTCTGCAGCAAGACACTACGCGCATGGAAATCAACCCAACCATCGCCCGGCGCGCGGACGATTATCTAAATGAAGGTCCGAGCAGTTCCCCAGATTCGTTCGGGGGCGTCTCGGCACAAGCGCCGTTAAGCCGGCCACGGATTCTGGAACCGTTCAACCCGAAAGTTCTCGGCATTTCATCGACTGCTCCGACTCCGTTGCCGAACGGTCCTCCCGTTTTGATGCAGCCCAAACCGGCGGTGTTGGAAATCCCGCGACGGCGATTCTAAGTCGCAAGCCCGTCCACATCAGGTTTCCCACCGCAACACCGAGACAGTTTGTCCGGCTTGCAGTGTGGTTTCCGCGGGCACATCGATCAAACCATTAGCTTTTGCCAAGGAGCTAAAAATGTGGGAAGCCTGCGCCCCAGCGGATCGAATTTTCCCTTCGCCGTCCACGGTCACGCGCATGAAATGTCTTCGGTCGCCTCGGTTCACGAGCGCTTCTGCCATTACCGCCGGATGTGTGAGGAGCGAAACATTAGCAGCCCCCTGGAATCGCAACAGCGCCGGCCTGACCAGTAACAAAAAGGTCACTAGCGCTGAGACCGGATTGCCGGGCAAACCAAACAGTAGTTTCTCGCGCCAACGGCCAAAGACAAAAGGCTTTCCTGGCTTCACCGCGATTCGCCAGAACATCAGTTCCGCACCGAGAGCCTCAAATGCGTTTTTCACCAGATCGAATTCACCCACGGACACGCCTCCGGAAGTGACAACCACGTCGCACTCGTTTAGTGCCCGTTCGAGGACGGATCGCGTTGCCGACAGTTCATCTCCGACGAGCGGAAAGACCACTGCTGTTCCGCCGACACGCGAGATAAGGGCGGCAAGACTCGTGCGATTCGATTCGTAAATTTGTGCTGGACCAAGGGCTTCGCCAGGCTCGCGCAGTTCGCTCCCCGTTGCTACCAGGCCAACCACCGGCCTGGCGCCGACATTAATCTCTCGGCATCCCATCGATGCGAGGAGAGCGATTTGGCCTGCGCTCAAGTGCTCGCCAGCCGTCGTGATCGAGGCGCCTCTCTTTAGGTCTTCACCTCGGAAGCGGACGTTCTCCCATGGCTTGATACTTTCCGGAAACACGATCACGGACGGGTCGGAGGCAACCAGGCGGACGTCCTCTTGCATGACAACCGCGTCCGCTCCACATGGCAACGGTGAACCCGTGAACAAACGAACGCAGGCGCCCGGCTCGACCGAATCCCGCGATGCTTCACCCGCCGCAACTCGCCCGATGAGCCGCAGCGGAACTGGTCGCTCCGGGCTGGAATGTGCGAGGTCCTCCGCTCTGACCGCATAACCGTCCATCGCTGAATTGTCGAACGTTGGCAGATCAATCGCCGCAGTTGCCGAATCGGCAACGATACGTCCGAGCGCTAGTTGCAACGGGATGAGTTCGCTGCTAGATGGTCTGACAGCTGAGAGGATTCGCCGTTGGGCTTCTTCAAGTTCAAGCATAATAACGCCTCATCGCGCGCTTTGTGAATGATTACTCCGATACTTCTTCGACCAACGCATCTGCTTTTCGTCCGAACCGTCCGAACTTGATTTCCGGAAGCAAGAAAACGCACGACGCGGTAATCATGATTATGGCCATCCAACCCAGCGTCGCCATCGGCAAATATTTTATCGCGTGGAATGCCGCTAACGGCGCTAAGACACCGCGAACGCCCGTAAAGAACGTGTGCACGGACATATAATCAGCCACTTGATCAGCCGGCGCGAATTTGGTCACCCACAAGCTCCATGCGACGTCACCGCCGGCATTCGATATGCCAAAAACCACTGCGCCCAGAATCAAGCCTTTCACATCGGCGCTCGTGAAAAACGATAGAATCCCCAGAGCGAAGCCAAGATTTAGGATGACGCGCAAAACAAAAAAGTTCATGCGATCAAATAATTGGCCCCAAATTGGACTCAACACAAGGCGGGCAGAATTCGGAATCACTCCCGTCAAAAAAGCAATCTCGCTCGTATTGAGCGCCAAGCCGTAAGCGGGATTTCCTAGGTACTCGACGCGCATGGGAATCATCATGAGATTGGCAAAACCCATCAACATCCAACAGATCAACGTTCGTCGAAACAAAGTATCGTTCCAGGCCAATTTCAAGGAACGAAATGGATGGCTGCCGCTCGATGACCTCAAGGGCCGCGACGGGCAATGGGCCAGACAGTAGCTTGCGCCAGCGAAGGCGGCGGCAAAGATCAACAATAATATCCGAAAGCGATCCATGTGCGCAGACAAGACTCGCCCAGCCAGCTCGCTAAAGAGCGCGGCTGTGCCGATGCGAATCATAACCGTTCGTGAGAACAGGTAACCGCGGCTCTTTTGCGGGTAATTCTCCTGATAGATCTGAGTCAGCAAAGGAATCGCCGCCGACGAAGCGGTCATCGCCAGAATGCTCCCCACGACAAAGACGGGCAAAATTGGGACCAATGCCATAAGCAGAAGACAAATGGCGCCGCTGGCTGCGAGCACAGACGCGGCCTTCGAAGCCCGCCAACCCGAAGCTGCGACGATCGAGACCACCACCGGTGAAATCATTAAGCCGAAGCTGCCGCCGCCCGCGATCAACGCCTTGGCCGTCGCTCCGGCGTGAAGCGCTCGCAGCGCAATCAACAGCAAGAATGTCGTGCCCGCCGTTTCCAGAATTCCGCTGGCCACAGCGCGCCATCGCTCGTAATGATATGTCAGCTCAGTATCCGTCCGCGCCACCATCCGCAGAGATTAGCCAGCAATTCGGAGGCACTGCAAAAATTTTATCTCCTTTGTTTGAAGGGCCGAGAAATATATCTTTGCGCCAAATGAACCAGGTTGCACTTATCACGGGCGCCTCGCGCGGTATAGGACGTGGCATAGCGCTGGAGTTGGCCAAGCTTGGCTTCGATCTGGGAATTAATTTCGCCGGCAACGCGGCCGCCGCTCAACAGACCGCCACCGATTGCATCGCCCAGGCTAAAGCGGCGGGCTGGTCCATCCGCGCTGAAACTCTTCAAGCCGACGTTGGCCTCGGCAGTGACCGCGATAATCTCATCGGCTCAATGCGAGCGAACTTTGGCCGGTTGCATTTGTTGGTTAACAACGCCGGTATCACATCCATCGGCCGCGCCGATATTCTCGAAGCAAAAGAGGAGAACTTCGATCGCTTGATGGCTGTGAACCTGAAAGGCCCGTACTTCCTCACCCAATTGGCTGCCCGATGGATGATCGATCAGGCAAAGGCGAATCCAACGATGCGACCGAAAATCGTCACCATTTCGTCGATCAGCTCTTACGCAGTTTCCACGAACCGCGGCGATTATTGCATGGCTAAGGCGGCTTTGGGAATGATGACCAAGTTGTATGCCGCACGTCTCGCCGATTATGGCATCAATGTTTACGAAATCTGTCCTGGCGTAATCGCTTCTGACATGACGGCGCCGGTCAAAGAGAAGTACGACAAATTGATTGGCGAAGGACTAACACCCATCAAGCGCTGGGGCACGCCCGAAGATGTCGGCAAAGCCGTCGCAGCCATCGCGCAAGACGCATTGCCCTTCAGCACGGGAGAAACTATCAATGTCGACGGCGGATTCCAGCTGCGACGGCTATGAGTGTATCTGTAGCCCGGTGAGATATTCGCGGGCCGTCTCAGATGAACGGAAGAAAAATATCGTCTCGACGAGCGGGAGAGATGCAACCCTCGCACCGGATTCGGGAACAGTTTTATATGTCCCATTGAGGGTGGACCAATTTAAGACATCTTAAAGTTCCCAGGGTATTGCAGCGCAATGATGGAAGCTACGTGGCTTGCCGTTGTCATCTCTGTCCCTTTGTACTTGAACATTTGGGGGGATAGCATCCAAGCGGAGAAAGATTATTTATTGCGATCGTTCGCCCTTATCCTCCTTGCCGCATGGGTTGCTAAATTGTTCTGCCTTGCTGGACTGCGTATCGAGAGTCATGGTCGGGAAAAGGCCTTCGGGAGTTCGCTGCACGAAATGCCTTTGATCATTCCGATCATCGCTCTCGCATCCGTTTGGTTGCTCAGTACAGCCTTGGGTTTATCGCCCTGGCTCAGCTTCTGGGGAGTATGGTTTCGTCGCGACCGCATTTGCACGAGCCTAAGTTGCTTGCTCTTCTTTGCTGCGAGAGCACGAAATCCATGACCGATTTCACAATGAGCTTTGGGATGTGCTAATTTCAATCGGCTTATTAGGTTTGGCGGCATATTTGTGTTTTACCTTTTTGGTCATCTCCCAAGCGTGCAAATGGCTTGCATTGGTTCCCGATTCTCGTTCCAAGGCAGTCTTCTGGTTGCTCTTCCTCGCTGGAGGTTTCTGCGGTGGTTTGATACTCGCTTCATGGCAAGGATTAGCCTTTGTGGGAGTTGGCCTGCGCTTTGGAACAATCCTGGGACTTCTTGCATTCCTCTTTTGGCGATCCTTTCGGCCCGAACTATCGCCTGCGATATCCGTGGCACAGCCAACCCGAATCTTCTCAATCGCGGCGCTCCTTTCGGGCATTAGCGCCCACCTGATGGAGATCAATTCTTCGTTCGATGTCGAATCGACCTTGCTTCACTTTTGGACCTTTATCGCCTTGCTCATCGTGATCGGGCATTACCTGCCGGCGGTTGAACGAGAGCAGAGTCCGAAACAGGAGGCTACGCCTGAAATCACGGTCAAAGAGAAAACGTCTGACGAATCAAAGCTCCGATCGCGAAAATCTGATGAAACAAAAGCTTCCGCGCGGCGCTCCAACACCAAAATCGCATTATCCGCAACGCACTCCTGGCGAGGAGAGGTCATCGCCAGCTGTTTGATCGGTTTGATTATGGTCAACATTGGAGCAGTGCTTTTGCAAGGCGGTACCGCTACCACCACCCTCCAGACAATCGGAGATGCGTTGACGCGTTTGCCTGGCAAAAACAACACATTTGCTTGGAGTGTGTTGCTGGCTGTGATGGTCACGTGGGTGGCAGCGGTCTTTGCGCTGACAAGCGAAGCCTTCATAAGAACTGGCAAGAAGGGCCGCTGGATCCGGTCTTTAAGGATCACCCTAGCATTTTCGGCTGGAATCGCGCTGGCCTATTGGTTGGTGATGGCCAATCGGGTCACCGTAATGTTAGCCCCGGCAAGCATCGGGCTTGAAAACGTCGGACGTTTCTTGCAAGAACGACTCTTTTTAATTGACTTCTATTATGGATCAACGCTGGTCTTGATTCTCATTTTGGCTTCAGCGTTGGTCCAAGACCAGCGGCAAAACGCAGCCCCTCTAGTCTCGAACCTGTTCTTTCGCTTGGCAGCGGGCGTCGGCGTCGCCTTGGTTGTTGCTGCCATCGTTGGCATCTACACGACGCATTTGAGATGGTGCAAAGGCGGCGTGATGCTGGCCCGCGCCAAATTGTTTGTCGGCCAGCAGCATTTACCCGTGGCGGTCGCAATTTGCGAAGCTGCCATTCGGACGGCGCCCGCTTCGGAAGATTTCTATTTAGCGCTCTGTACCGCCCTTGAGTCGCAAGCAGCCATCTCATCGGATGCTGATGCAACCCGTGCTTTGTTTCAGCGAGCGGAGGCGGTGCTGCAGACCGGCAGCCGGCTCCGTACGCCTGCTCCAAACTTCCCGATCGCGCAGGGCAACCTCTTGATGAAATGGGCCCAAGCAGAACGTTCCGTCGAACAGCGTCAGTCGCTGGGCCGAAAAGCGATTGAATTCTACAAGCAAGCGATCGCGCAAGACCCGGCAATTTCCATTTGTGGAGCGCCATTGGTTATCTAGAGCTAGCTTTATTTCGATCCCTTGACCAAGCCGCATCGCGTCTCCTCCACTCCCTTCATCTTTACCCGCATTCATCCAAAACCCGCGGCCTCCTCGGGGACCTTTATTTTCAGAAGGCCGTCGTCGCAGGCGACGCCGCAGACCGGCGGCGATTCTTGTCATTGGCACCGACTAATTATGATGAAGCTTTCAAACTGACCACCGCTGGCAGTCCGGAGACCTATCTCTATGCAGCGGCGCTTGGCAAAGTTCACTGGCAACTTTTGGACTGGACCAAAGCCATCAGCGCTTATGAAAAGGCCTTGTCCGTTTGTTCCCCTCAGGAACGCTGGATCAATGAAGAGACGTTGGGGCGGCTCTACGCAGAGATCAAGGATCGAACGAATTCGGTCGCGCATTTTCAGCGAGCGATCGAGCTCGCGCCGGCAGATCGTCGGCCTGGCATTAAGAAACTCTGGCAACAGGTCTTGGCCACCCCTTAGTCGCAGCAAGCCGGCCGTGCCTTTACAAATCGATTACAAAACTCTGAACGGTCGAATCATTTTGGCGCGACGATTTTCCAGGTCCCACCTGCTCTGGTTGGATTTAGCAATTGAGCTGAACTCAACTGCGTACCATTCATGAACCACACGCCTAGCCCTAAAACAAGCGTACCGCGTTTCGGGTTGAGCGGCTGGTGGAAGAATTTTGAAAATTGCGGCGCGAATTCTCGCGCTCCGAAGTCCCGTGCCCTCTCATTGGCGCCAGTTTGCCCCCTCCGCGGCGATTTGCGGCGACAACGTTCATTTTTGATCCGTTTTTCACTCTTGCCAGCGACACT
>VHDE01000124.1 GCA_016871515.1 Verrucomicrobiota bacterium
TTTGGGGGCCTTTGGGGTCGTGTCTATTCATTATTCATCTGATGAGCCAATTGAATAATGAATAGGCACGACCCCGCCAAGAGTCCTGAGAGCCAAGCCGACCTGTAACAAATCGAAACTGCGGACACCGACCTTTTGAGTGTATAAAGCGCCCAGATTCTCTGCTGCACGAAATGTATTAGTCCACGGAACCGGCACATGCGCGAGAATGTTGTCCGCCAAGTCTGATTCGATTTCCTCAAAAGCCTGTTTACATTGCTCTGAGGTAATCTCACCGCGAAACGCGCGCAGGCGAATCCCATTGCGAACCTCGTGACGATGCAAAGGCGTAAAATGCAACGGTTCCCTAGAGTCTTGGAGCCACTTTAGCGCCGTCACGGAGTCAGCTTCCGGTGCATAAACGGCAACCAGAAAGCTTGCGCCGGCATAGACGATCATTTCAGACGTTCCTCGAGACTAGTAGTCATCGAGTCTGAAGTATTCGAGCAGGGCTCAATATGGCCGCGATTCGCGTTCTTCTACGACTATGTTTCCCGCTAACACCTTGTCACCATAAATGCGTTTGAGGCGGGCAAGGAAATCGGGTCTCTTCTTCGGCCTGCGTTTCTTGGCGACAGGCGGAGGAGACATTAACGCGACGATTCTGCCGCGTTTCAGGATTTCGACTTGTTCACCTTCTTCAATCCAATTCAGAACGCCGCCAAAATCGTGCCGGACCTGCCGCACAGTTGCTGTTTTCATGTGTCACAACGCTTTTTCACTTCGAATCAGATGTCCAATCTATACTGGAGCTCCTTTTTCAAGACTATTCAGAATAACTCGGGAAAACCTCGATAGCTAATGTCCAGCCTGGTGTTCCTGGATGTACTCTTGTTTGAGGCCCAGCTTTTCTGGCGCATGCAAGACGAGCATTTTCATGCGCACATCGGACGGCACATCACGTTTGGTGAGTGTTGAAACGACAATCATCAAACCAATTGCGAGGGGCACAGTCCAGATAGCGGGTTGTTCGCACAGAATTCGCAAGAGCGGATGGGCCGCCCAAAAGCCCGCCAAGGGCAGCCAATTCAAATCGCTGAAACTGGTCAGCGTAATTCCTGCCAGGGCCAAGACACCGCCTCCGAGCATGCCCGCCGCGGCGCCTTTCGTTGTCATTCCGCGCCACCAGGCGCTCATAAACAAGAGCGGAAAATAACTTGCCGCCGCAATGGCAAATGCCTGGCCAACCATGAAGTTGATCTGGAACGGCTCGACTTGCATTCCCAGCACAATCGCGACCGAGCCGACAACGACCGCGGCGATCTTGAATGCTTTGAGCCGTTGTTCGGAAGTCGACTTGGGACGCAACATGCGTCCGTACACATCGTGGGCCAGCGCGCCCGTCATCGACACAAGCAACCCACTAAACGTGCTCATAAACGCAGCGAAAGCCCCCGCGCATGTGATTCCGCTCATGACTGAACCGAGAACGCCGTATTTCTCATTCAAGATGCGAGGTAATTCCAAAACGATCTTGTCGGTTCCCTTCGCGCCCACGCCCGCGTAAAGATCGGGCAATAGATTGCGCCCGAGCACCCCAAAAATGGGCGGGAACAAGTAGAACACACCGATGAGAATCATGACCCACATCGTCGTGCGCTTCGCGGCAACGCCGTCGGGGTTTGTGTAAAAGCGCACGAGAATGTGCGGGAGGCCCGCGGTACCGCAGACCAGCGCGATGATCAACGAGTAAGTATAGAGCAAGGCCAGCGGACGTTCGTGTTTATCGAGCCAAGCTTGTTGCGCGCTCTTGTTTCCCTGTTCCACGCGGAAATGCCGGGCGCCTTCGGGCACTAAAGCGACGCCGTTGGTTTTAAAGAATGCTTCCAAGCCTTCCTTGACTTCGTTTGCCGTCAACTGGCCATCTCCATGCACGCGGACGCCACTGTCGGGCACGGCGGAACGTTGAATCAAACTCCAGCGGCTTAGTTGTCCGCGCAATAAATCGTCCAATTTCTCAAGACCGTTCGTGTGCGGCCCCGATTGACGTCCGGTAAGGTCTCCATAAATGGCCAAGGCTTGCGAGAGGTTAGTGACAGTCAGATGGACTGTCATACGCTGGTCCGGCGACAGGTCCGAACGCAAAGCGATTTTGGGCGATGGCGGAGAATTGGTTAGCGCAGCGGCGGCGGCTTTGGCGGCTTTGGTCGTTAAGGGACCGAACGGATTCAACCAGGTGAGATCCTTGGGCGCTTTTTCTGGGAGAGGCCGCCGGTCGGTGTAAGTGGCCGTGCTGGCGCTCGACGTGTTACTGCCCAAATGCTTGCCGTAATGCCCATAGACCGCCATCAAGACAAAGATCGGCACCGAGATCGCAAACATCTTGGCCCAATACTGAAACGCCTGGACCAACGTGATGCCTTTCATCCCGCCCAAAGCCACATTAAGTGTGATCACCGCGCCGACCAAGACCACGCCGGCCCAATACGGCAGCCCCGGGAAGATGTACGCCAGCGTCGTTCCGGCGCCTTTCATTTGTGGCATCGTGTAGAAGAACCCGATGAACAAGACGAAGATCACGGCGATCTTTCGGAACACCGGTGAATCGAATCGTCCTTCCGCGAAGTCAGGGATCGTGTAAGCTCCGAACCTCCGCAGCGGTCCGGCGATGAACAACAGCAAGAACAGATAACCGCACGCATAACAAACCGGATACCACAGTGCGTCATAGCCCGAACTCATCACCATGCCGGCGACGCCCATGAACGACGCCGCACTTAAGTACTCGCCGGAGATTGCCGAAGCGTTCCAGCCAACGGACACCGAACGTCCCGCCACGAAAAAATCGGAGGCTGTCTTCGATTTTCTCGCCGACCAAAAGCCCATCCAGATGGTGACGATGACGGTCAGGGCGCTGAAGGTGAGGATGTAGGGGTCGATGGTTGCAAGGAACATGGTGAGCAACGAATGTGGGTAGGCAGGTTGGTAGGTCAGCAGGTAGGCAGGAGAATCAGCGGATACGCGGTGTCGTCTTAGCCAGTATCGAAGGCGTGGAATTATTGCCCATGCTGCTGAGCATCGCGATGACACGACCGCATGATTTGTGCAGGTCTCGTCCCTGCTTGCGGCCTAAATAACCGCACTTTACCGCATATTCAATCCAAGTTTGAGTTTCGGCGCCTTCACCTTCGCCTTCGTTCAGTTTGTTCACGAAAACGGCTTCGTAGTTCCGACGTCGCCAAGCCTCCGCTATTGCTGCGGAAACCGCACGCGACGAACGTCGAACTTGGTCGGTCAAGGAATATCGCTCGTCCGCCGGAAACGTCTTGGTCACAGCGAAAATCGTCATCGCCGTTTCCACAGAAAGCTTATAAACGTCCAATTGCCAGTGATGCCGAATTAGTTTGGTTGTCATACGATATCTTCCTGCACACCTGTCTACCTACCCACCTGCCCATCCTCGTTCGTTGCTTCCCGGACCTCCGCTTCCTCCAACGCAATCGACCGCCGAATAAACACCCATGCAATCAGCCAAACAAACGGAAAGAACAGGACACCGAGAACAAACCAAGTCAGCGTGAAACCGAAAACACGAAACGCCATCGCATCGGGAAAGAAATAGTTCAGCAGTGGCAATCCGAGCAGCGCAATCAAAAAGGTCGCGGCGCAAGCGATGGAAAGCCGAAGCTGCCGGCGCATCAGGCTGTGAAGAAATGCTTCACTATGAATATCGTGCTTTGGCATGGCGTAAGGTTCTAGCAAAATGGGCGAGTGGGTTAAATGGTTAAATGGTTGAATGGTTGAATGGTTGAATGGTTGAATGGTTGGTCAAAAAAGTTCAAAACGCCGACTTCGGACGCGTTTTCGTGGTTTCGTACCACTATAGGAGGCTCGCGCGTAAACCCAATGCCGTTTGACGGTTTTTTCGGAAACACCCAAAGCTTGAGCCGTTTCGTCGATGCTCAAACCAACATAAAACCGCAACTTCACTAGTTCCGCTTTGTCCGCGTCTTTGCGCGCCAGTGCTTCCAACGCGTCATCCAACAGGAGCAACGTATCGGGTTCTGTTTGCTCGGCCAGAACCGCGTGGTCAAGGTCGATGCGGACAGGGTTTCCGCCACGCTTGAACCGATCGGGATATTCTTCGGCGCGACAGCGTCTTGGACTGCGGCAGTCCTCTGGAGCCTTGGTGAATGCGTTCGGGTGCTAGGCGTAATCCCAGTCGGCGGGAATCACTTTGTCCATGCGGCGGGCGTAACCTTCGGGGAGAAGGAAGTTGTTGAGATAAAGTTGTTGGCCGTTGGGTTGGCGGATGAAAACGTCGGCGAGCTAACGGTCCCATTTATCGGGCTTCGTCTTCGTGATCAGAACGTTCGCAGCTTTTTTGAATTGCATCTCAACGACGCGTTTGGCGGCGCGGCCTTCGGCCGTGTCCAATTCCGGAGAGTCCAAGCCGCGCAAGCGCACTTTCTCCTTTAACCACAGCCTTTCCGTCAGCCAGATTTGGGCCCAGAAGGTGTCGCCGTCCACCACGCGCAGACAGCGCGCTTGGTGCGTGTAAAGGTCGTTCTGTGTCGCATGCTTGGCTGGAAGCATTCGGCCGCTGGCCGAGAAGGTGACCAGCTCGTCGGCTTGCCGTTCCTTGACTTGGCGCGGGTCCAAGTCCTCATACGAAGTGAAGCCAAGGTCCACGGCGAGACCGTCATGCGTTTCGACGATTTTGTAGATTCCGATTTTGCCTTGCGTGGGCTCGAGCAACCGGATTTTTGTTCCACTGTTGTCGCCCGTGTCGGCGGAGATTGTCCTGGCAGCGGTGCTGGCGCTTTCGCGGATGCGGTCTTCCAGTTCGCGCGCGGTCCATTTTTGAGCGGCGGCCTGGGCTCCTAACTCGTGCCGTTCCTTGGCGTCGGTCACTTGTGAAAGCAGGCGATAATGGCTCCAAGTCAATTCTGGCCACGTGGCCAGAATTGGGAATGCCTGGTAAAAACGGAGCATCCGATAAAGCAAGTTCTCGCCAAGTTCCAGCGCTTCGGCCAGCTTCCGAATCACTTGTTTGCCGTAACCGGCGCGCTTTTCGTGCTTGAGAATGTGCCGATGGATGAGCCGGCCGGCTTCCCAATAACTGCGGATTTTGATTTCCTCGATCTGTTGCTGGCCGAGGCGAAAGACCTCTCCGAGGCGCCCGACCAACGTTTGAAAATCGGAGGCACGCTCCCCGCCGAATGGAATGAGTTCGCTGCCCATAAGCTGCCTTAGCTTAGCTGCCTTGCCGAGATACGTAGCAGGCGGACCAGGGCAAAGAAAGGAGAACCTTTGCATCTCAGTTTTTTGGCGCGCGGTCTGCGGAGGCTAACATTCCTGCGCCGCCCCCTGCCTGCCAAATGCGATTGCTCACGAGGGTCGTTGTTGTCACCTGACCTCGTGGTCGCGTATCCAGTCAAACAGCCTTTTCCAAGACTTCGGCCAACTTGCTTCGAACAGTGACGTACCCAACTTCGTTCGTGGCCGCCAATTGGATCACTTCGAGGTCCATTTCCGCAATCCAAAGCCAGTCGGCCGGATTGTTTGAGTCAGTCTTCCGTGGCAAGCAGCACCCCTTCCGTCAGGACCGTTTTGAAAAAAATCACCAATCTTCTGTTTTTCCGCCAAGCGGTTCGGAGCAATTGGCACTAGCGTGAACGGCGGCTTAGCCGGAATCGGGCGCATGGCTAAACGTAAGTTCTGCGCCGCCTTGAGTTGCCGTGCCCCGCCATCAGCCACAAGGCACAAATCCACGTCACTATCGGGCCAAGCCTCACCGCGAGCGTGCGAACCGAAGAGATAAACGGCCCGCAACGGCATTACGCGGTTCATCGCTTCCAGGCAGCGCGCCAGCGTTTCGCGTTGAGACGCGAGGCTCGGCGGCAGATTCTCCAGGAGCAACTTGATCTTGAGAAGAATATCCATCCAAGACCCTCGCTGCAAGTGAGCTTCTGCCCCTGAACCGGCGTCGTAGGATAGGCGTCCCGCCTGTCCAGCATTTGCGGACACCAAGAGCAGGATAAGCGAGACGCGCTGACCTACCGCGTTCACAGGGAGCAATGCGCGATTTCTGAAGCCCGCGCTCCAATGAAAACTTCATGTCAACTTCATTTCCATTCATTTCCCTGTTGGCAAATCTCCTAATCGCGCCAATATTTCAGTCCTCAAAATATGGCAGAGAATAAGAAACACGTTTACGACGAAAGCAAAATTAAGACGCTCTCTTCGCTGGAGCATATTCGGTTGCGGACCGGCATGTACATCGGGCGCATCGGCGATGGTTCTCATTACGATGACGGCTGCTACATCTTGTTAAAGGAGGTCATCGACAACGCCATCGACGAATACATCATGGGCCATGGCAAGGAAGTTCACATCAAGATCGACGGTCCCAATGTGAGCGTCCGCGATTTCGGGCGCGGCATTCCGCTCGGCAAAGTTGTCGATTGCGTTTCCAAGATTAACACCGGCGCCAAATACAACGATGACGTCTTCCAATTCAGCGTGGGTCTCAACGGTGTCGGGACCAAAGCGGTCAATGCCTTGTCCAAGGACTTTGTGGTCCGCAGCCACCGTTCTGGCGAATATGTCGAAGCGGCCTTCAAGCAAGGGAAACTCCGGAACCAAAAGGATGGCAAAGCCTCGGAGGAAGCGGATGGAACCTTCATCCGTTTTCAACCCGATCCGGAAATCTTCAAAGAAGTCGAATTCCGCGCGGAACACGTCGAGAAACGGTTGCGGCATTACAGCTATCTCAACGCCGGCCTAAAGCTCGTCTTCAACGGCCAGGTCTTTCAATCGCGGAACGGCCTGCTCGATCTCGTGCTTGAAGATTTGAAAGCCGACAATAGTGAGCCGATTTACACTCCACTCCATTACGCCAGCAAGACGCTCGAGTTCTGCTTCACGCATAGCAATAGCCGTTACGGTGAAAGCTTCTATTCCTTCGTGAACGGACAGTACACATCAGACGGCGGCACTCACTTGAGCGCGTTTCGCGAAGGCTTGCTCAAAGCGGTGAACGAATATTCAAAAGGCAAATTCGAAGGTGACGACGTCCGCGAATGCATGGTTGGCGCCGTGGCCATTCGTTTGAAAGATCCGGTCTTCGAGTCGCAGACGAAGAATAAACTTGGCAACACTGAAATTCGCTCGGACCTAGTCAACACCGTGCGCGAGGAGTTGCTGCATTTCTTTAACCGGAACAAGGAGATCGCCGAGAAAATTCTGGCGAAGGTCGAAGATACGCAGCAGCTCCGCAAAGAACTTCAGGAAGTCAAGAAGCTGGCGCGGGAACGCGCCAAAGCGGTCACTATCCGCATTCCGCAATTGAAAGACTCCAAAATCCACTTCGACAAACAGAAAGGCAAAGGCAAAGGTTCGATGGTGTTCATCACCGAGGGACAATCTGCGGCCGGTTCCATCGTCAGCTGCCGCGACGTGAACACGCAAGCCATCTTCACGCTCAAGGGCAAGCCGCTAAACGTTTGGGACCTCAAGCGCGATATCGTTTATAAGAATGACGAAATGTACAATCTCATGCGCAGCCTCGACATCGAAGACAACCTCGAAGGACTCCGTTACGAGAAGGTGATTCTCGCCACCGATGCCGACGTGGATGGTTTGCACATTCGCAATTTGATGATCACTTATTTCTTCCGCTTCTTCGAGCAGTTGGTCCATGACGGCCATTTGTTCGTGTTGGAGACACCTCTCTTCCGTGTGCGCAATAAAGAGAAAACGATCTATTGCTATTCCGAAGCGGAACGCGATAACGCCGCGAAAGCTATGGGCAAGAGCGCCGAAATCACGCGGTTCAAAGGATTGGGCGAAATCTCGCCGAACGAATTCAAGCAATTTATCGGTTCCAACATGCGCCTCAGCCAAGTGGAATACGCCCCTAAACCCGACTCCGCGAACATCCTTTCCTTTTACATGGGCCGCAACACGCCGGAACGAAAAAATTACATCATGGAGAATCTGGTGGTCCCGGTGGAGGATTAGCGTTTTCACCACCAGCGGACAGGCGCCGATGGTGACACAATGACGAATGCCGAAATCCGAATGACTAAAGAATGACAAATGACGAAGCTCGAATGGGCCGGCACATCTGCAACCCGTTTCCGTTCGTCATTGGGCTTTCGTCATTAACCTCGGTTCAGCACGATGCGCCTTGCAGGTGAATCAACAGGCGTGCTAAAACCGGCCCATGCCCGCGTTAATGAGATTTCCTTTCCTGCTGGCCGCGTTGTGGAGCGGCGCTGACCTCCGACCTGCCGAACCACCGGCGACAATTAAGAACGTCGCAGCTATTGTCACAGTTTATCGGCATAATTCTCACGCCGATATTATCGTCAGCCGGCTGTTGCAGACTGACACGCTCGATGGCAAAGGGAAGGATTCGCCGCTCAAATTGGTTTCACTGTACACCGATCAAAGGGCAACGGGCGACACCAGCAAGTTCCTCGCGGCTTCCCACCGGTTTCGGATCAGCGATTCTATCGAAGACGCGCTAACGCTGGGCACGGGCAAGTTGGCGGTCGATGGCGTGCTGTTGATTGCCGAGCATGGCAATTACCCGAAATCGCCGACCGGCAACACGCAATATCCGAAGCGGCGATTCTGGGATGAGACAATCAAGGTCTTCAAAGCGAGCGAACGCGTCGCGCCAGTTTTCGTTGACAAACATCTCGCCGACAACTGGACTGATGCGAAGTTTATCTATGACACGGCGCGTGAGATGAAGATTCCGTTGATGGCGGGCTCGTCTTTGCCGACGAGTTGGCGGAACCCGCCCGCGGACGTGACACGCGGCGAAGCCATCGCCGAAATCGTAGCCATCACTTTCCACACAACCGATGCTTACGGCTTTCATGCGTTGGAATTTGTTCAAGCGCTGGCCGAGCAGCGCCGCGGTGGCGAAGCTGGAATCAAAGCGGTTCAGATGCTGGCGGGCGACGCTGTTTGGAAGGCCGCGGACGAGAAAATGTTTGATCCGGAATTGTTCGATGCGGCGTGGAAACGATTGCCCAATCCGCAAACTCGCGGCCGGGCGCTCCGAGAAGCCGTGCCTCAGCCGAGGCTTTACATTCTCGAATATGCGGACGGCTGGCGCGCGTTTTTGCTGGAACTCAACGGCGCTGCGGGTGAATGGTCGGCTGCCTGGCGTTACGCCATGGATCGGCGAATTGAATCAGCGCAGTTTTGGACACAGGAAGGCCGGCCCGGCATGCACTTCACCTGGCTGCTCAATGGGATCGAGCGAATGATGTTCACCGGCAAACCATCGTGGAACGTCGAACGCACATTGCTGACCAGCGGCGCTTTGGATGCGCTCTTAATTTCTCTCAAGGAGAATAGCCGGCGCGTGGAAACGCCCTATCTGCTGATTCCTTACCAGCCGATCTGGCGCTGGAGCGAACCGCCACCACCGCCACCGACAAGGCCTTGGGCGGAACAATGAGGCGCATTCAACGCAAGTCCCGCCATCGCGGGGAACAGACTCCTCCGAAACAAAACTTCGCGCATTGAACCCATGAACCTGATTGGAGCATGCGACGCCGCGCCAGCATCTTGGAGTACGGTGACATAGTCTGCGCAGTCACCGCTTGGGCGTCCGCGTTTACGAAAGCGCTGGGCCGTTTGGGGACGCGTTCTGCGTCCTTGACCCCAAAAGCGGCGATTACGCAGACTCCATCGCCGCACTCCAAGGCATGTCGGCGTTCGGATCCCCAACCCGCTCGTCGCCCGCGAAGAGCGGCAGCAGACTCACTGCGCCGCGACTGCTCAATTCAACAGCTTCAATTCGAGTTTGTCCGCAGCGCCAGCTTTTTGATAAATGGCCGCAGCCTTCTGGGCCCAATCCATCTGACGGCCGATCAGAGTAACAGGGCGTGGGGCCAGCATGCCTAAGGCTTCGGGAATGTCACAAACTCGCAGCACATTCAACAAGGCGGGCGCGGAGTCACTCATGTGGGTCGACGGCAGGTCGCGAAGAATAAGACCGCTGATTTCCGGTTCGAGCAGACTGGCATAGATCGCAAGGACTGCCGAACTTGTCTCGCCGACGACATAGACTGGACTTCGCCTGCCATGCTCCTTGTGCAGATGGCGAGCTGCCGCCGCGATGTCCCAGACGCGTCCGCCCTCCACCGTGCGTCCGAGCAAATAATGCGAGCGCGCCACATAATTCGGCGGGTTCCTCTGCGTCCAGCCCGTCGGGCCAGTCCCGCGCGTTTCGCACACGTACAAAGCGTCTTTCTCGCTTGCGAGTTCGCGAACCCATTGAGGGAGCGACGATGCGGAATTCGTGCCGGCGACAACTAACAGGACTCGGGCCGGTGGATTGGCCAACGTCGGTTTACCGCCGAGTTGCACGAGAACTCCGGACTCGGTTCGCAGCGTCGCGCCAGAATCTGTTAGTTTGACGGGCTCAGCCGTTGGAATTCTTTCTGGAAAATGATGGAACGTCATTCGTCGCAGGTTCCCCATCAGATTGTATTTCCACTGTTCGAAAAACCCGTCGTTAGGCACTTCAACCTTGGCCATCGGAACGAACGTCTGATCGATGCGTCCATTCAACGCATCTTTCGGGATGTCAGAATCCTGTGGGAAAACGCGCAGTTCTTCCGGCGGAATCGGATGTATCGACTCGCGGGGGCCGGTCACCAAATCGACTTCGCTGTCCAACACCGGACGCGGATCGTTCTTGAGATGCGTATTCATGAACCGAAATGTGGCCTGCCGGATATCCTTGCGATAATCATGGCCTCCGATGCTCACAAGACTGTCCACGAGATCACCGGCGCCGAACAAACTGTAAAGCCGCTCGAGCCGGTTGATCACGCGCTCATTCGCGTCCATGGGGAAAATAGAGTCGTTGTCACTATTCACGAAAAACTGCGGCCGCGGAGCAATCAGGGCCGCGATACGCGCCCAGGGCCATTGATAGGTGTTATAGAGGAACATGCAATCGCAGTGACCGTTGATGACGCGATTCGGCACATACGACATCAGGTCCGCCATGCCGCTGACCGGGATCGCCACTTTCACGCGCTCATCGGCTGCCGCAATCCAAAATGTTGCCGCGCCACCGCCGCTTATTCCCGTAACACCGATGCGTTCAGCGTCCGCATCCGGACGACTAGTCAGATAATCGATGCCGCGCACACCATTCCAGCATTCCACGCCAGCCGGCGTATAACCGCGCGACAGCCACCACCAACGATTTTCACGATACGTGCCGTGATGAATGCCTGCGATCTCGCCGAGTTGCAGCGTATCAACCACCAAACAAATGTATCCGTGCCGCGCGAACCAAATGCCGTGCGATTGAAAGGCTGTTTTGTTTCCGTTGCGTCCGCGTCCTGAATGTCCGCAAACGTAAAGTATCGCGGGCAAACGCTGTCCCGGCGCGACCTTCGCTGGCCGATACAAATTCGCCGTGACGTAGAGCCCAGGCCGGCTTTGGTAATGCAGCATATCAACGTGATAATCTCCTTTGTCGAGCGTCCGCGTCACTGTCGCGTGCAACGGAGTCTTCTCCGGAAGTGGCCACAAGCCGAGCATATCGTGATACTCTTGCTGAAACCGTGGGCGGGCCCGATTCCATTCTTCGGCGGTTTTTATTCCACTCAAGAAATCTGTTTCCAACTTCTCCGTTTCTTGCCGGAGGTGCTTTTGGATCATTTCATCGCCGGGCTGGCCGCGATCCGGCTGGCCGTACGGCTGAGCTTGAAGAGTGGTCGAGTGCACAACGAGAAGTGAACATAATTGGAACCACAGTGAAACGCTAACAACAGGTGAGATGATGGAATGGGCAATTCTGCCCGTGAAACTGAAGGCAGGGCGGCGTTGCTGCGCCGCCACGTTGCCACCGCGATGCAGGCGGCGCAGCAACGCCGCCCTGCCAATCCAGCCAGATCCCAGAACGCTGCGGACAGGGATGTCCGCGCTCGGCCTCAATGTGCTAAGTCCTTTGATGAAATGGAAAGGCGAAGGTGTGGAGCTCATGATTTGTGGGTAGCAATTCGATGCGATGATAAGACGGCGCAACGCCACGTCGAGGCTGAATCTTGAAACGGCGCATTCGCGTCCCACGTTTCTCGTCAGGTGGGAGCGCAGGTCTTGAGTTTTTATTGCGAAAGCAATGGCAGCGCCCTAGCTTTTGCGAGTGAAGCTTTCCGTGAAGAGCGATTATGCCGCTCGCGCTGTTCTGGGTTTGGCCCGCCAGTACCAGCCGGGTGTCTCCGTGCGCGTCGAAGACCTGGCGGCCGAACAAGGAGTTCCCGCGAGTTACCTCATCCAGATTCTCATTGAGTTGAAGTCCAAGCAGATTGTCAAAAGCCAGCGCGGGAAAGAAGGCGGTTACATGCTGGCGCGTTCGCCAGCGGAAATTACTTTGGGGGACATTCTCCGCTCTGTGCATGGGCAAGTGTTCGATACGCCGGCGCTCGGCGACGCGAATTGCCCGGTCGAATTGCGCGATGCTTGGCGTCAGTTGCAGAAGGCCGTCGAAGCGGCGGCCGACGGCATTACGTTCCACCAACTGCTCGAAGCGAGCCAAAGCAAAGAGAAGATGTATTACATCTAGCGCGCTAAAAACGCGATTTTCCAAGGGATCTCAACACTTATAACACCGTTGACACGGGCAAACGTTATGCATCATGGCGAGTTTGCACCGACAATCAGGCCGCCCTTGCCGGTATTGCGCCTACACCCTATTCATTATCCATTTGGCTCATCAAATGAATAATGAATAGACACGACCCCACAGGCTCCCGGCCGCGGGACAAATGCCTTCTGAATTACCAAAAGGCACTCGGTCCCTAACTTCTCCCTCAGGGGCGTCCGCGTCGTTGCGCCTTTGCGTTAACTCCAAGTGCGCGGTTTAGGTCCAAGCCCGCTTACCCATCCAAGGGACTCTTAACCCCCAAACCGGGCCGCTGCATCACGTGCGTGTAAATCTGCGTCGTCTCCACACTCTCGTGTCCCAATAGTTCCTGCACCGTGCGGATGTCATAGCCCGCCTCCAGCAAATGCGTCGCAAAACTGTGCCGCAGGGAATGGCAACTGGCTGGTTTTAGAATATTCGCCAGGCGCAACGCTTCTTTGACCGCTCGTTGCAGCCCTGTTTCGTTGGCGTGATGCCGTCGCTGCTTGCCCGTGCGTGGATCAACGCTTGAGGAGGCGGCCGGAAACACGTACTGCCAAGCCCACTCGCGGCCCGCGCCAGGATACTTCTTCTCCAGCGCAAAGGGCAGATAGACTTCTCCAAAGCCAGCCGCCAAATCCCGCGCGTGCAAAAGTTTGACCCGGCCCAGGTGTTCCTCCAACTCGCTTTTCAAACTTTGCGGCAAAATCGTGACGCGATCTTTGGCTCCTTTGCCCTCGCGGACAACTATCTGATTTTGCTCAAAGAGCACGTCTTTGACGCGTAACCGCACACATTCCATCAAACGCATCCCGGTCCCGTAAAGCAACCGCGCCATTAACCGATGCGTGTTTGGCTTCATGGCCAAGAGCAAGCGTTGCACTTCCGCTGGCGTTAGCACAGTAGGTAAGCGCACCGGTCGCTTGGCTCGAACGGCTGCAAACTCGCCTAGCGGCTGATGCAGCACTTCGCGGTAGAGAAAGACCAAGGCATTGAGGGCTTGGTTTTGGGTTGAAGCGGCCACGCGCCGCCGCACCGCCAAATCCGTGAGAAAGCTTTCGACCTCAGAAGCTCCCATTTCGCGCGGATGCCGTTTGCCATGGAACAAGATAAAACGCTTGATCCAATCGACATAGGTTGTTTCGGTGCGAATAGAGTAATGCTTGACCCGGATGACCTCGCGGACTTGATCGAGCAGTTTCTTTTTGGGATTGGGAATAACGCTAGGCCCGCCAACTGTGACAAGGTGTGACACTTCAGCCTTTGCTTTTTCCATAGGTAACCCTCCTATGCGGCTAAGTATTTGTTGCTGAGGCCAGGAAGCAAGAGTAATCTGCGACCATGCCGCCTTTAAAGACGGACAATAGGCATTCGAATCACTGTTCGGCGGGGAAGCCACATCAGTGCGTCGAGAGTCTGGGAGTGTCAGA
>VHDE01000125.1 GCA_016871515.1 Verrucomicrobiota bacterium
TGATAGCAGAGCACAATCGATTCGTAATCGAGGCCTGCCGTGCCGACGGGCAGAAGGATTTCGTTCGGATAAACCCTCCGGCCAGGCTTTCGTACGGTCAGTGGCAGCACATTTACAACTGGTAAAATCTGATTCATCTCCTCGTCGCTGATGATCAAAACTGGACGAGTCCGACCCTGTTCCGATCCCACCACTGGATCCAGGTTAGCCAGGAAGACGTGCCAACGATATGTCATGAGGAAGAAGGCCAATCGGCATCAACCGACTGAAAATCTGACGAAACTTCATTTAGGTCCTGCAAGAAAAGCTCATCGATTGCTGCGGCCTTCATTGCCTGAACTTTGTTCGTGTAATCGACAGGCTGTTCTCTCACCATCAAAATGATTTCCGCGATTTGATTCGCCTTAATATGCGCCGGAACAGTAACCGTCACTTCGCGCTTTTCAGGGATCTTTATCAGATCTAATCGCTTCCATCCAGGCTACGCTACGTCGTCCAGCGCCTCTTTCAAAGCCCAAATCACGACAACGGCTTCACTCCTCGATCATCTGTTCGCATCCCATCCGGCTTCAAACGGTTTCCGGCTTGCGAGCTTTTCCTGCTTTCCGGAATAGTCAGCGACTTCCGGCAAGCCGGGCGTTAAATAGTGTGAACCACTCACGCGAGGATGCGATGAACGACGTTCCCATAGACGTCGGTCAACCGGTAATCACGCCCGCCATGGCGATAGGTCAATCGCTCGTGATCGAATCCCATCAGGTGAAGAATCGTTGCATGCAGATCATGAACGTGGACCTTGTCCTCGACGGCGTGCCAGCCGAAATCATCGGTGGCGCCATGGACGATTCCGCCGCGGATGCCGCCACCGGCCATCCACATTGTGAACCCGAAGGGGTGATGTTCGCGTCCGTTCGTGCCCTCGGCTGTCGGCGTGCGGCCAAACTCGCCGCCCCACAAGACCAACGTGTCTTCGAGCAAGCCACGCGCCTTCAGATCTGTTAGCAGAGCAGCGATCGGTTGATCGACAGCGGCGCAACGTTTGGGCAGCTGTTCGCGCAGGCCGCTGTGATGATCCCAAGCATTGTTCACCGGGGCATCAAAGAGCTGCACAAAGCGGACTCCGCGTTCGACCAACCGCCGTGCCATCAAACATTGCCGGCCGAAAAGTTCGGTCGTCGGTTGGTCAGTGCCGTACATCTGGTGCGTGGCCGCACTTTCGCGCGAAAGATCGAACGCTTCGGGAGCTTCGCGTTGCATGCGGAAGGCCAGCTCGAAGGAGGCGATGCGCGCGTCAAGTTCGCTATCATTCAGTCGGCCGCGTTTGTGAAGATCGTTCAACCGGCCAAGCGCATCTAGCTTTGTCCGCTGACGCTCGGGGCTCGAAGATGGATCACGGATGTTTGCAATCGGATTTTTCAAATCGCGGACCAGTGTTCCCTGGTAGGCGCTGGGTAAGAAACTCGATGCCCAAAGTTGCGCTCCCTGAAAGACCGCAGCCGGGCTGACAACCACGAAGCCGGGCAAGTCTTGGTTCTCCGTTCCCAAACCATAAGTGAGCCACGAACCCAAGCTCGGACGCGAGAACGCTTGCTCGCCGGTGCACATTTGCAACGCGGCTCCGCTGTGGTTGATATTGTCGGCCACCATCGAACGGATCACACAGATATCATCGATGTGCGCAGCGACGCGGGGCAATAGTTCGCTGACTTCGATCCCCGATTGGCCGTGCCGGGAAAACTTCCACGGTGATGCGAGCAGGTTGCCGGTTTTCGTGCGTTCGAGTTTTGGTTTCTCGAACGGCAGCGGTTTGCCGTTGTCCTGAATTAAGCGAGGCTTGGGATCGAAGAGATCCACATGAGAAGGCCCGCCCGGCATGTAGAGAAAGATAATTCTTTTGGCCCCGGCCGGATGGTGTGGCGAACGAACCGCATAAGGTTGTGCGGAACGGCCTGAATCCGCAGGAGAAGGCGAATCGGCAGCAAGTAGGTCTGCCAATGCTAGAAGTCCCAACCCGCCGCCTGCGCGTGCCAGCCACTCGCGGCGTGAATACGCACGAGGTGTCGAAACAAACTTAGTCATAGGATTTCGCAACTTGCCTCGCCAGGACCGCCCACCGCCTTCGCCGTAACGCAGAGTTTCACTCTGCTGTATCGCCGACTTGCAGTCGGCAGTGTGTTCGGTGAATCCAACGCCTCCGATTTTGCGAGAGCGCTGCAGATTGAAAATCTGCGATACGGCAGAGTGAAACCCTGCGTTACAGTCGATGATTGTTCAATCCACATAGATGAATTCATTGGTGCACAGGAGCACGTGCGCGAAGTCGCGCCACGCCTCCTCGCTGGTGGCTGACTTGCCAGATTGTTCCAGCAATCGCCGGCCGATCTCAACTTCGTCCGCGTCCGCGGCTCGGGCAAACAATAGCCGATAAGCCCGGTGAATGCGGGCCATGTCATCGACAGGGACTTCACCGAGCAAACGTTTGGCCAAGTGCGAGGCCTGGACCTTCACGAAGTCATGATTGAGCAGGAGAAGCGCTTGCGGCGCCACCGTGGAAACAGTTCGCTTCTCGACGGAAGCATCCGGATTGGCCGCATCAAACAACATCGCGAAGTTACTTCGATCCCAGCGCGCCGTCTGAACGTAGAGCGAACGCCGAAGTGAACTTAAGTCCGCACTCGCAGGTCCGCCTTCCGAGAAATCGAGCCTGCCCGTCACGAAGATCATCGCGTCGCGAATAGCTTCGGATTCCAGACGCCGCGCGGCAAATCGACCGAGCCAACGGTTTTCAGGATCGCGAGAAAATGTCGCGGACGGAATAGCACTCGCCTGCTGATATGTCGAGCTCAGCAGCATCCGGCGGTGTAGTTTCTTCAGCGACCAGCCATCCTCAACGAATCGATTGGCCAGCCAATCGAGCAGCGCCGGATGCGTGGGCGGCTCCGAGAGAAGGCCTAAGTTGTTCGGCGTGCGCACGAGACCTTCGCCAAAGTGCCATTGCCAAACGCGATTGACGATCACTCGCGCGGTGAGCGCGTTGTCCTTGCTCGCAATCCAGCGCGCGACTTCGTGTCGACCGCTGCCTTGCATAATCTGCGGCTGGGATTCACCGGCAAAAAACTTCGGCAAGCGCCGCGGGACCATGGAACCTAGCCGCGTATAGCTGCCCCGAATATGGATGGGCACATCTTGAATATTCGGGAACAGCCCTCCCGGCATTCCTCCCTCCTGAACCGTCAGTGCCATGGGATACGGCGGCGGCAACTCGCGTTCCAAGGCATCGCGTTCCTGGATCAGACTGACGCGCACAGGATGGTTCGTCGAAACCGGCGGCGTCAGTTTGTCGAGTCCTGCCAGCTTCGCCTTGACGGCCTCGATTTGCCGCACCAACGCATCGCGGCGCGCCGCGACAACGCGCGGGACCAATGGCACGCGCTTCAATGTGATTTCACCGCCTTTGGTTCCGAGGCTCTCCATGAAATGAGTGCTGTAGAAGATCCCAGCCAGCCCATAGTAATCCTCGTTCGAGATCGGATCGAACTTGTGATCGTGACAGCGAGCACAACCCAACGTCAGACCGAGAAACGCTTTCCCGACCGTGTCAATCTGGTCGTCCACCATGTCGCTGACCATCTTCTCCTTATCTGCGTCACCTCGATCCCAAGCGCCGTTCACGAGAAACGTCGTCGCGATCAACCCATCCGGATAAGGCGTTTGTCCTGTCGGGTTAGGCAACAGATCGCCGGCAATCTGATAGACAATGAACTGATCGAATGGCAGATCGCGATTGAAGGATTTCATCACCCAATCGCGGTAGCGCCACGCTTCCAGTGGTTCGCAACTTGTCACACGTGCCTTCGGGTCGGCGTCGTGATAATCAGCATAGCGGACCACATCCAGCCAATGCCGAGCCCAACGCTCGCCATAAGCCGGGGAGCCTAGCAGCCGATCCACCACACGCGCAAAAGCTCCGGACGAACTATCGCGGAGAAAATTTTCGACTTCTTCCAGAGTCGGCGGCAGCCCGGTCAGATTGAACGTCGCGCGGCGGATCAAAGTTCGCTTTTCGGCAGGCGCGGCTGGAGCGAGGTCTCTGGCTTCCAGTTCCGAAAGGATATACCTATCTATTTCGTTCTGCACCCACGCGGTCTGTCTGACCGGTGGAGGCGGCGTCACGCGGACCGGTTGATAGGCCCACCATCGTCGGTGTGCGTTGGACAGCTCGGAGAGTGATGCGGAAGCGTGCGACACCTGTGCAACTTCGGCATTCGCGGCAGGTCCAGCCGCCTCGGCAACTCCCGAGAGGGACAGCGCCGCTGTTATCCCAAGATAGAATATGAAAAGCTCAGTCCTAGACAGGCTTCCGCGAATCGCAACCACCCGCTCAGACCACATCGATACCAAGATCATTAGGTCCCGCGTTGGACTTACGGACCGATTGGGGTATGCGTCAGCGCGACAGCGTCTTGGACTGCGGCAGTCCTCTGCCGCTTTGGATGGCGGCCTCCCAAAAGCGCCAGAGGACTGGCGCAGTCCAAAACCTGGGGGCGTGAGATTGCTCCGGACAATTGTGAGCTTAGATGTTCTTACGACACGCATTGGGACCATGAACCACTGGATGCCCAAGGCATAGAAAGACCCTCCGGCGTTCTCTATTTGCGCCGGGGGTTTTCATACCATGCCACGTTGTTGCTCGCGCGACCTGCGATCACAAGATCCAAGTCGCCATCTTGATCCATGTCAAAGGCGCGAATGTCATATGCCTCTTGATCGTTCGCGACGAGATGATTCGTGAACTTCCCTTTGCCATCGTTTTCAAACCACCACGCTTGCTTGTCCCCGTAAGCACAAGTGGCGGCGTCAAGATCGCCATCGCCATCCATATCCAAAGCAATGAGCGAATGCGGTTCCTTGAGTGTGGCGTGAATAGCATGCTCCTTCCACGAAGGCGCTTCAAACCAGATGACGCCATTTCCGTGGCCGCGGCTCGCGATGAAGTCAGCCTTTCCGTCGTTGTTCACATCGCCTGGATGAATGTTGGTCGCACCGATCTGTTTCTCGGCGATCAAATGCTTTTTCCACACGTTTGTCGGATCGGTCGGTGCTTCCCACCAGGCGAAGTAATTTCCAACGGGCGATGGGCTTCCCTTCGCGCCGGTCGCTGCATCGGGACGCGCGTCCCCGTTCACATCGCCAAAGCCGAGATAGTGGCTCAGACCTGGCGCATCTTTGTCAGCGAACACGTGCACGTCCCAATTCTTCGCGGTGCGCGGCGCTTTGGGAATGGAGAGCCACGCGAGCGATTCTGGATAAGATGTATCAACCGGTTGCGCGCTATTCGCGATGAGATCCATCTTGCCATCGCGATTGACATCGCCTTTTAACAACCCGTGAATCCCGTTGAGCTCTTTGCTGGCGATCCGTAGCGGCCATGCATCAGTGAGCGGGTGATCGGGTTGTTCGAGCCAAATGATCAAGCCCGGTTGATAGCGCGCTCCGATAAAATCCAAATCACCGTCGCCATCGACGTCAAAGCTCTCGCTATGAATGAAATCGTGACCTCGGGTCGCATCGAGGACGATCTCTTTCCAATCGGGACCGACAAAGAGCCGGGTTTTGTCCGCGCTGTTGGCAATGATGTCTGGACGGCCGTCCTTCGTGAAATCACCGGCCACCGCAGTCAGGCTTTGGGCGCCTTGATGGACGACATGTTTCTTCCACGGAGTTTCGGCGGCATTCGCCGAAGCTGTCCAAGACGGAAAGAAAGTGCTGGTTGCTAAAGTTGCGCAGACCGACGCGGAGTGAAGAGAATAGAGGCTAGACATGAACGGACTTAACCGGATGCGCACCGTTCCGTCAATCCAAAGCTGGCCAAGCGTTTTACATTAGCAAGGATGCGAACATTCTCGTGTCACCGGAACTCTCGATCAGCGGACCGCAGCGTTTACGCGCGTTTACGCTGCGGTCCTGAGTGACAGTTGTCATCGGAACCTAGCAGCGACAAGTCGGCACGTTGAGCAAAAGGACTTGCCGAAGAACCGAAGTCGTCGCCAAGGCTGATGCCAAGGAAACTCTGTCCTGGCGTTGCATTGGTAATTCCTCGGAGCGTGCGCGTCCACTCGAAGTTCCACGGAGCTTGCGGATCGCTGAAGGTGAAGTCGGAACGGACAAACCGCCACAGCCGGGACGGCAGCGCATTGGTATTACCCAAGATTAGCCGGAGCATCAATGTGATGTCCAAAGTGCTGATGGATCCAACCGCACAGACACCGGAAAACTAACGCCCTCGGAAGCAAACACCAACTCATTCGTGTAAAGTTGCGGAGTCAGGCCGGCAATATTATAGGTGGCGGTGATTGCCGCCAGCGTCGTGCCACTCGCCGCGCTTAACGCCAGCCAAGGGATATTTTCAACGACGCTCCGTCGCAATAGCCGGAAGGACGCTCAGCAAAAGGCTGAGTCCAGTGAATCTCGACAAGGTTTTCAATTCTCTTTCGCCATCAAATCCTCGTTCCTTATCCCTCGCCGGTAGGACCAATGAACGGGATTCCTTGGAAAGGGCTTACATAAACGGCTATCAAAGGAGTGTCTTCAGATATTTCAAATCAGCCGCGGACTGGTCGATTAGTTCCGGCGTCGAAAGGCGACGGAAGCTTGAGCCGCCTTTGTATTCGCTGTGCAGAGAAACGATGCCGTCGTAGCGGAGTTGCTTCAAATACCCCATAAACTCGGGCAACGGTGCTTGACCATCCGCCAACGGCACGTATTCAGTCCGGAAATGTTGCTGCCCGCGGGCATCACGTTGCGTTGGAAGCCAGCGGAAGTTTTTGATGCCGACCAATGCGACCCACGGACCAAGCAAATCGAGCCCCATCTCCCAACCGTTCAAGCCTCCCTCCGCCGTCATGTGCATCGGGTCCACGTACGCGCCGGCTTGCGCGGGATCAAACTCCTTCAAGATCAGGTAAAGCATCGGGCCCCCGCAAGCGATGATCCGCCCGGAATGGCAATGCACGCACGGCAACACATGATACTTCGAACCGAGCTGCACAATGCCCTCCAACTTCCGCCGCACATCATCGAGCTGTTTCGTCAGCGTCCCGAACGGTTGATAGCTCCAGTAACCGAGTTTGAGCCGGCGAACACCATAATGCGTTGCCGAAGCAAAGATCGCTTCCGCGTGCGGGCTCGTCGTTTCTGTGATCGCTGTCGAAACCATCGGAATGGTGACGCCATTGTCATCCGCAATCTTTCGCGCTTCCGAAAGTCCCATCTCGGCGTTCTCCGGTTTTACATGGCCGCCCGGCCGCAACGTGAGGTCGAGACCATCGAACCCAGCTTTTTTCACTTCAGCACAAGTTTGGGCGATCGAGAGGTCCGCGAGATTATCGGTGAAAAGAACGTATTGCATAGGTCAGTCTTTATTGCGCGGTGGCGATTCGTCATGCAGTCGGCGATCAGAGAAGAAAAGCGCCAGAGGGACTGGCGCAGTCCAAAAGCTGACGCATACTCGGACGCCCTGGGAAAACGCGGAGCGTCTTGGACTGCGCCAGTCCTCTGGCGCTTTCGCGCCGCGCCGCACTGAATCTGTGATTTGGACTGGTGAGGCCACTCTTTCTGTGTCTTCATTATTTCGTGAATGCCTGAGCCGTTTTGAATGTCGCCAGGCAACATCGCGATTGATAATAAAAACAAGCGCTCTATGTCGATTCAGAACGTTTCAAATCACAGGAACTGCCGCGTCTCACTTTCGAGAGGACGTAATTGGATGTCATTAACGCCGTGCTCTAGCTGGATGTTTGCACCGCCGAACGGTCACAACCACCGTTTCAACGGTTTCCACCGCGGTCTTCAAACTCTTAAAACAGTTCCGATCGAGGTATGTTCGCCCGGCACCCAGCTAAAGCAGGGTGTTAATGAGAGCATTGCGCAAGAACATTGGAACGCACATTGGCCTTACCTTCTAGCGCTGGCAATCGCAGCGATGTTGACGTTATCGCCGTCGACGTCCGCCGCTGATTCACAGGCGGCCAATCCCAAAACGCCGCAAGTCCCCACCATCGAAGAAACTTCACGCGCTGATTTCATCGGTTCCGAACGCGCGCGCCAAACCGTCCTGAGTTTCCCGAGCCGGGGCGCTCGGTCAGACTTCTCGATTCCGCCGAAAACTCCTCAACAGACTGTCGAGTCATTTAAGCTGATGGACGGCTTAAAAGCCGAAGCTATCTTGCACGAACCTGAAGTTACGCAACCGCTCTTCCTCAACTTTGACGAGCGCGGCCGCATGTGGGTCGTCCAATTCATTCAATACCCGTACCCAGCCGGGCTGAAGATTGTCGATTTCGACGACCAATTCCACGCCGTCTATAACAAAGTGCCGCCTGCGCCGCCCAATCATGACCGAGGCGCTGACCGCATCACGATTCATGAAGACGCGAACGGCGATGGGCGCTATGACACCCACAAGGTCTTCGTCGAAGGATTGAACATGGCCACTTCCGTCGAACGCGGGCGCGGCGGCGTTTGGGTTTTGACTCCGCCGTATCTCATCTTCTATCCGGACAAGAACAATGACGACGCGCCCGATGGCCCGCCCACGGTTCACTTGGCCGGCTTCGGTCTCGAAGATACGCACTCGGCGGCGAACAGTTTGCGCTGGGGTCCCGACGGTTGGTTGTACGGCGGTCAAGGCTCCGGCGTGAGTGCGACCATTAAGCGGCCCGGGCTCGATGACAACAAACCTGGCCTTTACTTCAAAGGCCAAGTCATTTGGCGGTACCATCCGGACCATCGCATCTTCGAGTTATTCAGCGAAGGCGGCGGCAACACATTCGGTCTGGAGTTCGACGCTGAAGGGCGCGCGTTTTCGGGAATCAACGGCAACAATCATCGCGGTTTTTATTTCCTCCAGGGCGCCTATTACTCGAAGAATTTCGGCGAACACGGCTATTTGACGAACCCGTACGCGTTTGGCTACTTCAGCCCGATGAGCCATGACAAACCAAGTCCGCGATTCAGTCACACGTTCGTGATTTATGAAGCCCACACGCTGGGAGATCGTTTCGCCGGAAAGATCATCGCGCCGGTGCCGCTGCATAATCAGGTCGTCTTGAGCGAGCTGATTTCTTCCGGCTCCGGCTATTCTACTCGCGATCTCGGCGTGTGGCTCGAATCGAGCGATCGGTGGTTTCGCCCCGTGGACATCAAGGTCGGCCCGGACGGCGCCATCTACATCGCCGATTGGTATGACACGCGCCTCACTCATATGGACCCGCGTGACACCTGGGATCGCCAGCACGGACGCATCTATCGCATCACGTCGAGTTCAGCGAGACCGTTCGGTCATACTTCTGAACCGCATAGACCGTTCGATCTTTCGAAAAGCAGCAGCGCGGAGTTAGTAGATCTGTTGGCGCATTCAGACAAATGGGTTCGCCAAGCCGTTCTCCGGCTGCTCGCAGATCGAAGAGACGCGTCTGTCATTCCGGCATTGCAGAAACGTGTCGCTCAAATCGACAACCCCCGCGCCCTCGACGCGCTCTGGGCTTTGCACGCTGTCGGCGGCTTTACTCGGCAAGCCGCGCTCGATGCAATGAAACATCCGCGCCCGTCGATTCGAATGTGGGCCGTTCGGTTATCAGGCGATGCGAAGCAACCCGTAGGTTCCGAAATTGCCACTAAACTTGCCGCGCTCGCCCGAAACGAACCGAATGTTCAAGTGCGCAGCCAGCTCGCGTCGACCGCCAAACGTTTGCCCGGTGACGAAGCCTTGCCTGTCATCTTCGAATTAGCGAAGCGTTCCGAAGACGCCCAAGACCCGCAGATGCCGTTGTTGGTCTGGTGGGCCTTGGAAGACAAAGCGATTTCGCATCGGCAACAGATTGTCGCGACGCTTCGCGATCCGCAGCTTTGGTCCGCTGGTCTCCTGCGCCATCATCTTTTGCCACGACTCGCACGACGTTACGCCAGTTACCTTTCACCGGAAAACCAGGAAGCGCTGGCGGCTTTGTTGCGATCCGCTCCGAACGGCGACGCGCGAAGCCTCGTGATGCAAGGCCTCAACGAAGCCCTGAAAGGACGCGGTGTCGACAAACTTGCGGCGTCGCTCGACGAAGCGCTCAATCAACCTTCAGCATCCAGCGAACTCGACACGGAACAACTGGCCTTGGGTTTGCGCCGCGGGGAGTCACGTGCGTTGACGCAGGCACTCGGAGCCATCACGCGCGAAAATCCAGCGCGCGAACCGGATCGCATCCGGCTGATCGAACTACTGGGCGACACCTCGCGGGAAGAAGCGGTGCCCGCGCTCCTAGGATTGTTAAGGCAATCGCAGAGCGCCGCGGTCCGGAGTGCCGCCCTAAACGCCTTGGGCCGTTTCAGCAGTGGTGATATCGCTGACGAACTCCTCACGGTCTGGTCAGAACTGGACACCCCGTTGCGCCGCCAAGCCGTGGCCGTTCTTTGCAGCCGTAAATCATGGACAAAGCGATTTCTCGGCGCGGTAGGCGGTTCCGGCACGATTTCCAAGCAAGATGTGCCGGACGAAGCCGTGGATCGTATCCGGCTGATGGGAGACGCCGAGCTCAGGGCGATGACTGATCGGTTTTTCGGCAAAGTCCAGCGTGCGACGTCCGAAGAGAAGCAAAAACAAATCAATGCTCTTGCCACAACGTTGCAAAAGTCTTTGCGCGGCGATGCCAAGTCCGGCAAAGCTCATTTCGCCCAGCGGTGCAGTGCCTGTCACAAGCTCTTCGGCGAAGGTGGCGATATCGGACCCGATCTGACCGGCTCCGAACGCACGAACCTCGATAACATGCTGCTCAGCATCGTCGATCCAAATGCGGGCATCCGCGAAGGATACACGCTCTTCCAGATTCTGACGACCGATGAGCGCGATCTCATCGGCTTTATTACCGACCGCGACGGCAACGAGCTTAAACTTCGCGACCCCGTAGGCCGGACGATCACGATTGCGCTCAATCAAATTCAGAAACAGCAGGCGCTCTCGTCTTCAATGATGCCAGAAGGTCTTCTGGACGACCTAACCGACCAGCAGCTTCGAGATTTGTTTGCTTACCTAACCGCCAGACAACCCCCGCCCCGATGACGGGCCAAGGCGGGGTTATGCGCCCGTGACCCGCACGGTCACGATGGTCATATCGTCGATCTGAGCAACACCACTCGAGAATTCAACTAATTGTCGTTTCAATTGTTGGCCGATCGCCAACGCGCATCGTTTCGCGATGCGCGGTCCTAAGCGCAGCTTCCAACCGTTCATTGCCAAACTTGTCACCGCGCAGGTCTTCGGTCCCCACCAAACCGGCCGAGCAGAGACAAATCACGTCGTCGCTCCTCAACCCACGTTGCGTCGAAACGTAATCAGAATCCTCCATGATCCCCAGGCCAATGCCTTCGGTCTGGACGCGCTCGACCCGATCTTCATTGGGATGATAAATGTCCACCGGACGATAACCGGCTGACGCAACGGTGACCGTGCGCGCCTTGGCATCGAGGACAAAGTACGAAAACACCGCGAACCGATCTATCGCCTCCTTCGCCATCGCATCGTTGGCCCGTTTCAAGACGCGCGCAGGATCCGGATCGTTCTGAGCGCAAAGTTTTACTCTGCTGTATCGCCGACTTGCAGTCGTCAGGACGTTCAGCTTGTCCAGCGCTTATGACTGCGCGGGAGCGCTGGAGATTGAAAATCTGCGATATGGCAGAGTGAAACTCTGCGCTGCGCGCCGAAAACGTGGAGACGTACGACCCTTCCATTTCCGGCGCTGCATTTGAAATGCTGCGTTGCCGTTCGCTAAAGATTGCGCTCCTTGGCTTTTGCCTTTTCGTAAGATTTTCGCGCGGCGCGCACCGAAGGCATGGTCGAAGTCTCAGCCACGGGCACATCCCACCACGATTCGTATCCGGGAACGCGTTTCTCTGGATCGGTTTCGATGACAATGACCGTAGTCTGAGTTTGCCGGCGTGCTTCCGCGAGCGCGGTTTTGAATTCGGCGATGGTTCGAGCGCTCAACACATGGGCGCCGAGACTCCGCGCGTTCATCGCGAAATGAACGTTTAAGAATTCGCCCTCCAATTGCCCGCTCTGCGTTTGGCGGCGCCGATAGCGCGTGCCGAAGCCGCCGCTGCCAATCGATTGCGACAATCCTCCGATGCTCGAAAAGCCATGGTTGTCCACAAGTATGATCGTTAGCTTATAGTCCTCCTGAATCGCGGTGACCAACTCCGACGACATCATCAGCCAAGATCCATCGCCCACCATCACATAGACCTCGCGGTCGGGCGCCGCCATCTTGACGCCAAGTCCTCCAGCGATTTCGTATCCCATGCACGAATAACCGTATTCCAAGTGGTAACCTTTCGGGTCGCGCGTGCGCCAAAGCTTGTGCAAATCACCCGGCAAACTTCCGGCCGCGCACAATACCACGTCCTGCGGGCGGCTGAATTCATTGACAGCTCCAATGACCTCGCTTTGAGCAATTGGCGGCGCGGAATTCAGCTGATAAAGTTTCTCGACCTCGGCATCCCAATCCTCATTGAATTTCTGCACGCGGTCGCGATACGTGGGCCGGACTTGCCAGCCGCCCAACGCTTTGCTCCATAACTCCAAAGTCGCGCGCGCGTCGGCCACGAGCGGCAGCGCCGAATGTTTGCACGCGTCGAACTCCGCCACGTTCACATTGACGAAGCGCACGTCCGGATTCTCGAAGGCGGTCTTCGACGCCGTCGTGAAGTCGCTATAGCGCGTGCCAATCCCAATCACGATGTCCGCTTCCCGCGCGATAATGTTCGCGCCCGGCGTGCCGGTGACGCCAATGGCGCCGAGCGAGCACGGATGATCGAACGGCAAAGCGCCTTTGCCTGCCTGAGTCTCAGCCACGGGAATTCCTGTCTGCTCCGCAAACTTTAGCAATGCCTCGGTCGCTTCGCTGTAGATCACTCCGCCGCCCGCGACAATTAATGGGCGTTTCGCGGCGCGAATCCATTCATGAGCTCGTGCGAAAAGAGCCGGTTCCGGCTGCGGACGTGAAATGTGCCAAACACGTTCCGAGAATAACTCGGAGGGATAATCGAACGGCTCCGTTTGCACGTCTTGGGGCAGCGCGAGCGTGACAGCGCCGGTCTCGGCGGGCGACGTCAACACGCGCATCACTTCGGGCAAAGCTGTAATGATTTGGTCCGCTCGGTTGATCCTATCCCAATACTTGGAAACCGGCTTGAAGCAATCGTTGACCGAGATGTCTTGCGAGTAGGATTGTTCCAACTGTTGCAAGACCGGCGCGACATTGCGTCGCGCGAAGATATCGCCGGGCAGCAGAAGAACAGGGATGCGATTGATCGTCGCGGTTGCCGCGCCGGTGACCATATTGGTCGCGCCCGGCCCGATGGAACTCGTGCAGGCAAACGCGCGCAAGCGATTGCTCATCTTCGCGAATGCTGTGGCAATATGGACGGAGCCCTGTTCGTTCCGTGTGAGATAATAGCGGAATTGCGGATATTGCTGCAGTGCTTGTCCAATGCCAGCGACGCAACCGTGACCGAAGATACCGAGGCAACCGGCAAAGAATGGCTGATGTTTGCCATCGCGTTCGACCTGTTGATGAATGAGAAACTCGATGATCGCTTGCGCCGTGGTAAGCCGTTTTGTTTTCATTCCGTGATCGCCGTTAGAATGTTCGCGAGGCAGGCTGCCCGGTAAGTTTTGTAACGAACCTGCCACAACGCGGCAAGCAATCATTGCAGCAGTTCTCATTTTGATTGCGGTAAGACCTATGAGGGGTGACTGGCGGAAATGCTCGATGTAGAAAGTTGGCGGATCGGGTTGCCGAGTGAAATGTTTTGGCGAAAGTGGTGGGACTCCGGTGGT
>VHDE01000126.1 GCA_016871515.1 Verrucomicrobiota bacterium
CAAAGGCCATGAGCACATCCCGGCACTACTGGCCAACATCGAAGTCGAACATGCATCGCTCAGTTATCTTAAAAGCACTTTTTAATGAGCCACTCCAAAAAGTTTCAACTAAAAGCTGGACATGCTCGGTAACAGAGATTGCGCCAGCCTTGCTCTCCGTTCCATCCGTTCCATCTGTTAGCTCCTGTGAAAACGCTTCAGCTCTCTTCGTGTCGGGTCGTGTCGGGTCAGGTTAATTAATCGCAATTTGACACTGCCTGGCCTGGCCACTATAAACGCCAACGCTAAGTGACTTAAACCTTAACGAATTAACAAAACAATATGGCTATCCCATCAGGCTCTAAAGCCCCCGATTTTACGCTCAAATCCAAGAATGCTTCTGGTCTTACGGACATCAAACTCAGCAACAACTTTGGCAAGAAGAATACCGTGCTCTTGTTCTTCCCTTTAGCATTTACGAGCGTGTGCACTTCTGAAATGTGCGATGTCACCGCCGGCCTTGCTCAATATTCGAATCTGAACGCAGACGTTATCGGGGTCAGTGTGGATAGCCCCTTCGCGCAGGAAGCCTGGGCACAGAAAGAAAAGATCGGCATCACCTTGGCCAGCGACTTGAACAAAAAGACCGCCGAAGCTTATGGAACGCTGTTGCCTGATTTGATCGGATTGGGGGCGGTCAGTGCGCGGGCGGCCTTCGTCATCGACAAGAATGGGACCGTTCAGTATAGCGAGCAAACACCGACACCCAAGGAATTACCGAATTTCGATGCTATCCGCGACACGCTGGGGAAATTGAAGTAGGTTTCGTTCTGCGCTCGAAATCGGGTCGTAGGACAGGCGTCTCGCCTGTCTCATGCACCAAACAACACAGACAGGCGAGTCGCTTGTCCTACGCTGTAATCGATGGTTTCACGGTTGACCAATCGGGTTGGTGAGCCACATTACTGAGTTGTCATGAACAATCGGCACAATCTCTTTAACTCACTGAAACAATTTCAAGCGGCGAAAGGTCAAACGGGCTATTACTATTCGTTGCCTGCCCTCGCAGAAGCGAAGATCGGGCCGGTGTCCCGGCTTCCGGTTTCGATTCGCATCATCCTCGAAGCTGTGCTGCGGACGTACGACGGCAAGAAGGTCGCTGAAAAGAATATCCGCGAACTCGCCCAATGGAAGCCGAACGCGGAACGGGTCGAAGAAATCCCATTTATCGTCGCGCGCATTGTCTTGCAGGATTTTACCGGCGTGCCGCTGCTGGTCGATTTGGCGGCCATGCGGTCTGCGGCGGCTCGGCTCGGCAAGAATCCAAAGATCATTGAACCGTTGGTGCCGGTGGACCTGGTCGTCGATCATTCAGTGCAAGTGGACTTCTCGAATTCACCCGATGCCTTGCGTTTGAATATGGAGGTCGAGTTCAAGCGCAACCAAACCCGTTACCAGTTCTTAAAATGGGGAACACAAGCTTTTAACAGCTTCAAGGTCGTTCCGCCCGGGATCGGAATCGTTCATCAAGTGAACCTCGAGTATTTGGCCAAAGGCGTTTTGGACAAAGACGGCCTTTATTATCCCGATACTTTGGTCGGCACCGATTCTCATACGACCATGATTAACGGATTGGGTGTTGTCGGTTGGGGCGTGGGCGGCATCGAAGCAGAAGCCGGGATGCTTGGACAGCCTGTTTATTTCCTAACGCCGGACGTTGTAGGCGTGCATCTGACAGGCGCATTGCGCGAAGGCGTCACCGCAACCGATTTGGCGCTGACCGTTACGCAAATGCTCCGCAAAGCAAAGGTCGTGGGCAAGTTCGTCGAATTCTTCGGATCGGGTGCAGCCGCATTGCCCGTTGTTGATCGCGCGACCATCGCAAACATGGCTCCGGAATACGGCGCTACAATGGGTTTCTTCCCGATTGATGAAGAATCCTGCCAGTACCTCCTCGCAACGGGACGCACGGATGAACAAGTTTCGGCGTTTCGAAATTATTTTCAAGCCCAAGAAATGTTCGGCATGCCGAAGTCTGGCCAATGCGACTATTCGACCGTCTTAGAGCTTGACCTTGCCAGCGTGCAACCGAGCGTGGCCGGGCCAAAACGCCCGCAAGATCGGATTCTGTTGCCCGAACTGAAGCGGCAATTCACTGATCTCTTGCAAAAACCGGCTGAGCAAAGCGGATATGGCAAGTCAGGTCTCGATCTGAGCAAACGCGTGGCCACACATTTGACCAGCAATGGCGATGTGCAACAAGTCGTCGCCGGCGGCGGAGAGCAAGCGCCCGAAACAGTTCCCGCCCCAACCGCAACGCCCCATACAAGCCCAGCGAACACCAGCGCCATGACCGAAATGGAAATGGTCAACAACCGTCCGACGCCAGATCGCGTCGAGAAAACAGCTGACAAAGTTGCTGCACCGGGCGTTGTTGATTTGGGTCACGGCGATGTGGTGATCGCCGCCATTACGTCATGCACAAACACCTCCAATCCCACCGTGATGCTGGCCGCAGGACTTCTCGCCAAAAAGGCGGTCGAAAAGGGATTGGAAGTAAAGCCTGTCGTTAAAACTTCCCTCGCGCCCGGATCGCGTGTCGTCTCGCAATACTTGAAGAACAGCGGGCTGCAACCCTACCTGGACCGTCTCGGATTTCATATCGTTGGGTACGGCTGCACAACGTGCATTGGCAATTCCGGTCCACTTGATCCCCGGATCGAGGACGTCATCGTGTCGAACGACCTCGTCGCGGCATCAGTCCTTTCAGGAAACCGCAACTTCGAAGCCCGCGTGCATCAAAGTGTCAAAGCAAACTTCCTGATGAGCCCTCCGCTCGTCGTCGCGTTCGCCTTGGCGGGTCGTGTCAATATCGACCTGTCGCGCGAAGCCATTGGACGAAACCGCGCCGGCGAGGAAGTATATCTGCGCGATATATGGCCGACACTAAAGGAAATCCGCGAGTTGATGCAGTCGTCATTCAGTGCGGAGACGTTTCGCAAGATGTACGCGAACTTCGCTTCGCAGAATCCACTCTGGGATCAAATTCCAACCTCCACAGGCGATCTCTACGAGTGGGATCCGGCATCGACCTACATTCAAGAGCCGCCGTTTTTCGAGAATTTCTCGCTGCAAACAAAACCAATCGCGGAGATTCGCCAGGCCCGCGCTTTAGCTATCTTTGGCGACTCGGTGACCACCGATCACATTAGCCCGGCCGGCGCGATTAAACCGACATCTCCTTCGGGGCTTTATTTGCAAAAGATGGGCGTGCCAGTGGCAGACTTTAACAGCTACGGCGCTCGCCGAGGCAATGATCGCGTGATGGTGCGCGGAACCTTTGCCAACGTCCGGATTAAGAACTTGATGGTTTCTGGCGTCGAAGGCGGCGTTACCATTCATCAGCCGAGCGGCGAACGGCTGAGCATTTACGACGCGGCCATGCAATACCAAAGTGCGGGAGTGCCGCTCGTCGTCATTGCAGGTCAGGAATATGGCACCGGCAGCTCGCGCGATTGGGCCGCCAAAGGGACCAGCTTGCTCGGCGTGCGAGCGGTCGTCGCGCAAAGTTTTGAGCGGATTCATCGGTCGAATCTGGTGGGCATGGGAGTGCTGCCGCTGCAATTCCAGGAAGGCACAACCGCGCAAACACTCAAGCTCGATGGCACGGAGATTTACGATATTGTCGGTCTGCATGCGTCGTTAAAGCCGCAACAGAATCTGATCCTCCGAATCACGCGGAGCAACGGAACCGCCGAGGATGTGCCTGTGCGCAGCCGCATCGATACGCCCATCGAGATCGATTATTATCAGCATGGCGGCATCCTGCCATTTGTCCTCCGGCAATTAGTCGCTTAGCCGTAAGTGTGCAGTCAAGGTTGCCCCTCTCCGATGAACCTGGTGGTAGGACCGGGCGTCTCGCCTGTCCAAACGTTGAGGGCACCTGAACAGGCGGGACACTCGCTCGTGAACGCTGCCGACGTTTGTTGCCGGAAGGATGGCAAGGACTGGAAGCAGCTCAAGTCTGACCCTTCCGACTCAAGGTAATCGCACGGGGCTCAATCAGTCGAAAACCTGGGGCGTGCTGAACGGGCTTGTTGACGCAGGGTTGGCGCAACTTATTCACCGCGAGTGAAATCCGCCGTCAAAATGGTCGCTCATCAATTTTGTCCGCGCGGACAAAATTGGGTAGAAACACCCAAAGGCACGTCTTCCCAAGCTCCCGAAAAGAGCGGGCATTTCGGCAGTTGATCAGCCACCAAAGAGGCAAAGAACTCAAAGAGAAGAGGAGATGGAGGTGGCGCAACCTCACCCGTTTTCAAATTGAGCAATGCCGCAAACATCCGTAGGGTCCGTCGGGCTGGTTTGGGATTTAGAATTTGCTTATTGCGGTTTTGTTTCGGATTTCGGATTTCGAGTTTCGGATTTAGGCTGCGGCTCGCCGCGCTGCAGTCTATGTGTTCTTTTGCGGCCCAACTGCTTCTTCGAGGTTAATTCAATGGGAGGGGGAGGATTGAGTTTGTTCGGCAACACCAAAACCCGAGAATCCATCAGCGGCTTTTTTCTTGTTCCATCGCTTTCCGGATGCCTATCCTCGACTCCACCGTGAAGCGCTAGATTCGGCGAGGTGGCTGCTTGGCAGTATCACGAAGGAATCAATGGTGTTGAAAATGAAAGCGCACCGCTGGTGAGCGAAGCGGTCGGGAATCCCGAACTCAACTAACGCCAAGCCATGTCGACAATCACCAACGACCTCATCGAGGATGGCAAGAATACCACGAAGCGAAAGCTGAACTGCTCCCCCATCGCTTTCGTTTGCTGGACGACGATGGTGAGATTTACTACGAGGGATTGTCCGACGACTGCGATTCGCAACATGCATTTGCTCCGCTGGACGATTTTGGACATCGCTACGCTGGTTGCACGGAAATCCATTACTTCACTGATGGTGCGTGGCGACAGCTCTGACGCACGACCATGCCAGGGAGAGGAAATAACAACTGGACGCGCGAGGAACACATCCTCGCCTTCGACCTCTACTGCAAGATTCCGTTCGGCACGCTTCACATGGGCAACCCTCGTGTTATCGAACTTGCCTCAAATCATTGCCGCATTCGCCGCTGGGCATCTTCATTTCCGATGAGAACAGAGAAGTTGTGGGCGATGTCGAAAAGGCGATCCGCATCCTGCGTGGCACTGAAGGTGTTCTGAAACTCGGCCAGATCATTGAAAAGGGCTTTTTCATCGAATCCGAGAAAAGCCTTATCCTGCAACTCTGCGATCTCTGTGTTTACACCGCCCGCCGCCGGGAAGAACAGAAGGCCGGAATGTCCATAAAACCGATTGATCAGGGCGGCATCCCATTGATTGAACCGCTCATTCACGTGGGCGATGAGCGTTTGGCTGACGTTGTCGTCTGGCTCGAACAACAACAAAAAAAGGGGCGGCCAGGGAATTGATCACGGGGTCGGAAAAGGTCCGGCCCACTCTGGTCGCCGCAATCAATATGTGCGCAACGCTTGATTTCGCAAGGAGGATTTCCCACAGGCCTCCGCACGAATTGCGTTACGCGAGACCGGCGCCGGAAGGCAAGTCCACAACCATCATCCAGACCAGCAAATGAAAGCTCAAGACCAGTATCTCAAGTTCATCCGATGGAACGAGACCGACCGACTATATGTGGGCTATTGCCCAGACTTGTTTCCGTGGCGTGCAGTTTGTCACGGCCAGACCGAAGAAGAAACCTACAGCGCGCTTTGCACGCTGGTTCACGAAGAGGTCGAAGAATTGATTCAGGCAGGAAGGGAACTGCCGCCGGCCAGCCCACGTCCGATGCGCGAGGCGATTCCGGCGTAAGAGCGTGCGCCCTGACGTTTTTGCCAAGGTGAGAAGATCACACCAGAAAGTCATCCCGGCTCGAAACAGCCCCTCGGCAAATGTGATAAGAAAACACAAGGAAGCCCAAGATAACGCCGATTCCGACCTTCGCCGCTTGTCGCGGACGCTTTTTCGGCAGAAGCTGCCTGGCAATTGCATGCAGAATAGAGTCTTGGAAATTGCTGCTTCCGTGATCGCCAAATCGGATCGCAGTCACCCGGCCGATGCGGTCCTTCGAACGAAATTGAGAAAACAGAAAAGCTTGCCGCCCGAGCAAAGTCGCGAAACTGCTCGCGCAGTATTTGCCTATTACCGCTGGATGGGATGGCTCGACCGACGTCAACCGATTTCAAAGCAGCTTCGGCAAGCCGTCGAGCTCGCCGACCGCTTTCAACATGAGCCTGGAGGTTTTTCGAGTGAAGATTTGTTGGCCAAGGCCATCCCCCCATGGACCTCACTTCAGGTGAACGTGACCGTGGAGTGGATTCATGCGCTGCAAACTGAGCCCAAGCTTTGGTTGCGCACCCGGCCTGGACAAGGCAAAGCCGTCGCAACCAAGTTGGGTGATTGCCAGCTTTCCCATACTCTCGCAGACGCCCTGTGCTACGAGGGAACCAAAGATCTCTTTCGCACGCCTGAATTCCAAGCTGGCGAGTTCGAATTACAGGACATCAGTTCCCAAGCAGTCGGCCTGATCTGCAATCCGCGCCCGGCGGAAACTTGGTGGGATGCGTGTGCAGGCGAGGGCGGCAAAACATTGCATCTCTCCGATCTCATGCGCAACCAAGGACTCATTTGGGCGAGCGACAAGGCGGAATGGCGTTTACAGAAGCTCAAACAACGGGCGGCGCGAGCCAAAGTTTTTAACTATCGCACCGCGCTCTGGAACGGAGCTCAAAAGCTTCCGACGAAAACGAAGTTTAACGGTGTGTTAGTGGATGCGCCCTGCAGCGGGCTGGGCACCTGGCAGCGCAATCCGCAAGCCCGATGGACCACAGGCCCGCAAGATGTCGAGGAATTGGGAACGCTGCAGGAACGCCTCCTGGCCAACGTTGTTCCTGGACTCAAACCGGGCGGACGCCTCATCTATGCGGTATGCACACTGACAAGGCGAGAAACCACAGATGTTGCCGCTTCGTTGCAGCGCCGGTTTCCGGAATTGCAGCCATTGATTGCAACCGATCCTTTTGGCGCCAGCCCGCCATCAGCCCATCATTGGCTTTGGCCCAAAGTCACCTATGGGAATGGCATGTTTGTGGCCGCTTGGCAGAAATAATAATTATTCTTTGGCGCTAAAGTTTGTCGGGCATCGGACGATTATGCGAGATGGGTTGGACCGCTTTAGAACCTGTTTTAGAATGGTAGCAGCCGAGGTCACGAGGCTCTAATTCTGAGGCGTAAGGCGAAATATTTCAGAGCCTCGTCACCTCGGCTGCTACGACCTGATTGATTTCTAAAACACGCTGTTAGCGCAGTTTAAGAACAGCGTGACGACTCGTCATCACGCTACGATAAATTGAATCGATAAGAACAAAGTTATTTCGCGTGGAACTCATTCTGTCAGGATTAGCTTCGGGTTTCGATTGGAAATCTCTCGTTGACCAATTGGCCGATGTCCAACGCGCTCCCCAGCGCCGCCTTCGGAGTCAGCAGGTGAGCCTCGGCGGTGTGAGCTCGGCGCTTTCCAGCCTCAGCACAGAGTTGACGAACCTCAAAAGTAAAGCTGACGCTCTAAAGACTGCGAAGGATTCGACCTCGCTCAAAACAGCCATCAACGAATTTGTCGAACAATACAATAAGACCCAAAGGGTAATCGAGATTCAGACGGCCAGCTCGACGGATTCGAAGGGCGCCGTTACACCCGGAATCCTCGCAGATCAAAGTGGCGTCTCTGAGATCGCTCGCAGCATGCGCAGCAAAATGGTAGCGGATGTGGCTGGTGTTTCCGACACCCTCCAGCGGCTCGAATCATTGGGCTACAGCAGTGAGGGATTCGACAACGAGATTGTTCTGAACAATCCCAGCGCCCTAGATGCCGCATTACAGGCCGACTTCAGCGGCGTTCAGAATTTATTTGCAGGCAGCGGCGGCATTGGGACGCGGCTGAGCAATTACCTTGAAACTGTCGTGGGCGATGAAGGGAGCTTGAGCAGGCAGCGCGACGGCGTTCTCAATGAGGCGACCGATATCGACGATCAGATTCGATCCATGGAAGAATCAGTTCAGAGCAGCCGCGCACAGTCGATCAGCAAGTTTCAGGCGATGGAGAAAGCCCTGGCGCAGGTGAATCGCCAATCGCAATTCTTTGCCCAGCGCTTTGGCAGGCTTTAGACATTAAGACGGCAGTTAAGGAACCACGAAAGAAACGAAAAACACGAAAAGAGGAAGTCTTCCAGACAATGGTAATACTACTCGGTGAAACGATTCCTTCCCGACAACTCGTTCTTGTTTCCTGTATTTCGAGTCTTTCGTGGTTATCAATCCTATCAGAGCCGCAAAAAAAGCTTTCTCCGATAGAGAAACCTCACCAGCAGAAAACTCATCAAGAGAACGATCGTCGTCACGAGTACGTCTCCGTAATTGCCCAAACTCGCCTTGATAGGACCGCCGACGATCCGATGGGCCGCTTTGTTGAAGTCGATAATATCGTGGGCGAGATAGATGGTAATGGCGTTCATGCCGATCCAGACGAACGGCATCGCCCACTTGCGGTAACCCCCAATCTCGATGATCTGATAGAAGACCGCCAGAAAGATACAACTGTAGCCCGCCGCAACCAGCACGTACGATGAGGTCCAAATCTTCTTGATCACCGGAAACTGCAGCCCCCAAATAAACCCGAGAATCACCCCTGCAACACCCGCGACAACCAATCGGTTCACCTTTTGTTGTTCGGTTAGCGCGGCGTTTTTCAGCAGCAAACCAGCGAACGCGCCCAACAGGCAGGTTGCGATCGCCGGCAATGTGCTTAGCAACCCTTCGGGGTCGTGATCACCGTCCCATTTCCGCAAAGGCAAATACTGTTTGTCGATGTAGTTGGCAAGATTCGCGCCCTCCTGGAAATTGCCTGGACCGATACCTGGGACCGGGATGAATGTCATCAGCGCCCAATAACCCACCAGCAAGGCGGCGCAAATGGCAATCATCCCTCGAAGTTTGAATGTGCAAAAAATAAATCCGGCAAATAAGTAACAGAGTGCAATCCGCTGCAACACACCCAACAGCCGGATCCTTTCCACGCCATCGGCGATCCCGTCGTACGTAAATATTCCCAGGAGAAAGAGCAGTGCGCTCCGCCACAGAATGCGTTTGTAAGCGGCGGCCCGGCCGCACTCGGCGATGGTTCGGCTTAATGAATAAACCAAAGACACGCCGACAATAAACACGAACAACGGAAAGATTAGGTCGTAGAACGCGACCCCTTCCCAATCTTTGTGCGTCAGTTGGCCGGTGAGCAGATTGACGAACGCATTCGGAGTTACTTTGTGCAGCGCATGGACGATCTCCTCAGCACCAACAATCCAAAACATGTCGAAGCCCCGCAGCGCGTCTAACGACATCAATCGTGAACTGGCCGGCGTGGCAACTTGATGTTGCGTTTCACGGATCTGGGTCTCGGTGCTAGGCATAATGTGAACGTGAGTTCGTAATTCCGCTGCGAGAACACGGCCGAGTTGAATTTGAATGGAAGCTGCCGAAATCAGCCGGCGCCGTCGCGACGACAGTACAAAAACGAAAGCTTTCTCGTCGCAACATGAAACGATCGCCCGCTCAGTTAGCTTTTCCCAGATTCACGCAGACTAATTTGTCCTTGCTCCGCGCATAGAGATATCCGTTCGCCACCGCCGGATAAGCGCGTGCGCCAAAGGGCAAAATCTGAGCCTCGGCAATCATCCTGAAACGTTCAGACGCAGCTTCCGCCAACATTAAGCGGCCATCTTCAAACAGAACTAACAACATGTCATCAGCCAGCGTGACCGTGCCCGCTGGACCTTGTTCGCGCGACCAGCGAACTCGGCCCGTCTTCAGCTCGATACAACGCAAGCTCGGGCCTTCCTCCTGGCGGCCATGAAAACCATACAAGAATCCCGCTCGATGTACGCTCGTCGCGTAATGATTCGAGAGCGCTTCGTCCGACGACCAAATCTCTTGCAGCTTATTGTTTTCCTTCAGAGCGAGCACAATCGCGCCCGTGTCGTAGCTCGCCGACAAGAAAATGAGATCACCGATAACTAAAGGCGTCGCGGCGTTCACCGACGCCGCCATGCGCGCACGCCAAGGAAATTCGGAATGAACCTTTCCTTTTTCGGGATCAAGAATGACCAGCCCGCTCCGGGTGAGAAAGGCAGCAACGCGCCTCCCGTGCACAGTCGCTCCGACCGGCGACGAATAACCAGCTTCGTGATCGGTTGCCTTCCAAACCGTTCGGCCGGTTTGTTGGTCGAACGCGACGATTCCGGCGCCATTCTTACCCCCCATGTTCAACAAGACATTGTTCCCCTCGACGAGTGGCGAACAGGCCATCCCGAAAAAGCCTTTCGTCGCGCCAAATTGCTCTTTGGCATCGACGCTCCAGATTTTCTTTCCGGAACTAGAATCCAGGCAGGACAACATTCCTTCGGCGCCGAACGTAATGATCTTTTCATTAGCGATCGCAGGAGTCGCGCGAGGTCCATCACCACGGGCGAAATCGTCGCGATAAGCACAGGAATAATCAAACGTCCAGATCGGTTCGCCCGATTCCACCTTTAATGCCTCGATGACTTCTTTGTTCCCGAGTCGATGAAAAAGTATCGCGCGTCCGTTGGCGACGGTGATCCCACTGAACCCCTCTCCAATTTTCTTTTCCCAACGCTTCGGAGGACCTTCTTTTGGCCAAACCCGGGCCAAATCATTTCCGGCATACACGCCATTTCGCGTCGGGCCAAGAAACTGCGGCCATTCGCTGGCGTCGCTTGTGATCAACAAAACGCCGAACGCGATAAGAATCCATCGACACATTTTCACTACGAATTAAAGCCAAGACCAACCAGCAAGGCTTGGGAAACGGGGGTACTATACGGAGCCGTGGGTGCCCTGGCAATGGTTTGTGCATTCGCCGGCAGCTCTCCAACAGCTCTCCCCATGAACCTGACGTTGCGGCATGTAGTCCCGGCTTTAGCCAGGCTTTAGCCGGAGCGATTGCAATCCGCAAGTTGTTTAGCTGCCAGCAAATGCCGCCGCCTGAAGGCGGGACTACATACCGCGCCGGTTCATGGGCAGAACTGGTGGTGCAGTTGTGCAAATTTGTACCGCGAGGCGCCAGCGTTGTGGGTCATTTTGGCTCACAGGCTCGATATTCTACCAACCTCAACCGTTATTTAATTGTTGATTTTCAGCGACTTACTACATCCTGGCGCGGCCAATCTCGCCTGGCATTTTGAAAGCCACTTGATCAGTCAAACGGAAACGTTTCACAACAAATTTAAGAAAGGAAAAATATGAGACTTACACGATATCAAAGACCAGTTCTGGAAAATGGATTTGAAGATCCGTTTTACACCCTGCAAAACGAGATCAACCGGTTGTTCGATAGTCCATGGCTTGGACAATCCAGCCAGGACTTCTACGGCGGTTGGACGCCTGCACTAGATCTTTACGAAGATAAAGATAGTTTCGTCGTGAAGGCCGAACTGCCAGGCATGAAGCGAGAAGATATTGAGATCTCGATTCATGAGGGAAGCTTGACCATTTCCGGAGAGCGAAAGTTCGAGGAAAAGGCAGGTGAAGGCGAGGCATCTCGCAGAGAGCGTTTTTTGGTCGCTTCCAGCGAACATTGGGCCTGAATAAGCCCGTGGATGTGAGCAAGGTTTCGGCGAGTTATAAGGATGGAATCTTGACCGTCACGCTGCCGAAGGCTGAGGAAGCAAAACCCAAACAGATTGAAGTAAAGGTCAGTTAACCAACCAACTGAGATTCGAGAATCATTCTTATGAAGGCTATGACAAAAACAGAAGACCGGCCTGTGCGTGAGGAACAGCAGCAGCAGCAACCCCAGCAGGTAAACCGGCTTTACCTCTCTCCGCGTGTAAACATCACGGAGACTAAAGAGGGTTACCTGCTCGAGGCGGAGATGCCGGGCGTGAACAGAAGCGGCTTGGAAATTCTATTGGAGGCCAGCGAACTGACAATTGTTGGCAAGCGCCATATCGAGAGTGGACAAGCAAATCTTGTCTATCAAGAATCGGCGCCTCGAGACTTCCGACGCGTGTTCGTTCTCGACCCGACCATCGATACGCCGAAGATCGAGGCTAAGATCGATAACGGTCTATTGACGCTGCACCTCCCTAAGGCCGAGCGAGTGCAACCGCGAAAGATCACGGTAACGTAATTTTCATATACGTGACCGCCAAGCCCCTGAGCCCGAGTTGATCGGACTTAGGGGCATTTGTTTTTTACTTTCCATAAGCGACTGGTAAAAGTGCTTCCGTGCCGATTGATTCTGCGAAGCTTTGGAAATCCTTAACGGATAAAAGCCGTCTATTTGTAATCGCCGGACCGTGCGTGATCGAAGACGAAAAGCTTTGCTTCCGCATCGCTGGTTTCTTGCAGAACACCTGTCGCAAACTCGGGATCACTTACATTTTCAAAGCGAGCTACGACAAGGCTAATCGCTCTTCAAGCGAATCTTTCCGAGGTCCGGGGCTGGCGGCGGGTCTGCAAACCCTCGCGAAGGTTCGCGATGAGTTTGAAGTTCCCGTTCTGACAGACGTGCACACAGAGGCGCAGGTGTCGGCCGCTGCGGAAGTCGTCAACGTTCTTCAAATCCCTGCCTTTCTCTGCCGCCAGACGGACCTAATTGCGGCAGCCGCACGCGCTGGAAAAATCGTCAATCTAAAAAAAGGGCAATTTCTGTCGCCGCTTGATATGGGACAAGTTGTTAAAAAAGCAAAGGCTGCGGGCGATTCGAGAGCGAAGATACTAGTGACAGAACGCGGCAGTTCCTTTGGCTACAACAATCTTGTCGCAGACATGCGCGCAATCCCGATCATGCGTCAATTTGGATGCCCCGTGATCTTCGATGCGACACATTCGGTACAACTGCCCGGCGGCGGAGGCGACAGGTCAAGCGGCCAACGCGAATTTGCGCCGGTGCTGGCGCGCTCCGCTGTGGCTGCTGGAGCAAACGGCTTGTTAATCGAGACGCATCCTGATCCAGATCACGGCTTGAGCGATGGTCCGAATATGATTCCGCTTTCGAAAATGCCGCAGCTGCTCTCCGGATTACTCAAGGTCCATGCTGCTGTGTCGCATGATGGGCGGCGTTCTTGAAACGCATCGAGGTCGAATGGGGCCTGATCGCCGAAAAGACCAAAGCGGCTTTCAATGCCCTCTTTACTGAATCCAGCCGCGGGAGGGGGCCAAGTGATTTAATCATTTGACCTGTTGATTCTCGAAGTGCTGCTGGCCTTTTACGCCGCCGCGCGCGGTGTTCATCAAGGGGAAAACTTCTTCCAAGAGATCAAGAAAGACTTAGCCGAATGGCTGGTTCAACAGGGCCGTGTTCCAGGTGTGCTTTCCGCCCACGAAGCTGGCACGGCGCTCTGGTTTCATTCACAAGGCTGCTGGCAATTGCCAGACGAAAAACTCCGAAGACTTTCGAGCCGTCCGGCGGTCTCACGTTTTGCAGCGTGAACGCTGCGGTCCAAAATGAGGACAAACCTGCGCTAGTTGAAGAGGGAACAATCCGCTATCGGCCCGCTCGCCCATCGTAGCACCACATCAAGTTATGGAAGCGTTGGCGGGCTCGTACCTGTTCATCCTTCAATTGGCTCATCAAATAAATAATGAATAGACACGACCCCAAAGGCCCTCCCAGCAAAAGATTTTGCTCTGCCGCACGCCCGCTCTGGGCGGCCAACTGTTCGGCTGTCCGGACTGCCAAGGCCAGTTCCGCTACCGCTATCATTCCTGCAATGACCGGCATTGTCCGCAGCGCGGACAG
>VHDE01000127.1 GCA_016871515.1 Verrucomicrobiota bacterium
GACATTGTTCGCGCTGGACAAGTCCAGCCTGAAATCATTCGCTTGCCGAAACGCCAGTTCGAAGCCGTCTGTTTCGCCGATGACGGCATCCTCATGACGGCGGAGACGGGGGAGATTTATTTTTATCACCGAATGTTCGGAGGCTAGTTACGAGCGCGGGCCAGCGCAGGATGTTGCGCGTGACACGGAGCGTTGGAGCTTATTGGACGAGCGAAAGGATTCCTAGGCATAGCATGATTCCAATTACCGCCCCTGTCACCTATGCCGAACTAAAACGGCGCGTGCAGGAGACGTTGCTGATCGGCGAGCGGCGCATCGAAGAGGCCAAGGTGCTGACTTATTGGACGACTGGGCGGTTGATTCACGAACATGTGCTGCGCCACAAGGAGAAAACCTACTACGGCAAAGAAGTGGTGGTCCGACTGCCGGAGGACCTGGAGATCAGCCAAGCAGTTCTCTACAAGCGCGCCTGGTTTGGGGCTTTATACCCAATTGTGTCCGCGCGGACAAAATTGACCTGAGCCCATTATCGGCTGCTTATACTGTTTGAAGACAATAGCTTGCGCAAAAGACTCGAACAGCAGACCGTTCAGCAGAGCTGGACTTCGCGACAGTTGGAGGAAGAAATCCGTCCGCTCCTGGCGCTCAGCGTTTCGGCGGCGACTTCGGTTTCTCCCGCCAAGTCCGGAGCCGTTAAGCCCAGCGATCTGCTCTCGCCCAAGCGCGGCACGGCCGACATTTGTCGAGTCGTGGCTGTTAATCTGTTCACTTGCCGCGCGCGCGTGCTGAGAGTGGTCGATGGCGACACGCTCTGGATGGAGATTTATCTGAAGGCGAAAAAGTGGTTGAAAGAAAAGCTGCGCCTGCGCGGGCTCGATGTGCCGGAACTCGACACGGCCGAGGGCAAGGCGGCTCGCAGATTCGTTGAAGAGCTGATCGGCGAGTCGGTGGCTGTGACAATTACCACGACCAAACCTGACAAATGGGACCGCTATTTGTCCGACGTTTTCCTCGAGACAAAATCGGGCCAGGAACTTTTCCTAAACAATCTATTGCTCGAAAACGGACACGCGATGCGCAAGGACAAGTTTACGTTGAGTGATTGGGATAAGATGGAGTGAAACCCAAGATTCACCGCAAAGAGCGCAGAGAACGCAAAGAGGGAACTGGGACAGCGTCGCATCGAATCGGGTAATCAACGCGTGAGTGTTTGTCTTCCTTTGTAATGCAATAGGTGAAAGTCGTGTATTTTTAAGAAGATTTTTTGGCTTGTGGTTTGAACAGAAGATCGCAAAGGACCCGAAGATCTGAGCATTCCCCAATCAAATTTCTTTGCGGGCTTCGCGATCTTTGTGTTAGCCGGGTTTTCAAGATGGGTTTGGTTGCGGCTTCGCCGCGCTGGGTTCTCTGCGTTCTCTGTGGTAACGGCCTCACAGTAGAGGCGGGCATCCTGCCTGCCGTAGAGGGCGGGCATCCTGCCGCCCGCAGCGACGCTGGAAACTCGGCATTTACCTTTACATCGCACGTGTGATCCGCCGGGCAAGATGCCCCGGTTCTACGGCAGGCAGGATGCCCGCCGCTACGATTCTTGCCGACAACTTCGGGATACACCGGAAACCGCCGTTGGAAGGACGTTTGTCTTGCATTCGATCCGCTGCTGGCCCAGCCTTTCCGCGTTTCCTTGAGCGAGCCAAACCATCAAACTCAAAGCGCTCACGCCAGCGCCGGTCTTCTCCGCTCTCTCGGCCTTTCCTCAACCATTCTGTTCGTCGTCGGATCGGTGATCGGCTCCGGGATTTTCGCTAAACCGGGATTGATGGCGAGCCAGGTCGGATCGCCCGAATGGTTGCTCGGCGTGTGGGTAATCGCGGGACTCATCACGGTGATCGGCGCCCTGGTCAATTCTGAGATCGCTGCGATGATTCCTGAAGCGGGCGGTCAGTATGTTTTCTTCGACCGCATGTATGGATCCTTTCCGGCGTACCTTTACGGCTGGGCTGTCTTCGCTGTATTGAAGACCGGCGCGCTGGCAAGCCTCGCGTTTATATTCGCTCAAGCCGCCACGCAATTTGTCGCGCTGCCGGAGTTGGCCCCCAGCCTCGCGCACTGGTCTCTGCGCGTTCCGCTGATTGGAGACATCACGCCATTGGCCAATATTGGCGGCAAAGGCGTGGCGGCTGCTTTGATCCTCGTTCTAACCGCAGTGAATTATCTCGGGGTGAAATTTGGCAGCGCGGTTCAAAATGTTTTCGCCGTGGCCAAGAGCGTGGCGTTGCTTCTGTTGATCTCACTCGCTTTCTTTACACCGGGAATTGGCCAAGCGGCGAATTTCACCACGCAAAGCGCGGCCATTAATTTGCAGGGCCTCGCTTTAATCGCGGCTTTGGCCGCTGCTGTTCAGGGAGCCTTTTGGGCTTACGACGGCTGGAACGACGTCACCTACCTGGCCGGCGAAGTGAAGCAACCGCAACGAAATCTGCCCCGCGGTTTGATCGGTGGCGGACTCATCGTGATGGCGCTGTACATCCTGTGCAATGTGGCCTATCTGTACGTTTTGCCGATTGACGAAATGGCAAAGTCGAAACTGGTCGCCGTGGATGTCGTGGAGAAATGTTTTCAAGGGGGCGGAAAGTGGATCGCAATTGCCGTGATGGTTTCCACGTTCGGAGCGGCAAACAGCAACGTGCTTGCGCCCGCCCGCGTTTTCATGTCAATGGCTCGGCACAATGTCTTCCCGCGTTTGCTCGGAAACGTCCATCCGAAGTTTCACACGCCAGGGACGGCGCTCTGGGTGCAAGCGTTCTGGAGCATCCTGCTGGTCTTGAGCGGAACCTTTGACACGGTCACCAATACGCTAGTCTTTGTGAATTGGATTTTCTACGCCGCTGGCGCCTACGGCATTTTCGTGCTTCGCCGCAAGGAGCCAAACACGCCGCGCCCCTACAAGGCGCCCGGTTATCCGATCTTGCCGTGGATATTTATTATCTTCGCGGTGACGTTTCTCGTGCTTACCGTGTACAATGATTTCAGCGGCTACTTCGCGGCCCGCGCGGCAGGGCAACCGGCTCGCAACAATTCCGTGTTCGGCCTCCTACTTGTTTTGATGGGCACACCGATTTACTTCCTGTGCAGGACTCGGAGTACCGTACGCTGAACCTCGTTCCCTGGTCGTTGGAGATTTCAATGGCGATGGATCTCCCGACCTAGTCAGCGCTGGGGCTCCGCTCGGAGACCGGGCTGGCGAGCGAGTTGGACTTTCCGCCCACGGAGTGGAAAATATGCGCCGTCGCGTATCCGATCTGGATGGCTGCTTCGACTTGGTCACGGCGCCTGGCAAGGGAACGACTCTGCAGCCAAGTGTCAGCTTCGGATAGAAACGCAAGGGCGCAGCGACGCCAAGACGCTGAGAAAGACCCCTTTGCGGCCCTGTGTCTTTCCGTCTTTGCGTTGAATCTCGGCACCGTCCGCACCCACATCGGCCATATTTAACAAAAACTTCAACGTCCGCACGCGCACGGAAGGGATCCTCAAGGCCTTTCCACGAGAACGAGCCTAGCATTGCGTTGACGGACGCTAACGGAATGGGCAGATTGTCAGCATGAATCCGTCGGCCGATGCGATGACCAAACTTGAGAACCTTTCGGAAGAACGGGCCAGGAAGGTTATTTCTTTGATCGATGATTTGACCGAACTTGAGGAGTTGGAAAAGAGAGCCGACTTGATTGCCGCGCTCGCCTCACTGGCCGAGCCAGGTGAGGATATCCCTTGGGAACAAGTGAAAAAGGAGTTGGATGCCAAGTTCGATTATCCTGCGTCCGCAGGCCAAGAGGTTTCTCGATAAACTCCGCGATCCGGTCCTATACGCGCGGCTCAGAACCGCTATCAATGGCTTGGCCGACAACCCACGCCCACCCAGTTGCGTGAAGCTATTTCAAGAGGATCCCTTGTATCGCGTTCGAGTCGGCGACTATCGAATTGTCTATCAGATCCGCGACGCGGCCTTGTTGGTAATCGTCGTCGAGATCGGACACCGCCGCGAGATCTACCGCTGATCTGGACGCACTGCAGGACCATCTCTTATCCCAGAAAGATCACTGTGCCGAAGCAGGCGCAGCGACGCCAAGACGCTGAGAAAGACCCCTTTGCGGCCCTGTGTCCTTGCGTCTTTGGGTTGAATCCCTAGGAAGCACTCGTCGATTCCTGGGTTTGTCCGGTGGTTACACGTGTCGAGCAAGTTCGCTTTTCGCGACGGACTGCGCTGCCCGGCGCCTCGCATCGCCATCGTCGAGCAGCACCCAATCGGCTTTTTTCTCGAGGGCAAGGCCGAGGGCTTCCGATTCTCCTAGATGGAGGCCGTCACTGATTTCGGTGGGTATAGTTTGGCGCAGCGGAGTCACGCACAGCCAGCCGTCGGCGAAAGCAGCATCCAGCAACCTGCGAGCAGTGCCATGGCTGAGCTTGGAAAGTTCCTGCCGCACGGCCACAGGCACCAACACGGCGCCGAATTGGTCGCGCAGGAGGCCGAGTCTTCCGATGATGGCGAGATTCGAGAGCGGAGAGGTATTACTCACCACGACCATAAGCGAGGTCGGCGGCGAGATCGTCGGCGGCGTAGTGGCGCGGGACGTTCCGTCGCGCGAGTTCCTCGCTCATTTCGAAGCGGTCGAGTCCCGCGAGTTTCGCGGCCTGCGCATGGGTCATCGCATTGCGGGCGTAAAGAGCGCAGGCAAGTTCGATCCGCACCTGGCGCGGTACTTCCTCCTCCGGCACATGGAGCACTTGCGCGAGCAACTCTCCCGGGATTTCAAGTGTGACACTCATGAGGAGAGTCTAGCTTTCAGCCAGCGAGCGCGCAATGCCTGTTAAGAACGGCCCTCCAGCCATGAATAGCACCCTCCAAAGCTCCTTCCAAAATCTCAGCGGAACGTTATCGTCGAGCAGGCCAGGACAACGCAATTCGGTTGAGCGCAGTGAAGACCTTGGCAAAGGCCTCACCATGCTGGCGGCCAATATCAACAAATAGTGGCGGCGTCTCCCTTTCCAGACGCGATTGACTGCGTCGTCTTGAAGAGCACGTCCACTGCATTGCGCACGTACTGTTCGTCGATGATGCCTTCGGTGGCTTCCGGGGGAAACTCGACCATGGACCGGAAATGAGCGGCGATCTGACCGAATAGTTCAACGCGCGCGTGGTCTTCCAACGAATTCCGCCGCAGCAAGGCCTGCAACGCGATTCGCGCCTCCGCAGGCGAAACGCGCTGCTAAATGCGGATGATCGCGCAGGGAATTGTACTTGCCGGCCAGCAGTTGACTGAGGTCTGGCTCTTTCGTCTTGGGATTGCCCACCACAATTGTGTTTGCCGCAAAGTCTCCCAATCGTTGCGCCTTCTTGCTGAGCACACAGGCGACCCCAGCCACGAGATACAGACCAGGCAACATGTCAACGAAACGCAGCAGATTGGGGATCACAACCTGGCTGAACTGGAGCCGCATCCCATGCGCATCCATCACGCGCAATCGCATGAGACGTTTGCCAACCGTTTGCCCGCGCCAGCACCACTCCGTCACGATCCCGTATCCGATCGAAATGAAGAAATAGGCAAGAACCGTGATGGCACGAGCAAGGTCTGGACTGATGACGCCTAGAAGCCGAAGCCACAATCCAGCCTGGATGGCAAGCACGGCAATGCAACCGAGATCGACCAGCCAAGCCACAAACCGCGCCACTGGTCCGGCCAACAGCAGAGAAAAGACAATGCCTTCAGGTGTTCTGATCTCCAGTCTTTTGCTTCTTCCTTCGGACATGCGAATTCCATGTTGGCTAAGAGTCTTGAAATCGCATAGGCCGCGCTGATGTCAAACCCGAAATCCGAAATCCGAATTTCGAAACCCGAAACAAAACAAAAAATGCGAATTCTCGAAATAAACACTTCAAGCAAATGGTTCCCAGGTCCATCTTCTATTCTCCATCCTCGCCTCCGATGCCTTTGTGGCGTGCTCGTGTTCTGCGCCTGACTGCGCCAGGAATAGCGCTAGCAAGATCAGCTCGACCAACCCGAACGCGATCTTGATCGAATAAGGAAGCACCGGCTCGTGATACTGCGACAGAAATGATTCCACTAGCCCAGCCCAAACCAACAGAATGCCAACCCCAAAAATTAGCGTGACCAAATCTGGAGTGACCGCGCGCAAACGCATCCGCAACGAAGCACGGTCGCCCCAGCCGATGAGCGCGCCGGCGAGCAACAAACCCGCTTGCCCTGCGATAAGAATGGCCGGGATTTCAATCGATCCGTGCGGAGGCAGCCAGCCCATGAGAAAGCGTGTTTGTCCCGCCATCATGTAATCCACGGCAACAGCGCCAAGAATCACGCCGTTGTAGAAAAGCAGGATGATCGTGCCGATGCCCCAGGTCATGCCGAGACCCAGCGCAAAAATGGAAACCTTCGTATTGTGGGTCATGAGGGTCGCGGAAAATGTCCCCTTCTGCCCAGTCAGCCGATCTGCGCTTGCTCTCTCTTCTTGCGCCACGCGCTCGACGGAATCGCCCTTCAAATGGAGGAACGGCATAATCACTTGCTTTGCTTCCGGGTCACGCATCAACGCCAGACTGCCAAATGCGCATCCTCCAAGCGTAATGGCCAGCGATAAAGCGAAGGCCTTCGCGCGGCGCCCAAAGGTCTGCGGAGACGTCTGAGAAAACCAGAGCCACGGCGCGAACCGATGCGGTTTCTCACGGCCTTCGTGGATTTCTCCGTAGGCCCGAGCAACGAGTGATTCCAGGTAACGGCGGATTTCCGGCTTGGCCGCAAACGTCATGATTTTGCCGAGATCGGCCGAAGCCCGCTGATATAAGTAATGAAAACGCCGGACTCGCTCGAGGTTCATCGAAAAGCCCGGATCCGCCTCCATCCTATCGAGCAGCGATTCCAGCTCACTCCAAAACGACCGTTCTACGGCGACGAATCTTTGAAGGTCAATGATCATTCGGGTGGATGTATCACGGTCGGCCAAGCCAGGAGCGCTGTGGTAACGGCAAAGCTGGTGAGGACGCATTCCACGGTAATGCCTTTTGGTGTTTCAGAAGGCGTTTGTCCCGGCGGGACATAATGAAAATAGCCCGGCGTTTCAACGCTCGTTTCAACGCCGGGGCGGCGAAGAAGAGCACGTACGTCCCGAAGGGACGGCTGAACCTGATGGGCGGTTGCGGACGAGTTCAACCGTCCCTTCGGGACGTGAGCCTCCGGAGGCTCGGTTCCCGGCGTTGAAACGCCGGGCTATTGTCACGCTGTCCCTCCCGGACAAGCACCCATCAACGGGCTTTGAATTACCGAAAGGCATCAGAGTGTCAGACTGGAATCGGTCCTTCCCAAGGAACAACGCATGGAAATAGCCAACAGTATGAGCCAGATGACTGGCTATCGCATCGTCGAGAAACAACCCGTGAGCGACAGCGAAGTAATTGTGTTGGTGCCATCAACCGTAGAGTCACTGCACGGCGTTTAGACGCTACGTTCAGGCGCTATGCCCACTTCCTCGAAACACACGAACTTGGTTTCGCCTTGTTCGACAATTCCTTCACGCTTATTTTTCCTGACGTCACAACGTGCACGACCCATCCATGAAGGCGCCAATCATTGTTCTCCTAATGGTTCTCCTATTCGGTGATGGGCTTTCGGTTCTGCCGGGCGCTTTGCCAACCGAGGCGCCGGTGGTTACGATCACAGTGGTTGATTCCAAAGCGATAGAAGCAAGCTTTACGCGAGGTCCGGCAGATTGGGATGACCTTGGCATCTTCGAACTGCGTCGCACAGGCAGTCCACAAGGGACCTTAAAAGTGTCTTTCGAGGTCGCCGGCACAGCCAAGCGACAGGAAGATTACGTGCTCTTGCCTGGCGAGGAATGGTTTCCGTGCGGCTGCTTGAGGCCTGAAATTGATTTCCGTGATAATGCCATAACGATTCCGGACGGCACTCTGCTAGTTTATCTGGGCGTGCGTGCCAGACCGGATGGAGCATTTGAAGGAGGAGAAACAGTTATTGTTCGACTGCTGAATGATACAAGCGGAAACGAGCCGCCGCTTTATTCGCTCGGAAACTCCCGGTCCGGAATGGTCACCATCGGTGACGAACGCCCTCTTTTGGATTTGAACATTTATAAGCCCGATGAAGGCACGTTGAGAATGTCCATCGCGCGAGGTTCGCTGGTCAACGGCCAGTGGCATCTGGAGCTCAGCCACGACTTGAAAGCCTGGAAGCGAATAGGCAACTTCTCGCCCGGCGCTGTAGCTGCATTTGCGCAGGATTCTGTTCCGCCAGGCGATTTCCGGCCTCGCTTTTATCGTGCTGTTCTAAACCCGCCCTAGCGGCATTCAGACTCACTCAGGCTCCTCTTGTGGCTTTTTTACTTTGCCTGTAATCGGGCAATGCTAAAAAGTCACCGCAATGAATCTTTCTCGCCGGTCTTTCATTAACCAGGCTTCGGCCATTGGCTTGGGATTTTTGGGTTTACGCAGCGTAATCGAAAATGGTCTTGCCCAGGGCGCAGCCAGCTCGTTCGCGGAAGTCGGGTATGGTCCGCTCCTGCCGGACCCGGATAAGATTCTCGATTTGCCGAGTGGATTTACCTACCGAATGATCTCGCTGGTCGGTGAGCGGATGGACGACGGGCTTTACGTTCCAGGCAAACATGACGGCATGGCGGCGTTTCCGGGTCCGAACGGCGAAACAATTCTGGTTCGCAATCACGAACTCGAACCTGCCCAAGTCGAGTTTAGCCCTTTCGGCTTGCAAAATCTTCTGTTCCGACAGGTTGACCAACGAAAGCTTTACGACCCCGGAAAAGGAACGAAGCCCGCCCTCGGTGGGACAACGACGATCGTTTATGACACCAGGACCGGCGACGTGCTGAAACACTTTCTAAGCCTGGCGGGGACGCATCGCAATTGCGCGGGAGGCCCGACGCCCTGGAATAGTTGGATCACCTGCGAAGAGACCGTTGAGGTTACCGGCGGCGACATTGAGAAAGATCACGGCTACAACTTCGAGGTGCCCGCTTCGACAGAGATACATTTAGCCGATCCCTTGCCGCTCATTGCGATGGGCCGGTTCCGGCACGAAGCGGTCGCAGTCGATCCCCAAACAGGCATCGTCTATGAAACTGAAGATCGCCCTGATGGATTGATTTATAGATTTTTGCCCAACCAACCTGGAAGGCTTCAGGCAGGCGGACGTTTGCAAGCGCTACGGGTTCGCAACGCGCCCGGCCTCGACACGCGAAACTGGCGCCGGCAAACGTTTCGTGTTGGCGGCGTCCGGAAAGTGGACTGGGTGGATCTCGATGACATCACGTCACCCGATGATGATCTGCGCTATCAAGGCCGGTTTGAAAAGGGCGCGGCTCGCTTTGCCCGCGGTGAGGGGATGTGGTACGGCCATCGTTCGATTTACTTCGCGTGCACCAACGGCGGAGAAAAACAGAAGGGGCAGATCTGGCGCTACGTTCCCAGCAGGTTTGAAGGAACCTCGCGCGAGAAAAATAGGCCGGGCACACTCGAACTGTTCATCGAACCGAATGATGCCAATCTGGTCGAAAACGCTGACAACCTAACGGTCGCGCCTTGGGGCGACTTGATTGTCTGCGAGGACGGCACAGAGACGCAATTAATCCTCGGAGTCACGCCGCAAGGCAGAATCTACAAAATTGGCGGCACGAATATTTCCGAGCTGGCTGGCGCCACCTTCTCTCCGGATGGAACAACGTTGTTCGTCAATATTCAAACGCCAGGCTGGACGTTAGCCATTAAAGGCCCTTGGCGGCAACAGCGCGGCTAAGCTGGTCCGGACCGCAGCGTTATGGGAGCGCGGACCGCTGAGTCCGCGCATTTTTCGTTCGTTTCGATGGTTCCGCTCGCGGACTCGGCGGTCCGCGCTCCCATAACGGGAATTGCTGGAACTTCTGAACGAATCGAGCCGTGCGGACGTTTCCGCAGCGTAAACGCGCGTAAACGCTGCGCTCCTAAATCCAGCATCAGCTCAATCCAAATGGGGGACCAAGCTGGCCTGATGGGAACTCTTCGTCATTTAGAGGCGATGGCGCATTTGCTCGCTTCGCAAAGTCCTTTCGACTTTGCGCGCCTCAGTGGACGTGAAAAGAAATTCCTTTGGCAATTCCTCGCCGCACACGCCGCAAAGCTTGTTTCGACGGCTGTAAATGATCGAAGTGCAATGCGGGCAGCGCAGCGCGGAAGCGGCCGGCGCTATTTGCCGGGCAATCGCCGGCCTTGGATTCGCTGCCTGCAGGGGTTGCGTTGGCTCCAACGGCGGAAAAAACTGTTCTGCCTCCCCTTTGTCCACCCAATCGACACTTAATTTCACTGCGCTCATATTCAAGTTCATGTCAAACCATCCGTTTATATTAACGCGCGGAAAGGCCAAAACGTTTCAATTATTTACGCGCGCAGCGAGCAACCTGGGCGGAAGGAAAGATCGCGCATTCGCTTTCGATGTTCCACGCCAGCACCATGATTGCTCGCTTCATTTGAAGGTATAGACCAGCTGACACGTTACCGAAGCATTTCCCGAGGATTAGATTCTTGTAACGTCGAAAATCAAAAAACAAAAAGCGGAAGCCAGCGCACACAGTCCCGCCGAGGCCACGAGTCGGAGCGAGTCATTCGAGCAGCTCGCGCGAGTCGTTCCTCGGCGGCGCAGTTGTCGGCGCCTAACGCCGGCTACTTTCGGTCCAATCGGCTCCGCCAGCGGCGGTATTCCTCCTCGCAATCTTCGGGACTGACAAGTTTCTTCCAGACCAAGCGCCCGGAAAACTCATATGTCTTCGCGTCCACTTTGTGAATGACGTACTGAAAATCCCAAGCAGGGCGCGGATGGCGAGGCACCTTAAACTTAAACAGACTAAAACGCATTTCATCGCGATCGTTGCAGGCGCGATCAAACATTAGAATGAGGACCATGCCATGCGCTGCGCGTCCGTAATAGAAAGGTTGGGTGAATCGCGGATAATCGTAACTCCAAAGGTTGAGTTTGAAGTTATGATTCTGGTCGTATTCCAAGTCTTTAGCGCCGGCGCTTCCACCCCACGAAAATGTATCGGCACGTCCGCGACGTCATTCATGTAATTCGCAAAGAACAGCACCGCATATCCGCGCTGGCCAAAAAGCTCCGGACGATGGGCTTGGCACTGGAATGCAAAGTCGACGGCATGCGGCTCGGCAACCGTATATCTGAAAGTGGACGACAATGACCAAGGATCATCCTCTCGTCGTCTAATCAACACGGCGCCATCCCTTGCCGTAAACTTCCAGGTATGTAGTCCCGCCTTTAGGCGGTCGCATTTGCTGGCGCCAAGACCATTGGGGAATGCCATCGCACCGGCTGAAGCCGGGACTACGTGCCATAACAAACGGAGACTCCCAATGAACCAGCCTGGTAGGACGGGCGTCCCGCCTGTCCAGCATTTGCGTGCAACAAGAGCATAGACAGGCGAGACGTCTGTCATACGAAGTGCGCGCTTACGTAAGCACGTCATACGTGGCCCCTTGTTCGTCTTCGGCGGTGAGGAAACGTTTTGCCTGCAAGTCGAACATCGTTCGGTAACGGCCACCTTTCGCCATCAGTTCGTCATGTGTGCCAAGCTCGGTCACACGGCCGTGTTCAAGCACACAGATGCGGTCCGCGTGCCGGACTGTTGAAAAGCGATCAGAAATAAGGCCAGCGATCTCAATCGCACCCGATTGCGGGTCGTACAATCGGCAAAGCAGCTTCGCGAGTGTAGTTTTTCCGGCGCCATTCTGCCCTACAATCGCCAATGACGACCCGGCCGGCATAGTGAGATTGAAGCCGTCGAGGACCGGCGCTCCTCCGGGATAGCCGAAGGTAACATCGCGGAATCGAATCTCACACGCCGGCAGCGCTGCGGCTTCGCGAGTGCCAGAAGACAGCGCGCCAACAGGAGCCATGGCTTGTTCCAAACGCAACACCGCTGCCACAGCCGCAGCGGCCCCGTCGAGTGCCGAATTCAGTCCGCCAAAGGCAATCATCGAAGCGCCAATCGCGCTCTGGGCAAAAACAACGGCTTCACCGAGACCCAGACTCCCGCTTATCGCACTCGCGGCGAGCGACCAAAACAGCAAGCCGGCAGGCAGAATCCGCATCGCGTTGCCCAACGCGCACTTCATCCGTATTGCGATCACGCCAAACTCCGCTCTCACGCAACAGCCAGTGAGCAGCGAGGCACGCGCCGCCGATTAATAAAGGCGCCCACCACGCATAAGCGAAGAGGACAATGGCGCAAGCGAGGCCACCGATCATCTCGACCAACCCGCCAGCGATGAAATCCATGGAAATTGACAATGGCGGTCCCGTCATTCCCAAATCGAAGTCGCGCGCGATGGTGAGATCGCTGGTCAACTTAGAATCCTCGAGATGCCCCATCCCTGCTGGACGAACACATGCTTCGGCGAGCCGATCGTACAGCCAGGCCTAGGTGCGGTCGCCGAGGTTGGCGCTGATCGCCTGATGAATGGGCGTGAGCACCTGCAACAAAACAAATAGCAAACCGACTAGCGCGAGAGGAGCGGTCAGTGCTTCCGCGCGCTGAACAGAACCAACGAGCCATCCCATGGCAACGGCAAATCCAGCGGGTAAAAGGCCGCGAAGGACCAGCACAACCCACCACGCAACGGCAAGAGGTTGATCGGCCTTCGGCAGAACCCCCAAGCACTTCCATTCATTGCGCTGGCGCAGACGCTGAAGCACCGCGAAGTGGTAACATCGTAATCAGTAATTGGCACGTCTATTGTCCGCCCCCTACGGTCTTACAGTGCATCCCGAAGTTGTCGGTAGCGGCGGGCATCCTGCCTGCCGCAGAGGGCGTGCATCTTGCCGCCCGGAGCAACGCTTGAAACGAGGAGGCTGCGTTCTAATGCGTGCGCGTGATCCGCCGGGCAGGATGCCTCGGCTCTACGGCAGGCAGGATGCCCGCCGCTACGATGTGCCGACAACTTCGGGATGCACCGACGGTCTTAGACGCCGACTTACAGGCGCGCGGCGTTGTCGGCAATTTCGGTTCGTCGCGGCGCGAAAGCGTTTGGAGTGCGCGGAGCTTGCCGAGCTTGCTCCCGCTTTTTGCGCGCGCTCCGTACGGTTCATGGAGAAACGCCCGAAATCTCCTTGAACGCTTCCGACACGGCAGCGACATTTGCGGTGTGATCGAGATAGGGAGAATGAAACTCGCGCACATACGCGGGACAATGTTTGGCTTGGAACCGCCGCGCTAGGGTTAAACTTTGTGGAGCCGTTCATCACATTGGGCATCTCACTGGGACTTGGCCTTCTCATCGGGCTGCAACGAAAACGGACCGAGGCGCGATTTGGAGGAATTCGGACGTTCCCTTTCATTAGCTTGTTCGGCACCTTCTGCGGTTTGCTTGCCGGGGTCCATAGCACAATTTGTGGGTAAAGAGACGGAAAAAGGACCGCGAGACTTCGACCGCAGAGCGGCGCGAGCTAAGGCTCAAAAGCCGCCGCTCTGCTCGTTTTAGTTCGCTGGGGGGAGGTGGG
>VHDE01000128.1 GCA_016871515.1 Verrucomicrobiota bacterium
AAGCACGCAGTTTGCGAAGTACAACATCCTCGTCCAATCTGGCACGGCGATGTTGGCGCAATCGAACTTGCTGCCGCAATCGGCCTTGCGGTTGCTCGGCGGTTAATTCGGCTCAAGCTGGCACAGACCAGCGCAATAGCAAAAGGCGGCACAATCGTGCCGCCTTTTGTGTTTTAAGTTGCTAAACGAGTTAAATGCCCAAGCTAAAGGCTTTAACTGGCCGAGATGACGGTATAAGCATCCGGGGATATGTTCTTAACCCAACCTTGGACCTGATAATCGTCCACATTTTCCAAATAAGACTGGAGTGTAAACAGACAAACTTGCAGGGCTGCTTTTTCGGGATCCTGCGCTTTCTGATTATTAAAATACGAAAGCCAATTCTGGCAATCAGGTGTCTCCGACTTGACTGTTACATTGAAGATGCCTTGACCGCTCACGATCTTCAATACCGTATCTAAAGGGTTTCGCTCGAAAGTGCGGTACGTCCCGCCCCGTGCGATCAATTGTTCGCCAAACTGTATTTCGGGATATCCGCGATGAAGAAATGCGCGGATCAGCTCGATGACAAGATCCGCCTGACTCCAGCGCGTGCTATCCACATGTTTCTGCAAACGCTCCTGGATCTTTGGAGTCAGCGGTATAATCAACGCTGGGTCGGCGCCAGCTTTATTGCGGTTCGCTGCCGGAGCACTGGGTGGAGGCGTCTTAATCGCCGCAGGAGCGGCTTGGGGCCTAGCTGGCGCGGGAGCGGATGGTGGGGCAGCAACCGGCGCGGCGCTTTCCACAAGATCGTCCGGCGTCGGCTCCCAAGCCGGAGGTTCAGTCAAAACGGGTTCTGGGCGTGGCGCCGTGATTGGGTTCGGAGGAAGGTTTTGGAGCCGCGCTTGCGTCTTTGTCTTTTCCTCGGCCAGGACTGCTTCGCGCAATCCTTTTAACTCTTTTAGGGAGCTGGAGCTCTTGCTCATTTTAGAATTTCCAACGCTAAAGAAAATATCTTCTCTCGATTCTTACCCATCACCGCAGTGAACCCTTCAATTTGAACATTTTCGTAAGAGGCCGCCAAAGGCAACGAATTCTTTAACACTGGCAAGCCAAGATCCTGAGCCATTTCGGCTTCATCTTGACGGCCGACCAACGTCCGTTGTCGCACCTTATTGAACAGAATCATCGCCTTCGCGTCAGGCTTCATATATTTCTTCACCATCTCAATCATCGGAATCGAGGCTTGCGTGCTGAACAGGCTTTTCTCGGAAACAATGACCAAGCGATCACTCGTCTGAATGATCGATCGGAAAAAGCCCTCGTGTTCCTCTTGATTTAGATCAATGCGGCCCGGCGTGTCGCAGATGATCACCTCCGCAGTAAGGCATTCGTGCACCATGGGAAGCTTGCCAATCTTGTTGGTCCACATCGTGAGCGACCCCTGACTGTCCGTATCTTCAAATGCGACCTGGTAACCGGCGGAACTTAACGCTGCCCCGATGAGCGCGCTGGACGTGGATTTCCCGACTCCTCCCTTCTGGTTCAAAAAGGTAATTTTTAAAGACATACTATCATAGAACTGCCGGGAAATTCGTTCGGTTTATTCCAGCAAGAATCCCTTGATCAAATACCAAATTCTGTTTAAATAAGCCAAGATAAAGTTAAGTAATGCTCCTACAGTATGGCTCGCAGAACCACCCTTCTAGCCGACAGCGATCGTTTCTGTGATTTGGCGAACTTCCCCGGTTAATGGCTAGTACTTAGTTAGCATGAGTATCGGTATCGATTTGCTTTTCGTGGTTTTGGGTTTGATCGTCGGGTTCGGCGCCGGATGGTTTTCTTACCGGGGGCGTCAAATGGCCAAGCAGGAACTCGCGGAGTCCGAGTTTAAGGCTTTGAAGGACAGCTTCAACGCACTCCAAATCGAATATGCGAAAACCGCCGAGCGCAGCCGGTTATTGGATGATCAGCTGCAAGTTCTACAGACGGAACTCGCTCAGGAACGGCAGTTTAATATTTCGATGCACGCCGAGCTCTCCCGCGAGCGCGCGAATCGCGGCCACTTGGAACAAAAGATTGAACACCAGAAAGCCGACTTGCTCCAGCTTCAACAACGTCTGAGCGAAGAATTCAAGAGTCTCGTTCATCAGGTCCTGGACGAAAAATCCCAGACCCTGACCGACATTAACAAAGCGAATCTCGACCTTCTCTTGCAGCCGATTTCAGACAAGCTTCAGGATTTCAAGCAAAAGATTGAAGAACAACATTATCGCGAGACGCGTGAGTTCATTGTGTTACATAACAAGCTGGCCAACCTGGAATCAAGTCGCTGGAGCCAAGCCGCCACAGCGCCGCCGCCTGCTCCTCCAGCAGTTTCAACTGCCGGGCCTGCCGTGACCGAATCGTCCTTAGATGCGAACGACCCGTTTATCGAGTACATGCCGCCTGCTCACGAACCAAGCTCTGTCCCAGAACCTGATGCTCCTATGATACAGGTCGCGACACCTGACGTGGCACTCGAGGGAGACGGCTACCACAGCTTTTCGCCAAAGCAGCAGGTTGAAATAGATAATTTCTTAAAGCGAACTCTCGGACGCGTGCCCCGGAAAAAGTCGGCCGGATAAAGCTGCCGGCGGTTCAGCCTGTCACTCTGTTCTTTTTGCCCGCGGCCTGCGAAGGCGTCTCCAGCCAGCTCCCTAAATCGAAACACACACTATACAACATTGGTCACTTCGGCTTTGGCGGCAGATTTTCGCCTTCGCGGTTGTCATTTGCGAGCATTAGGCGAATCTTCTTTTTCTACTGACAGCATCTCCTTTACCGCTCGGAATGGCTTGAAAGGCCAAAACAATATCTTCGGAATATAGAAAGGCTCGCTCTTAGGTTCCGTCAGCGTGCCGGTGATTTTGTATTCGAACACTTTCGCCAGCGGCCAAAGCGCCCGGCTCACGATACGCCCGACTCCCCAAGCATCGCGGAGGATTTCCGCTTGCATACGGGCATTCACGTTCCCATCGAAATCAACACTTCCGTCGTATTGAAGGCGCAACGCGGGCGAACGAACTTCCAGGTCAGTCGTACGAATGACGCTTTTGCCGATCTCAAACCTTGCTCGACCGGCACTGACCGGACTGTTTCCAAGGCCAGGCACAATCTTATCGAGCATCGGAGAGAAGACGCCGAAGATAGGAATCTCCCAGAGGAAACCGTTGCGGAAATGCGCGTCGCCATACCCATGCCAGCTGTTCCAATCGTCCGAATGGGCTGACGTAATTACTAAATTGCCGCTGATGATGCCTTCCAATCGATTGCTGATACTCGTGAGATCAGACATCAGCGAGTGCAGGTTCGCATTGGTCACGCTGCCACGAAAACCAAAAGCCGCCCCCGTGCCCCCCGTAAAATCGAATTGCGCCTGCCAGGACAGTTTTCCTCCGTAAAAATTGGCTTGGACGTTGGTGATGGAAACCATGTCTGCACGCCACTGAATATCTCCCGAAACGTCCGGCACATTAAACTTCCAATAGTTAAAGGATTTCCCCGCCACGCGAAAAACCGCGTCTGCGGCGGGTTTGCCGTCCGTCGGCAATGCGCCGTTAAGGACGACAACCGGAGGCTCCGCGAATCGGTATGGCCGCAACGCGGCGCGAACCTTGGGTCCGATCACCTTTGTCACCACGTCCGGGTCCATCGTGCTGAGAGCATTCGTGACATGCAATCGGCGCGTCGAAACATCGTAACCAACCGAGGGCGCAGTAATGTATTGCGAGCCTTGGCGAATACTGATTTCGCTGAAGTTGAAAAATAGATTTGTGAAACGGACCGTCGTACTCAACGCATGGCAAGCCTCGCCGCGAAAAGAAAAATTTGTTGCGGCGACCCGTGCAACAAAACCAAGGACCTCTGGTTGATGCCAGCGGCCCCACACTTCGCCCTGAATTAAGGGCGCAGCCGTGAATTTGAAATAATCTAAGCCGCGCTGTTGATCGGCGGTGAGCAGTGGTTTAATCGCTCTGGGATCGAATTGGCTCTGAATAATCCAATAATAATCCTGCGTACGCATGCTTCCGGCGTAACTGAGATGGGCTTTCCCTTCCGGTCGCGCCACGATTAAGTCAGGCAACCGCCACGAAAAATTGGTTAAGGTGAAGTGGGAGCGCGCCGAAGTCACGGGAACTTTGCGAAAGGCGCCTTCGCCACCTTCAAATTCACCAGCCAATTCCACTGTGGGGAGCACGGTTTTATGCCAGTTAGGCTGAGCGTTGGTCCAAGGCGGAAGTACGAGACGCGCCTGGGCTCGGACGCGCGGCGGAGCAGCCCAGGTGAATTGCCGAAGCCAGCGCTGCGAATTGGGCGTCAACACACGAGAAATCCCATGGACGTCGAAATCGAAATTCATCTCGGACTGAAGCTCTCGAGTCTGCGTATTCAACTCGGCGGACGAGTCAAGGTGGCCACCGTAAAGCTCGGCGCGCAACTGTCGCAGCGTCACGTGCGGGGCTCGCCACTGGCCGGTGCACAGGAGCTTCTCAATCTCGGCTTTCGGCGATTTGAGTTGAGCAACTGCGCCTGTCCAGTCCAAGTCAACGCCCGCCAGTTTGGACCAAAATGCCCAATCAGCCTGAAGCGCACCATCAACCGCTTTGAGATTCGAGGGAGCAAATCGTCCCGCCAAAGTTACCCGGCCGCACGAGCCTTCTTTCGATTCGATTTGCTCCGCGCTGAGGCTCCACTTCCCTTCGAATGAGCGGAAGTTAGTCATCGCGTGATGCAAGTCGCATTCGAAATGATTGGTCAGGCTTTGCCCCCAGGGTGATCCTAACGCAGCGATATCGAGTTTGAGCTTCGTTGAAAGCCCTCTCGCGCTGTTCGTCGCCTGAGTCGTCTCTCCCGACGCAACAATCGGCGCCGCTTTGAGGCCGTTCCTCTCGGCTGCCGCCAAGCTGAATTGCCACTTTGCTTCGGCGAGCTGCCATCCGCGCAATGCGCCAAGCAAAGTTCCTTCGAATGCCATCCGTTCAAGTTGGCCGATAGGAGACTGAGCAGCGTCGAAACTGACTCGCAAGTCAGCGCGTGTCGGTTGAACGGCGGGCGCTGGCTGTGGAGAAAGGTCCAGATCAAACGATAGGTTCTGGCAGGCCCCCCACGGTGTCTCGGTCTGCGCTGCTTTGAGCGACAGATCCGCGCGAAAAGTGTTCGGGTCCTTTCCGTCACCTGCAAAATGCAGGACCAGCGTCGGTGGCGCGCTGAACTTAGTTTGTTCGAGTTTCGTTAAAAGCGCAGAGATGTTCGACTGCCAGTTCGTTTGCCGTTGAACACGCGGACGCGCTGAAAAGACCTCACGCAGACGTGACGCATTGGTGATCACTCCTGAGACGCGAACATTTGCGTTGAGAAAACGTCCGGAAAGATTCGCGAGCGTCCAACGATCGTTTTCCTGGAGACGAAGCTCGCTCGAAAGAGCGTCGATCAACAGGCGGCGGGGAGAAGCGTTCGCATTCGTCGCCGGCCACACGAGCTGCCCGCCGTGAAACGTAAGAGCGCCTTGCTTGAAATGGAACTGCGTCAGACTAGTCAGGCCGACTCGCAACGCCCCTTCCTCAATTAAAAGGCGCGGACCATCAGGCTGTGAGTGCTGCCTCAACCGAAGCTGTTCCGCGATGATGTTGTTAAACCCTCGCAGGCGGATTCGAGAGAACTGCAGATCGACCCCGTGCTCTCGGAGCTTCGCGCACAACCGATTTTGGAGAAAGCCCGGAAGTCCGATCCAATGCAAATAGGCCAAGCTCCCAGCCGCGCATAAGCACAGGGTTAGGCAAGAAATGCGCGTCCACTTCAGAAAGCAAAGAAACCGAGGCGAAATGCGCCCTGGAGCGAAAACGGCCATATCATCGGTTGGACGCAGTCTCAGGCAAGCTAAGGTACTGTGAAACGTTCTGATAAAGCGAAGCAGGAAATACGAAGATAATCGGTTCACCGCCTTCCAGGCGCACCGCGGCGTAGCGGTGGCCTCCAGGATCGTTCTTGCCAAACTCGACCGCAAAGGGCTGCTGTTTGCCGCCAGCCTTCACGTCGAGCGTAATTCGGTGAGGCTCCTCGCGAAAACCGAGCAGCTTCATGTTGGCCTCACCGCGGCCGGTCCAGCCCAGCGCCTGCAATTGACCAAGCTGGTGCAGCGTCTCTTCGATGGCTTCGTTGGCGACCAAATCAGCCGTCCAGCCGCGCGTGGCATTGCGCGTCACAGTGTTCGTTTGGCCTCGTTGGACGAGCGTGATGGTCGTCACGTTGCTTGAAGCAAAGTTCCAGATGCGCCGGTCGCGAAGCTCATAGGCGGCTCGCGGCAACGCCAGGCTCGCGCCGAACGACACCGCGTACACAGAGCTTTCGCCGGGCCGTTTGGCGAAGACAAGATCGAGCCGATTCGTGCTGAAGTCCACCTGCGCAATCACGGCGTTCGTGATTCCGACGCTGTTAGTCACGGTTGTCTTCAAAGTATATTGCCGAGCGGGCGGATCCAACCCGTATGGCACAAAATCCGTCACAGCATCCTTCTCGAATTTTTCGATTTCGAGTTTGCCAAGCACATCCAGAAACTGCCGCATCAGGAGCGGATCGACCGCTGCCGGAAATGGCTCCGTAATCGCCCAGACGCCGTTAGTTGGCCGCTGCACGGCGAAGCCTTCGCTGCCCGTCCGCACTTCGATGCGATGGACGGCGGCAGGCGAGAAGGAAAGCAAAGTTCGATCACGAAATTCCGTATGCGGCTTCCGCAACAACTCCACTATTTCGCCCGGCACGAGGACAATATTTGTGTGGCTTAAGCGCCGCGCGTAAACCTGAGTTGGATCGTTTGTCGGACTTCTGCCAAATTGAACCTGGAAAATGGGATTCGTGCCCGATGCGAGCGTCAATTGCACCTCGGGAGTTTGTAATCCAAACGGTTCGAGGTCTGGCTTGGGATCGTCGGTCACGAATTGCCCAATGCGAGTGTTCCAAAGCTGCTTAACCAATTCATCCACGCGATGGAAATCAGCCCGGCTGGAAGGGGGCGGCCGAACCAGTTTCCAAGCTCCGCCAGACGCGTCACGTTGTATCTCCAAGACGCGTGGACCATTGGCTACCACCAACCGATCAAAAGCCAGCCTCTCCACATGAAGCAGCATGGCGTGCCGCCATTGCGTCGCTGATTCCGGCAGATTATTCAGGAAAGTCGCGTCGGTGACGTGCACTCCAGCATCGCCCTGCATCCGAACGTACAATTGATCGCCCATGAGAGTTTTCGAGCCAACTTGAAAAATCACACGGTTGGTGCCTTCCTGAAGCGCGACCGTGGCGCGCGGCGGAACAAACCCAAACGAAGAGGTCCAACCAGGCTGCGAGGAGAGTTCGTTCGAGGAGATGTAGGCACGCCGCTGCAACCCGTTCACTGTTTGGAGGAAGGTTTCAATGCCAGTCTTCTGCGCCGGATAGATGGGAGTCGTCAGTTGCCATTGACCGTTCACTTGCGCCACTCGGATTGATCCGTTTGTTCGGGTGATTTCAATGCCAGTGACTTTGGCCTCATCAAAGTTTGGAAACAGTCGTCCTAGCTGCGCCGCCCGTTCCGAAGAATCACCAGTGCGCCGTTCAATAAAGAAGATATAGGCGAACAGGGCCAGCGCCATCGCAATCAGCCATTGTGTGCTTTTGGGATTCATGTTTACCGGCGCCGTCGAAGCCAGACCAGAAACCCGCACAGCAAAGTTGCGCCCGGGAATCCACCCAGAAGAACCCTGCGCAATGTTTTCATTTCGGCCTCAGACAAAATGAGTTTGTACTCCTTGATCGCATGAGGCCCGATACCTTCGAGAAGAATTTCTCGATTCAACAGCCAATTCACCGCGTTGCGCGCAAAGTCGCGGTTCGCTTCGTATTCGATCACTTTGTTCGCAAGAAACCCTGACTCACCCACCACCACAATCCGGGTCGCTCCCCGGTCGGTGCTGATTCCAGGAATTGTTCCCTTTTCGACAGCGACCGCCAGCGGTATTTGTCCTTCGCGTTCCACTCTTTTGTCCGATCTAACCGCCAAGCCGCGCGGGCCGGTAAAGACCAATTCGGCCACCTTGGCTGCATCCGCACTTTGCTGGGTCGTACTGCGCTGCGAAATAGAGCGGGGGACAATCAGCGCCAGGCGCGAGCCGCGCAATGGTTTCACGATGGGATGGTCCGAGAATTGATCCGTGAGCAGCGCCACCTGGAATTCGCTTTGGGTATTTTGGGCGTTGTCCGTGACAAAATTGTGTCCGACCGTGACGCCCCAGTTATCGGCAAGCAGCTTTTCCAAGCCAGTTCTGTCATGAGCTGTTCGCCAGTTGAAAAGCGCTAACAACCTTCCGCCTTGGCTAAGATACTTGTCGATCTTCTCCAGTTCGACCGGCGCAAGACGCGTCACCGGTCCAGCAATGATCAGCAAATGACAATCGGCGGGGACATCTTCAAACGGCAGTGAACCCAGGCGATCGATAAGGACATTGTTCTCGTGCAAAATCTGTGCGAACTGCGAGTACCCATGTTGATCCATTTCGCTCGCAGGATCGTGTTCGCGTTGACCTTGCAGGAAATAGGCTTTGACGGGCCGCGGATCGATCACACCATAAACCGCTGAGGTGAACAGTTGTTCGCCCTTAAAGCCCGTTCGCTTCACTTCTTCGCCTTGGAATAGCTTCGAGTAGTCGTATTCGGAGAGATCCTTGGCATAGACGACTTTGGTTTTGCCATTGGCTTCAAAGATCACGCGATCGCCGTCTCCATCCGCAGCCAGCTTGTACTGTTCGCGCACCTGCTCGGCTCGATTGCGATACACCACGTGATCGACGTACTCGACTTTGATATGCCTGCTCTTGGCTTCATACTCGTTGACGAGCCGCTTCACCGAGCTGAAAAGCGGACTTCGCGGATCGAAGAAGACAATGACTTTAAGCCGATTCGTGATTGAGCCGAGAAGATGGGTCGTGAGCGGCGAGAGAGGATAACGCGCGCTTTCAGTTAATTGGATACGCCGAAAGTGGCGGTTCGCCAGGTAATTGACCATGACAACCAGCGCCAGCACAGCCGCAATGGAGAGTCCCACGTTCAATCCGATGCTCCTGCGGCGTTCTGACGAAAAACTGCGAGTTTGATCCATCATGGCGCTACTTCCAGCGGCGGCTTTCCACGACCTTCAACGTCAAAAAAAGAAACAAAACAGTAAGACTTAGGTAAAAAACGAGCCGGCGCGTATCAATCACTCCGCGCGCAAAGTCCTGCATGTGTTCCGTCATGGAAATGTAACTGAATAACTTGGCCTGCCAGCCTTCCGGAGGCGCAGCGATCAGCGCCCGCAAGCTCAATAGGAAAAGCCCAAGACCGAGCCCGTAACTAATCATCGCTGCGATCATTTGGCTGCGCGTCAACGAGGATGACAGGCATCCTAGTGAAATATAGAGCGAACCGATAAGCAAAATGCCGAGCACCATGCTCGAAACAACGCGCCAGTCCAAAAGCGCGCCATCGTTCGAATACCGGCGAATAATCAGGATGTAGATGACCAGCGGCAGCCAAGTTAAAAGGAAGAAAACAAGCGCGGCGGAAAACTTTGCCAGCACAACCTGAAGGTCTCCCACCGGCGCGGTCATCAAAGTCTCGAACGTTCCCGAGAATTTCTCCGCGGCAAACGACCGCATCGTCATGATCGGCGCGGTCAGCAGCAGAATCAGCCAAAAATAGACCGTGACGAAAAACTCTTCCGTCAATGGCGCGTCCGTCGCTGATCCATTGAGCTTGACGAGCATATCGGCAAAACTGAGACCGACTAAAAACAAGACCGCTGCGATAATGATGTAGCCCGTTAACGCTATGAAAAACCCTCCCAATTCGCGGCGCACTAAAGTCAGATAAGCCTGCATCAAAGGCTGTCCTCCTTGTCTCCGCGAACCACGTGCACAAAAATATCTTCGAGCGTGTGCCGGCTGCGCGTAAGTTCTCTCAAAGTCCATCCTTTCGCACGCGCTTGTTCGAAAATCAGCGGGCGAATGTCGACGCCGGCGCGCGGGGTCAGCGCGCAGCGGTGAAAATCTCCTTCGGCGGGTGCAATGTCAAAATGTTCGATCAACTCCATCTCTTTCCAACACTCCGTCAAAGCTGTTATGGGAGCGGCAATCTCGGCAATCACCTGCCCGTCAGAACTCAACGTCCTCTGCAAATTCTCCGTTGTATCCGCCGCCAATATTCTGCCCTGATGCAAAATGATGATGCGGCTGCAAGTCATTTCCACTTCGGGCAAGATATGGCTCGACATTAAAATAGTATGTTTGCGGCCCAAATCCTTGATCAGCTTTCGCACCGCGCGGATTTGATTAGGATCAAACCCAATCGTCGGTTCGTCCAAAATAATCAGCTCCGGTTCGTGCACCAAGGCGTCAGCCAATCCCACGCGTTGCCGGTAACCCTTTGAAAGGTGCCCGATAATCTTCCGGCTTACATCGGTCAAACCACACTGCTCGGTCACAGCGGCGACTCGTTCGCGGGTTTGGCTCGCTGACAACCCCTTGAGCCTGGCCCGAAATTTCAAATACTCGCGCACTCGCATTTCCCCTGGCAATGGATTGTTCTCGGGCATGTATCCCATGCGCCGTCGAACCTCATGGCTTTGGGAAAAGACGTCGAAACCCGCCACGCTGACGGTTCCAGAAGTCGCCGCCAGAAAGCAGCTTAAGATGCGCAAAATTGTGCTCTTGCCCGCGCCGTTCGGACCGAGCAGCCCGACCACCTCTCCTCTCGCGACTGAAAACGAAACCTCGTCCACGGCCGTCCGGCCGGCGTAACGCTTGGTCAACTCCGAGACCTCAATCATGAGACTGTCTTTCATACCGCTATCACGACGAAGTCTGTCACGAGATGAAAGCCGAGGCCATTAAAAATCAACGGAGAGCAACCTCCGCCGTAGCTGAAAAGATCTGCCGGCCGCGTGGGACCAATAATTTCAACGTGACGGTTTCTCCGCTCTTCTTGGCATAGAGCAATTTGGCCGCGGCCGTGAGGTTCGGCGGCACTTGGCCATCCACGGCTTGAAGAATGTAACCCGCTTTCAATCCAGCTTCGGCCGCGGGTCCATCACCTTCAACATCGGCGATGAAAAATCCGTTGACCCGAGTTGCGCCGATCGGGGACGCATCGCGCAACGTCACGCCGAGTTTTTCCTGAATAAGGTTGGCGTTGAAAAACTCCTTCTCCGGAATTAGCCGTGCGGTGAGATCGCGACGCTCGCCGCTGCGCTGGACTGTAAATGGAACCGTGCGTTGATTTCCGGTCAAAACGAGCTCGCGGTTCACTTCGATAATGTTCTTGGGTGACTTGTCGTTAATCTTGAGAACCTTGTCACCGGCCCTTAAGCCCGCCTTTTCCGCGGGACTGCCTCGCTCCACAGCCGTCACCGTCACGCCATTCGTGCTTGCCGCAAAACGCGCGCCCAGCCAAAGACCGCTGAGGCCCTCCGGCGTGAACGTCTCGGACAGCGCCTCGGATACTCGCTTCACCGGAATGGCGAACCCTATCCCCTGCCCTTCCCGAAAAATCGCGACATTCAAACCAATCAATTCCCCGCGCAGATTGATGAGCGGTCCGCCGCTGTTGCCCGGATTGATTGCTGCGTCGGTTTGCAACCAATCGGACAAATCGAGCGCCATCGGCTCATCGTCGGTTGGCGGCCGCCGCGCGCGAGAACTCAAAATGCCGCGACTGACCGATCCCCCCAACCCGAAAGGGTTGCCCAACGCCAGAACCGTCTCCCCCAGTAGCAAATCACCGTCCGGGCCGAGCCTGACAGCTTTGAATTTCTCGCCCGGTTTGGCATCAACGAGCTTCAGCAGCGCCACGTCGCTTTTATGAGAAACGCCAATCAGCTGGGCGCGGTAACTTTTGTTGTTCCAAAGCCTCACGGTAATTCGTGTTGCACGCCGGACCACATGAAAATTCGTCAAAATATAACCGGTCTCATCAATTATGACCCCGGAACCGAGACTTTGTTCAGGCCGCCGGCCCCAGTTAGGTCCAAAAAAATCCTTAAACAAATTTTCGAGCGGATCCCGAATCTCGACAATGGTCTCCGTGCTGATATTGACGACGCTCGGCATAACTTCCTCAATCGCGTTCACAGCCGCATCGCGCCGAATATCTAGTTCCGCGCGCGTGAAGAATGCACAGGCGAACAACAAGCCAACTGCGATCACCGAACGAATCTGATTCATAGTCACATCATTAAACTATACTGGGCGCGGTCACAGATTGAGCTTTTCCAGAACTGGCTCAGAGGCCCTTTGGGGATTACGTTTGCCTAAACCGCAGGAGGCCGGCCGTGATCCAGATGACTTTTAGCTTCGAGCAAATCGAAGCTTTGACCCAAGAGCGTTTCACTCACCGGCATCGGTTTGTGCGCCGCAAGATGGAGGCCGTCCTCTTGAAGACGCAGAACCTGCCGCATC
>VHDE01000129.1 GCA_016871515.1 Verrucomicrobiota bacterium
AAATTCGGGTTTCCAGCACTCTTCTCCGGGGATTGGGGGGCAGGATTCCCGCCTTGGGCGGCCTCCGGAGGCCGCCCAAGGCGGGAATCCTTACTGCGTCGCATCTGAAGGGTTTAATTTCTTGCGATAATACCCCGGAACGGTCAGGCTCGGTTCCCGCCATGAAGAAGCAAATTCCTATTAGTTATTCGCGGCTGACCAAGCCGGACACGACCCGGAATTGAATGAGCACGGCCCGAAGTTCGTGCTAGCGTTCCCGCAGCCTATCGGTTAGCTACAAGCCTGACGAAAGTCTAATTACCATGATTACCGTGAAAAAATTGACGTTCCTTTATTGCCTTTTGGCGTCGTGCGGATTCACGTTTGCCGCGGAGACCTTCACGCTCAACAAAGGCGACCACATCTGCATCATCGGCAATACCCTGGCCGAACGGATGCAGCACGCCGGCTGGCTCGAAACTTTGCTCCATGCCCGTTTTCCAAAACACGAACTGGTCATTCGCAACCTCGGTTTTTCTGGCGACGAATTGATCACGCGTTTGCGCTCGATGGATTTCGGCAAACCGGACGAATGGCTTTCCGGAGTTTCGCCGCATCCGAATCAAAGAAAGCACAACGCGGCGTTCCACGACAAAGAAAACCTCGGCGGGACGAACCGGTTCGAACTGATCAATACCAAAGCCGACGTCATCTTCGCGTTCTTCGGTTATAACGAGTCTTTCGCCGGTGAAGCGGGCCTAAATAAGTTTAAGACCGATCTCGACAATCTCCTCAAGCACATGCTTGCCCAAAAGTACAACGGCAAGTCAGCGCCTCGCATCGTGATCTTCTCGCCAATTGCGCATGAGTACCTCAAATCCCCTGATCTTCCCGATGGTTCGGAAAACAATGCGCGGTTAAAGCGCTATACTGAAGCGATGGCCGATGTGGCGAAAGCGAATGGCGTCTTCTTCGTCGATCTCTTCAACCCAGCCATTGAACTGTACGAGAAAGCTGCGCTCCCTCTTACAATCAATGGCATTCACTTGAACGATCAGGGCGACCGCCAAGTCTCCTTAGCCATCGAACGAACGCTTTTCGGCAGCAACGTTCCGGCCTCGCCCGATTCGTTTGAAAAGTTGCGGCAAGCGGTGCTCGACAAGAACTTCTATTGGTTCCAGCGTTATCGCGCGACGGATGGCTACTCGACATACGGCGATCGCGCATTCCTCACGTTCGAAAAAGGTCGCGACCGAAATGTCAATCCATCCATCCAGGAGCGGCGCCTTCCCAGCAATTACGAGGTTCTCCAGCGCGAGTTGCAAATGATCGACATCATGACATCCAACCGTGACCGGCGCATTTGGGCGGTCGCTCAGGGTAATGACATAAAAGTGGATGACAGCAATGCGCCGTCGCCAGTCCAAACGGAGTCGAACAAACCCGGACCGTTGCCGGGAGGAAAACATCTATTCTCGAAGGCCGAAGAGGCGATAAAGGAAATGACTGTCGCCAAGAACATGTCGGTCTCGCTCTTTTCGTCGGAAGAACAATATCCCGACCTCGCCAAGCCAGTGCAGATGGCCTTCGACACACAAGGGCGTTTGTTCGTCGCCGTTTGGCCGAGTTATCCGCATTGGAATCCGAAGGAAGAGATGAACGATAAACTCCTGATCATCGAAGACACGAACGGCGACGGCAAAGCGGACAAACTCACCACTTTTGCAGACAAGCTGCATAATCCGACCGGATTCGAGTTCTGGGGCGGCGGCGTCATCCTGGCCCAAGTCCCCGACATTCTCTTCCTGAAAGATACGAACGGCGACGGAAAGGCCGATGTTCGCGAACGGATTGTGCATGGCATGGATTCGGCCGATACCCATCATTCCGCAAATAGCTTCGTGCTTGATCCGGGCGGCGCGCTTTATTGGCAGGAAGGCACCTTCCATCGGACGCAGGTTGAGTCACCGTGGGGCCCTGCGCAGCGTTGCGCCGATGCGGGCGTTTTCCGCTTTGAACCACGCACTGCGAAGTTCGATGTTTTCGTTTCCTACGGCTTCGCGAACCCGCACGGACACGTGTTCGATCGCTGGGGACAAAACTTCGTGACTGACGGCACGGGAGCTCAGACGTACTTGGCCGCGGCGTTTTCCGGGCATGTCGATTACCCGCGGAAACATCCGGGGATGAAGAGTGTTTATAAGCAGCGCACACGGCCCTGTCCGGCGACGGAAATCCTTTCGAGCCGCCATTTCCCAGACGAAATGCAAGGCAATCTGCTCGTGCCTAACGTCATTGGGTTTCTCGGCATTCTGCAATATAAGTTCGCCGATGAAGGCTCCGGTTTCACAGCGACGGAAGTTGAACCGATCCTTTCTTCGACCAACCAAAACTTTCGCCCGGCTGACGTCGAGATTGGCCCCGACGGCGCGATCTGGTTCATCGATTGGCAAAACCCAATCATCGGCCATATGCAACACAACCTCCGCGATCCCAGCCGCGACCATTCCCATGGCCGCATTTATCGCGTGACCTACGAAGGCCGGCCTTTGAACAAACCCGCGCGCATCGCTGGCGAATCGATTCCCGCGCTGCTCGAGCTGCTCAAAGATTCGGAAGACCGCGTCCGCTACCGGACGCGCATTGAATTGAGCGGGCGCAAACCGGGCGATGTGATCGCTGCGTTGACAACTTGGGTGGCAAAGCTCGATCCGAAGGACAAGGATTACGAACATCACATGCTCGAGGCCCTCTGGCTGCACCAAAACATGAATGTGGTAAATGAAGATTTGCTGAAGCGCATGTTGCGATCATCTGAATTTCGGGCCCGCGCGGCGGCGACTCGCGTGCTTTGTTATTGGCGTGATCGAGTCAAGGAACCTCTCGATTTGCTCAAGGTCCAAGCTAACGACGATCATCCACGGGTACGCCTCGAAGCCGTGCGCGCCTGCAGTTTCTTCAAGAACGCCAAAGCCGCTGAAGTCGCGCTGGAATCGCTCAACAAAGAACAGGATTACTATCTCAAGTACGCCTTAGACGAAACGATGGCGACGCTCGACAAGTACACGAAACAGGCCAATTGAACTGTTCTTCGCCGGGCATGCACGATCTGTGCGCCCTGAACTCACGCAGCGCAGCATGGTGCGCCCATGACGGCGCGACAGGGCAGGTATCCCAGCCCAGACTAGACTCTCCTGTACATGGCCGACGTATTCGACGTAACAAAGCGTTCTCAAGTGATGGCTTTGATCCGTTCGTCTCGTAATAAATCGACGGAATTGGCATTTGTGACTGCGCTCCGCAACGCCGGACTAACTGGATGGCGGCGCAAAAGCCTGCTGCCTGGAAAACCGGATTTTGTTTTTCGTTCCTGCCGTCTTGCGATTTTTTGGGATGGCTGCTTTTGGCACGGTTGTCCGAAGCACGGACGGAAACCGGCCAGCAACCGAACATACTGGAGGAAAAAGCTGGAAAGAAACCGGGCCAGAGACGCACGCGTTACAAGCGAGTTGCTTGCACGAGGGTGGTCGGTGTTGCGCATTTGGGGACACGACACAGAATTGCAGCGCTCTCTGAAGAAAGTGGCGAGGAATGTGGCGAAAACAATTGCGAAGTTGCAAGCAGGCCGAAAAAGGAAAATAACGTTGCCGACATGAGTCTTTCTCTCCTTGAACTTTGTGCTGGCGGAGGCGGCCAAGCTCTTGGACTGGAACTCGCGGGTTTTCACCACAGTGGAGTTGTCGAATACGAACCACAGTTTTGCACGACGCTCCGCAAGAACAGACCGCACTGGAATGTGCTCCAAATCGACGTTCGCAATCTGCGAGCAGGAGATTTTTCCGGAGTGGATCTCGTTGCAACAGGTGTTCCTTGCCCGCCCTTCAGCGTTGCCGGAAAGCAATTGGGAGCGGATGACGAGCGTGACATGTTCCCGGCAGCCCTGCAGGTTGTCGAGAATGCGCGACCACGAGCCGTCTTGTTTGAAAATGTGCCAGGTTGATGTTTGGAAACGATTCGAGACCAAGTCCGCCGAGGGCCAGTTGCCACCATGGCAATGAGGCGACTTCGGGTGGCAATTTGATCCAGCCCGTTTTCTGGCCGCCAATAGTCCAAAGCGCTGAGAGCAGCAATTTCATCGGATACAGCGCGACCACGAAAACAAGGACGATGCGGATGGCGCGAGATTTCAGGAATGAACTCATGCCGCGTTTTTCAATGACCAAGCGCGCGAAAAATCCCGCAAGCAGGAAGAAAACTTCCATGCGAAAGCAGTGAACGTAATAAACAAACAACGAGGGAACGGTGGCCGGCTTGGCCGTGCCGACGGCCCAACTTCCGGGCGGCAACACAAATGGCAACGCCGCGTGCAGACAAACGCCGAGCAGCAAAGCAAAGGCGGGCAGAGCGTCGAGGGAATGAAAACGTTCGTAAGACATGGATTGAAAACGGGCAAGTTAGCGTTCGACGATTTGGCCAAAGGCTTCGCGGTCGCTGGCGCGCCACTATGGTTTGACGAACTTGAATGTGGTCGGCGGTGAAATGCGCCGAGTCGCACTACCCAAAGAGAGCTCGCGCGGCGGCGTATTAACGCAGGGAACGATTGACGGTCACCTCGAACCCAACCCGGACCTCACCAGTCAAGCGCGGTTTGTTTGTTCTGGAGAATATTCTCGGCGCGCCTGCGCCGCCTCCGCCTGACGATGTTCCGTTGTTGGAGGAGGCCGAGAAAGAGTTCAAAGACCGTGAACCAACCTTGCGCGAGGTGCTCGAGTTGCACCGGAGCAAACCGCTCTGCAGCGCTTGCCATTCGCGCATGGACCCACTCGGCTTGGCTTTGGAAAGCTTCAACGCGCTCGGACTTTGGCGCGAAAAGGAACGCGGCCAGCCGATCGATCCGGCCGGCAAGTTGATTACGGGCGAAACGTTCACGGGAATTCAGGAACTCAAACGCATCCTCGCCAATGAATATCGCATCGACTTCTACCGTTGCCTGACCGAAAAGCTGTTGACCTACGCGCTGGGACGCGGTCTTGAATATTACGACGTGCATGCCGTCGATCAAATTGTCGAGCAATTGGAACAATCCGGCGGGCGTTTTTCCACCTTGCTTTCCGGAGTCATCGAATCAACACCGTTCGAGAAACGGCGTTGGTCCGCGGCGGTCGCAGCGAATCCATGATATCCACTTTCGATCATCCTGCGCACTTCGTCCCGGCAATCGGGAAGGACGGATTCCACTCCGTCCCATCTGTTAGCTTTAGTCAGTTAGCAATTGAATCACGCAGGCGGGAGATTAGCACCAGAGTGGAATCCGACGTTACCAACTGATCCAATCAGAATTATGAAAACGAACTCATTAATGAACGGCAATCTGGCTGCCGAACGCTTTGCCAGCCTGAGCCGCCGGCGTTTTCTACGCGGTTTGGGCGCCTGCCTGGCGTTGCCTGCCTTTGAATCACTCCGCCCACTGTCGTTGCGCGCCGATGAGTTGAAGGCTGCGGCTCATCTTGGTGCTTCCGCAACCGGAGCGCCGGTTCGGACGGCCTTCGTCTATTTTCCGAATGGCGCGATTCAGGATACTTGGTGGCCAACCGGCGAAGGAAAGGAGTTCGAGCTGAGCAAGACCTTGCAGCCTCTCGAAAAAGTGAAGGGCCAATTGCAAGTAATGGCGGAGGCACATTGACACCTGGCCGCTACGTCAAGACCGGCGGTCTGCCGATCACGAACCTCTACTTGAGCATGATCGACCGGCTCGGAGTGCAACGTGTCGATAAGCACGGCGATTCAACCGGCCGACTGGACGCGATTTAGCCGCCTGCGATTCTTCAATGCGCGATCGCGCGTCTGGACGCACCGAGAAAGGTGTTTGGCCTCAATTGAAAGGCGCAACGGCACGACCGTGGTTCGTCCGGGCACGCTCTGCGCCCATCGGTTAAGTTCTGACTTTTACAAAACGCTGTTTAACCTCACTCCTAATCCTGCCGCAAACAACAATAGATCATTATGACAAACAAAACACTTCTTCGATTCGCATTCGTTCCAACACTACTACTCGCTTCTTATCTGCTTTGGCCACTGGTCCGAGCTGCGCAAGGTGAAGGCGATACATTGCCGCCGATTCTCCAAGCCGGACTATCGGCGTATGCAAGTGGCGGTCCAGAAGCTGCCATCGTCGCCTGGCGGAAGGGAGGACCGCTGGAGTCGGATCGCAAGGCGTTAGAACATGCCGATGATTTCAAAGAGATGCAACGCACGTTCGGGCATTACAGGTCTCACGAACTGATTGAAACCAAAGATGTCAGCAAAGCGTCCAAGATCGTTTTTCTGGCAATGAACTTCGAACGCGGCGCCGCTTATGCCAGCTTCCTGACCTACAAAACATCGAAAGATTGGGTCGTGCAGGACATGGACTTCAGCACGAAACCAGAAACGATCATGCCTTGGCTGGCGTTAGGAGCCGGAAAACAGATCGCGCTTTAACCGGCGTTTCACGCATTGCGGTCGGTGTGCGCTGGAGCTCCTTTGTGCTGGGGGCCGCCCGCGTTTTGCTCGGCGCCACCCTCGCCCGCCGGGTGTTCTTGAGTGTCCCATCGACTTTTCGCCAAATCGGGTCTGCTTCGGCCCTGGTAGGACAGCGCGTCCCCGCCTGTCCGGCTTTTGGTGTGTGCACATGCTGGACAGGCGGGCCGCCTATCCTACCGCGCAGATTCATAAAAAGAATCTCTGCGACGCAGTTGAGGCGGCGGGGAAGATGTCAGACCGAACACTCCGAATCGCGCTATGGGATGAGAACGATTTTTCCGAATGCTCCGGGTTCCATGACGGCGGTATGCGCGCGCGCGGCATCCGACAGTGGCAAACGTTGCCCAACCACCGGACGCAACGTGCCATTCTGCAGGCCAGCGACCAAGGCGGCGTGTATGCTGGATAGTTCCTGCGGCGAAGCATTGAACAACACCATCCCCAAAATGGCCGCGTCACGGCTCATCGTGTCGCGCGGGTTGATCTCGACTGTTCCGCGGCTGCCAATCACAACGACGCGTCCACCTCGCGCCAGCACCGTCAAATCCTTGCCCAAATTGACATTCGCGAGCATTTCGAGAATTACATCTACACCGCGGCCCTTAGTGATGGCCAATGCGCGTTCCAGATAATCCGGTGTTCCGTGATCGAGCACTTCGTGAGCGCCCTGTTCCAATACCAACTTCCGTCCTTTCTCAGAGCCAGCCGTTCCGATAACGCTGAGGCCCGCCGCACGCGCAATTTGGGTTGCGGCAATTCCCACGCCGCCACTCGCCCCATGAATGAGAACGAATTCGCCGGGAAGAGCTCGCGCGCGTTGGAATAAGGCGCGATAAGCCGTCGCGCAGGGGATATTCACGGCTGCGCCTTGTTCGAAAGAAATCTGGGGCGGCAACGGGTGGACCTGCGATTCGGCGCACACCGCTAATTCCGCGTAAGCACCCGTCTTCGTGCCACCCACATAAACGCGATCACCAACACCCATACTGCTAACCCCTGCCCCAATTGCCTCGACCAATCCAGCGGCGTCTGAGCCGGGCGTGTATGGAAACTGCGGCATGATTGGATATTTGCCTGATCGCACGTACGTCTCAACGGGGTTAACGCCCACAGCATGAATGCGCACTAACACTTCGCCGTCGCGAGGTTTCGGGTCCGGCACATCTTCGACCTTGAGAACTTCCGGGCCGCCCGGTTGGTGGACTCGAATCGCTTTCATAACTCATTTTTTGCCTGTCAGAATTTTTTCACGCGCCACCAAATACAGCAGCACGACCAGCACGGCGAACGGAATGAGCGCTAGGATATCTGGCGCGATTTGATTCGGCGTTAATCGCGTATAAAACGGATTATTCGCTGCCGCCCATTTGGCAAACATGTCGTAATAAGTGCTCAGTCCCGGAACGGCTGCCATGATTGCAATAAAAATGCCTGCGATCGCGCCGCCCGCGATGTACCCGGAAGCCATCAACACTCCCGGACTCTTGTCGCCCTCGGCGATATGTTCCTCTTCCGTGAGATGCGCATAGTCCGGTTGACGGCGGCGCCTCCAATCGACCAGCCACCGAATGAGGCCGCCGACGAAGATCGGCGCCGATGTCGAAAGCGGCAGATAAACGCCCACCGCGAAAGCAAGCGAAGGGATTGCCGCCATTTCCAGAACCACGGCGATCATGACGCCAAGCAAGACCAAAGCCCATGGCAGTTTTTGATCGAGGATTCCTTTAATGATATACGACATGAGCGTAGCCTTCGGCGCATCGAACTTCTTCACTTCACTGCCATCTGGTCGCTTCGTCACGGTGCCATTGATGCCCGGGTCCACGCGGTAAACGGCTCGGCCGGTTTGCGGATCGACCAGATACTGTCCGGCGGGTCCGTCCGTTTCATCCTGCTTTTCCCAAAGCCGGTAGGTCTTTTGGTCCGCGCGCGCTTGAGGGCCTTTGAGCTTCAGTTCTTTCGATAAACGCGACGCGTCCGTTGTCAATTCAGAGGTTACGGGCACATAAACTTTGGCGGCCTCATTCAATTGCAGCAGAATCGGCCCCAGCACCAACGCGGAACAGGTCGCTCCGATCAAAATTGCGATCTGCTGATATTTCGGTGTTCCGCCCACCAAAAAGCCCGTCTTCAAATCCTGCGATGTTGTGCCACCGTTGGAGGACGCGATGCACACAATGCCACCAACCGAGAGCGCCGTGATGTAGGCCAACCCTTCCGTTCGGCCCAAGACTAGGAAAACAAGGCAGGTCAACAGAAGCGTCGCCACTGTCATTCCGGAGATCGGGTTCGAACTCGAGCCGATTTCCCCCGTCAATCGCGATGACACCGTCACGAATAGAAACCCGCACAGCACAATCATGATGGCGCCGATGAGGTTCATGTGAAGCGTAGGAGCAAAGAGAATCGCCAAAATCAACGCGGCAATTCCGTAGAAAACAAATTTCATCGGCAAATCCTGCTCTGTCCGCGGCGGGGCGCCGCGGCTTGCCGCCGTTCCTCGGAAATCGCGCAACCCTTCTTTCAATCCATGCCAAATGAGCGGAAGCGAACGCACGAGGCTGATCAAACCACCCGCCGCAACTGCCCCAGCGCCAATGTAAAGAATGTAAGCGCCACGAATCGCGTTCGGACTCATGTCTTTGATCAATTGGCCCGTTTCGGGCGGCAGCGGCGCAGTCAAGCCGTCGCCGAAGAATTTGATCAACGGAATCAACAATAAATACGAAAGCACGCCGCCCGCGCACATGACCGACGCGATACGCGGCCCAATCACATATCCGACGCCGAGCAATTCCGGGGTAACTTCCATCGAAACCGAACCGCCTTTGAGCGGCGCGTCGAGCACTTTCTCCGGCGCTTCCTTCCAGGCATGCAGAGCTTTCATCGCGACGTTGTACGCGACGCCGATTCCGAAGCCGGTGAAGATGGTTTTCGCCCCGACCGATGCAATTCGAGAAAGCTTTTTTCCCGGCGCCGCTGAGATCGCCGCTTCCTTTGATTCTTCAGACGCGCCGGCCTTGAGCACCTCGGCGCAAGCCGTCCCTTCCGGGTATTTCAACATGCCATGCTGCTGCACGATCAACGCCCGGCGCAGCGGAATCATCATCAGGATGCCGAGTAATCCGCCGAGCACCGAAACCAGAATCACGCGGCCAACTTCGAGATCAAAGCCGAGGATCAAAATCGCCGGCATAGTCACGCCCACGCCAAACGCGATCGATTCACCGGCCGAGCCAGCGGTTTGAACGATGTTGTTTTCGAGGATCGTGGCATCGCGTCCGCCGAACTTGGAAAAGAGCCGAAACAGCGCAATCGAAATGACCGCGACTGGAATCGACGCGCTGACCGTCAGACCAACTTTGAGGACAAGATACAACGACGAAGCGCCGAAGATCATTCCCAACAAGGCGCCGACCATCACGGCCCGAGGCGTGAATTCACGCAGCGCGGTTTTGGGAGGAATGTAAGGTTCGAATTGAGAGGGGCGGATTTCTTGAGTAGCCATGCGCTTGGATAAGTCTCCGCAATACCTACTGTTTTTCGCTTCGCAGTTCAATCGGCTTTTGGCGATTGACGATTCGCCCATGCTTCACTTAACTCAACGGCATGCGACTCATCCTGTTCATTCTCTGTTGCGGCATGTTTTGCGCGGGCTGCAAACATTCTCAAAGCGGCGCACCGTCGCGTGGCGCCAGCAAGGCCAAGTCTCGCGCCAGCGCGAACGCGGCTAAACAAAACGCACAGGCGGCGCCGGTTGACGAATCTACGGGCAAAGTGGTCGCCGTGAACTCGAATTTGCGTTTTGTCGTGATCGATTATTCTCTCGGGAAACTGCCCGCATTGGAACGAAGGCTGGGCGTTTATCGTCAGGGACAGAAAGTCGGCGAAGTGAAAATCTCCGGTCCGGAACAAAGCAACAATATTGTGGCCGACATTACCACGGGTGACGCTCGGCTCGGAGACGAGGTCCGGGCGGATTAAGGTCTCGTTAGGCGGCACGAACCGGCGCTTAACTTCCTTCGATCTTCTCTTTCTTGTTGTTCTGTTTCTTGTGGTACGGCGTGTAAAGATTGAAATAGATGCCGCACAAGGGGCGATCGACATCGGTCTGGCTCAGGATGATCGTCACCTGCTTGTCCAGTGCAATGCCATGGCGAAGGTTCGGTCCTCGGTTTTCGTAGGCTTTGATGGCTTTTTCCATCAGTGACTTCAGGGACGCCTCGCATTCTTCGGGTGTTTTGTCGAGACACACCACGTACTTCTCGAATGATTTCAGAGCGTCCGCCATTTCTTGTGTAAAGGTCTCAACAGTCACAGTTGGAAGGTTAAAATTGAAAATGCCGCGCGAGAAAGAAAAAAAGCGGCTATGCCGCTGGCTTTGCCCGGGGTCGCGGTCCGAAGATGGCCGTGCCGACGCGTATGAGGGTTGCGCCTTCTTCGATAGCTGGCTGGAAATCCCCGCTCATACCCATGCTCAAATGGGGCAAACCAGCGCCGAGAACTTGTTCGCATTGCCCCTTCAATTCTCGGAGTCTGCGAAAGACTGGGCGGACTTTCTCCGGCTCCGTGGTCCAGGGCGCGATTGTCATTAAGCCGTGAATCTCAATTCTTCGCAGCGCGTTCACTGCCGCGAGATCGGCCAGCAATTGTTCTGGAGAAAAGCCGAATTTGGACGCTTCTCCGACAACGTTAACCTCCAGCAGAATGGGCATTGTCTTCGCGGCTTTGTTCGCCCACGCGTCGATTTCCCGCGCCAAACCGAGACTGTCAACGCTCTGAATCATTTCGAAGAAATGAACGGCATCACGGCATTTGTTCGATTGCAGATGGCCAATCATGTGCCAACGCAAGCGGGCCGGGCAACGACCGATCTTGGCCTTTGCCTCCTGAACGCGATTTTCGCCGAACAGAGTTAATCCAGCATCGGCAGCGGCTTGAACCATTTCCGGCGGCTGCCCCTTAGTCACGGCCAAGAGCTGCACGGTGTCGCGATTGCGTCCCGCTCGTCCGCACGCCGCCTGGATGCGGACTTCGACGGCTTCGAGATTCGGGGTTAGGTTCATTCACATCGCACAGATTTCATCGAGCAACGGCGCCAGATCATCGTCGCCTAAGGCCATAAGTTTGACTTCAGCCCGGCCTCCGACTTTGGCGGCTTGAGCCAGCCAGGACGACGCTTCCTTTAGACGCCCGAGTCTGCAGGTGCAACAAGCGAGGTTGTAAGGGATCGCTGGAACGGCCGGAAATTTTTCGAACGCGGAGACCAAGACATCGAATGCTTCAGGCAATCGGTTCAGTTCATCCAAACTGCAAGCTTGATACAACCAGCCCACCTCTGCTTCTGGCAGGTGTTGACGTATTGTTAACGAAACTTCAAGCGCCGCCGCCCAATTCCCAGCTTGTGCATAAGCTTCCCAACGAGCTTCCAAGACATCCGGATGGTGCTGTTGTTCCGCGGACACCTTCTGAATCTCGGCTGCCGCCTCTGCGTGCTGTCCCTTTTTGAGCCATTCTTGGGCTGCCTGAAGAGCAACGTCATCTGACGGAGAGAGTGGCTTCATCGAATCGCGAACGCTCGGAAAAGTGCAGTCACGGAACTACGTTAATGACAGCGCCTTTGACTGGTCAAGCGATGAATGCCGGTTGCCAGGAATTCTCATTTTGACGCTGTGATTTTCCGGACAGGTAGGTTGACGGTAATTTTTCCGCACGGGAGGGAATCGCGTTGAAAAATATTTTTTATTTTTTGCTGGACTCATTTTCGCCTTTGCCGTATTTGTCTGAGGCATGGAGCAAGTGTGGTTGGTG
>VHDE01000130.1 GCA_016871515.1 Verrucomicrobiota bacterium
TGCTCGAATTGAACTCCGTTTTCCTGAAGGCCTGCCAAAACGATTTATCGAAGCGCTATCAAAGCGCCGAGGAGATGCGGCAGGATTTGCTGCTGTTGCAAAACGGCAAGTCAGTGGCGCGCGCGCAGAGGGTTGAAAAGCGGCTGCTAATGTTTACCAAAATCAGCGCCGCTGGGGTTGCGCTAGCCGTCCTGGCCTTCGCGGCTTTCGCCTATACCCGCGAGCAGGCGAAGCGCGAAACGCAACTCCGCGCGCAGGTCCAGCGAAGCGAACTGGAGGCACGGCGAAACCTTTACGCCGCAGATATGCTCGCGACGCAGCAAGCACTCGACTCGGGAAATCTCGGCCGCGCCGTCGAACTGCTCGACCTGCACCGTCCTCGTCCCGGAACTGCCGACTTGCGCGGATGGGAAATGCGTTACCTGTGGGGACGCTGCCAAGGCAACGAATTGGCGACTCTGGCCGGTCATCCCTCAGGCGTGCTCAGCGTGGCCTTTTCACCGGACAACCGGCTGCTGGCGTCCGGGGATCACGATGGAAACGTCAAGTTTTGGGACCTGGCCACGCGTAAGGAGACCGGCTCTTTGAAGCACGAAACGAGAGTGGATGTCATCATTTTTGCGCGCGACGGAAAACTCATGATTACCGCCGACCGCGCCGGAAACATTCGGTTCTGGAAAATGCCGGACCTAACAGAGTCTCCTCCCGCGCTAAAACTAGGCCACCTCGACAACCGTATGATGGCGCTGGCGCCGGACGGCAAGACACTGGCGACGCTCGGACGCGGCGCAGTCACGTTATTCGCTGTTCCATCGCGAGTCCGCGTGACAAGTTTTCGGCTGCTCAGCGATGGCTTCCGTGGCGGCATCGGATTTTCACCCGACGGCAGAGTGCTTGCCTATGGAGATGACAAGGGCGTTGTTCATCTGCGCGATTTAGCCCACGGAACAGAAATCCGGACCATGACCAACCACGCGCGACCCGTGCAGACGCTGGCCTTCTCACTGGATGGCGAACTGCTTGCCAGCGCCGGAGACGATCAAACCGCTGGAATTTGGGAAGTCGCGACTGGCGCTCCCAGAACGCTTTTCAGAACGCACAAATCCAGCATCAGTTCGCTGGTCTTCCTTCCTGACGGTCAAACGCTCGCGACGGCCAGCTACGATCAAACGATCAAGCTCTGGGAGGTCAGCACGGGCCGCGAATTGGCTGCGCTCCGGGGGCATCGCGATGAGATTTGGATGCTGGCGTCTTCGCCGGATGGCCGACGGCTCGCAACGGCCAGCCGAGATTTTGCGGTCAAGCTGTGGGATGCGTCGCCAACTTCGGCCGCGCAGCCGATCCACCTTTTAGGGGACGACGTCGTGGCGTTCAACCTCACTCCGCGCAAGAAACTTTTGGGGACCGCTCATGGACAAGGGGATGAGGTGACAACCGTAAGAATTTAGGAGCCGCAGTCGATGCGGCAACAAACGGCCCTTCAACTCCCATCGATCACCAACTGCCTTGACATCGCGGGCTACGAGGGGGGCTGCTTGATCGCCCTCGACGACGGCTCAATCCGACAATGGGATACCACAGGAGAAGCACGCACCGTTTCCGGCAGTTTGACGAACGAGGTTTCAGGCGCCGGACTGCCCGCGACGAGCGAAATTCTCCAACGCCGATGGAGATCAGGCGGCACGCTCAGGTTCCTGGCGTTTGCCGCCGCCGGCCCTAACGAGCCTTTGGCGCCCACGACGGCCGATTGGCGGAGCCTCGTCTGGAATCCGCTTGCTGCAGATGGCCGGAGCCTGATAACCACTGCATTTGAAAAGAACCTCGTCGTGTGGGACCTAGCAACTCGTCACAAGGTAGCCAAGTTCACCGCGCACAACCAATATGTATCGAGCAGCGCCTTCTCTCGTGATGGGAATCTTCTGGCTACCGCCGGAGTCGATGGTTTGGCCAAAATCTGGAACTGGCGAGATGAACGGGTGATCGCTACTTTTCGGGGCAGCTTGCGCGCCGCCCGAGTGGTCGCCTTCTCTCCGGATGACCGGCGGCTCGCGGTTGGTTACGACGATGAAGTTCAGGTTTGGGATATCGTAACTCAGCGCCAGGTGATGCAACTGTTCGGCCAGACGCATCGGACCCACGCGATCGCGTTTCCCGATGAAAACACGCTCTTCAGCGCCAGCAAAAACGAAGCGATCCTCTGGCGAGCGCCTTCCTTCAGCGAGATCGAGGAAGCGGAGGGCAGGCTGGCGCGGCGTTGGTTGTGGCCGACAAGGCAAGCCTATGAATAGGGCCAGGAGCGCGAAATACGGGACAATTATGAAAAATGATCCAGCAGAGATCGGTTTCGCCTTCGCAAGCGCCGTAAGAGACGGAGAAGAAAAACAAGCCCGGCTCCTTGCTATCGCCAAGGCATACCAGGACGCGACAACCTTCCACACAAATCGGCCATCGGCTTTCTTGAGATGATGATCTCCTGCGATTAATGAAATGAATCTCAAATGCCACGGAGCGCTTGCCGCCACTCTTCTCGCTGCACGAAAGACGGAACCATAGAGACTCCGCATTTCGCTCGCGCTCGCCAAGTGAGCAACGCCCGGAGGCCATGGCGCTTCAGGGCGACGGCAAAATCATCAGCGCGCAGGCCTGGGATGAGGTCCAGAAGCGCAGTGTGGCGTTGATCGTGCGGCTTCTGGCGGATGGAAGTCCGGATAGTTCATTCTCGCGTGTGACTCTCAATTGGGATGGTTCGCCAGATTTGGCTCTGCAAGCGGATGGCAGAATCTTGGCCTGGCGCTGTTTCACGAGCGTCAATGGAGTTCCGTACAACGGCCTCGCGCGGCTTAATTCCGATGGGACTCTCGATGCCGCTTTTCCTCACAGCCTTAAACCCGGGTTCCCACCTATGCCCGTCTGGACTCCATGCGGATGGAAGCCGCGACCTGAGCTTAGCTCCTGGAATCCTGGACTCGGTGATCGCATGGGATCTGTCGTCAGACGGATGGCTCTCTCTGGCCGTGTCTGAGAGGAACGACGGGGCGAACCAGGTGATGCGGCTGAACACCGATGGCGGCGTGGACACGGGTTTCGGATGGCGCGGACCGCTTGGCAACATTCGCGCTATCGCTCTTCAGCCTGATGGCAAGTTCATTGCGGGCGGGGACGGCGAAATTCAGCGTTTCCGCCAGGACGGCTCTCGAGACCCTGAATTCCGCGCGACAGGGAGTTTGAGTCCGACCGCGGCGGCCCGACAGTCCGATGGGAGGCTGGTCGTGATGGGGACGGCTTTGGGGCGCTTGAATCCCGATGGCTCATTGGATGCGAGTTTTCGCGTCACTGGATTTGTTGAGGACGAACAATTGCGAGTCTATCGCCCGGCGGTGGCGATTACGCCGGATCGAAAAATTGTCGTGGCAGGCAATCTCGTTCCGGCCAACGGGATCGCGCGCAAAAATGTCATGCGTTTTAATCCGGACGGCGCGCTGGACGAGACGTTCGATATCGGAACCGGGCTGTCACAGCAGGGGATTCCACAGGGGTTGGGAAGAGGGGGGCTTTTCTCGCTTGCGATTCAATCGGACGGAAAGATTATCGTCGCTGGGATGTTCACGTCGTTCAGCGGCCGGCCGCGACGGCACCTGGTGCGCCTTAACACGGACGGGTCACTGGACGAGGCGTTCGATCCGGGCGCCGGAATCGGGGGCGGCTACGAGAACATTTGGCAAATCCTCCTCCAACCGGATGGACAAATTCAGCTCTGCGGCAGTTTTTCGGAGTTTAACGGCCTTCCTCGTTTCGGGATTGTGCGCCTGAACGGCGATCGAAATCTGCTCCGTTTGGAGGTTTCGCGTTTACCATCCGGCCTCGCTATCAGGCTTCGTTTTAACGCGCTTCCGGCAAACCAGCAGGTTTGCCCTGCCTATCCGGAAATCTGTTTCGAGAAACGCTATAGAGCGGTCGCCGTTGCCGATGAGCGGCTTTCCTTTGAACTCAGTCGCGCAGCTACCTGCCGACAGGCGCTTTGAACCGCGCTCGACTTTCGCAAGCGTTCGCACAAAGATGCCCGCAACCACGACCAAAGATTCGCGATGAATCGTTCTGCCAATCGACTTTTTGCTTCCAGCGGCATCGTCGTGGTATTTTTCGCTCTTCAAGGATGCGATAGAGCAACAAACGAGCGTCAGAATCGATCGAGTTCGAGTTCGAGTTCGGTTACGTCGTCTGGAGCACTCAGTCCGGAGGCCATAATCACGCGCAAGTTCCTTGAGATTGAAACTCAGCGCAATCACCTGGACCAGACGGTGTGGTCGAACGAACTCGTGGCCCAAAAACATGAGCAGGTCTTTGTCGAACTTTGGGATCAACTGCGAAAGGCACGCGACAAGTTTTCCGTTTTGGACAATTTCCGATTTGGAGAGTTAATTCTGAGAAAGATCGGACCGCCCGAAAACCTCGAACGGGGCATCTCGCGGGTGCGATTCAGCGGCCCTGCGCAGTCCCTTGGGACCAATGAGTGGCAGTCGCTTGTGACAAAACTCAAAGAGGACGGCTTCCAGCTCGATCAGTCCGAATGGCGTCATCCGCAGTTTCAACTTAGCAGCAATGGTGCGACATCCGTGATCGTGATGACGTTGCATGTCGCTCGTCCGAAAACACAAGAGCGTTTCGTCGTCAGAGGCAATCTGCTGGTGCAATGGCAAGAAAACCGCGGATCGAATGCTTCGCCATTTCCCAAGCGCATCGAAGTGACAGATCTGGAGTTGCTCCAACGCGAGGGTGCGCCGGCGTTTGACAACGTGCTCAACAAGGACATCACACCCGATCCGAACGCGAACTCGACCGACCCAATGCTGATTGTTTATGACCTGAACCAGGATGGACTTTCCGAAATCATCTTGGCAACGCGCAACCTCGTTTATTGGAATCGCAGCCAGGGACAATTCAGTGCCGCGGCCCTCTGCGAACATCCTCCCGAATCAATTCTCACCGGAGTCGTCGCGGATTTTGACGGTGACGCAATCGCTGACTTCCTGTGCGCCGATCACTCGGGAGTGCTCCATTATTCAGGCGACCGCGATGGGAAGTTTGCTCAGGCTCCGAAACGAACACGTTTCCGGGCCAATCAACTGTTGAATCCATTTGTGTTGACCGCGGGAGATATTGATCGAGATGGCGATCTCGACATCTGGCTTGCGCAGTACAAGGTTCCCTATCTCGCCGGCCAGATGCCCACGCCGTACTATGACGCTAACGATGGCTTTCCTTCGTTCCTCCTCACCAATGATGGCGACGGAACCTTTCAAGACCGAACCGAGGCAGCGGGTTTGGCTGCCATGCGATTTCGTCGCACATACAGCAGCTCGTTTGTCGATCTTGATAACGACGCCGACCTGGACTTGGTGGTGGTAAGCGATTTTGCCGGCGCCGATGTGTATTTGAATGACGGAGCCGGTCGTTACGCCGAGGCAACTTCGAAATTGTTGGATGAGCCTCACGCGTTTGGGATGGCTCACACGTTTGGCGATTACGATGGGGACGGCCAATTGGATCTCTTCGTGATCGGCATGAATTCGTTTGTCGCACAGCGGTTGGATTCGTTGCATCTTGGTCCTCCGGATTTTCGAGAACATCAACGTATGCGAACCAGGATGGCATACGGCAATCGGCTTTATTTTCAGCGCAATGGGCGGTTTCAGCAAACGGCCATGAGCGATCAAACAGCGCGGTCTGGTTGGTCATGGGGGGCGACGAGCGCGGATTTCGACAACGACGGCGATGTGGACATTTATGTGGTTAACGGCCACAAGAGCCGCGAAACCGCCAAGGATTACGAAAGCCAGTTTTGGCGCCATGACATCTACGCGGCGACTTCCGAACACGATCCCGCCTTGGACCTTTATTTCCGCTCTGTCGGCACAAAGCTCTACGGCGCGGGCCTTTCGTATGGTGGTTACGACAAGAATCGATTCTTCCTTAATCGATCAGGCAACGAGTTTGTCGAAGTGGGCCATCTGATGGGAGTCGCGATGGAGCGCGATTGTCGGAACCTCGTGAGCGACGATTTGGATGGCGATGGCAAGCTAGACCTGATTGTGACGACGTATGAAGTGTGGCCAAACGCCCGGCAGGGTTTGCACCTGTTTCAGAATCGTTCGGACGAGAACGCGAACTGGATCGGATTCCGCCTGCGTGAAGCGAGCTCGGGCCATTCGGCCATCGGCGCCAAGATATTCTTGGAATTCCCTGGAGGGCGCGCGCTTCGGCATTTGGTGACAGGCGATTCCTATCGATCGCAACATTCCGCCACGGCGCATTTCGGCCTCGGTTCTCTTTCGCAAGTGACTCGCGTGAAAATTGAATGGCCTGACCGTCGAACCACCGAGGTCCACAACCCGGTCATCAACCGTTACCACAACATCGACTCAGTCGCGCATTCCGCGGCGAAACAGAGCGTTTCTCGAAACAGATTTCCGGATAGGTAGGGAAACGCTGCCGCGTTTCCGGCAAACCAGCAGGTTTGCCCTACCTATCCGGAAATTTCTGTTTCGAGAAACGCTATAATCTATCGAGATACGCGGCTTCGCACGCGATTATGGTTTAGCAATCCGATAAAATCGGCGCGAATCGCCAATTGGATCGCGAATGAGGAGATTGGTTGAAGCTGGCTGCGGTGCAAAATTCGTCAGCGTGAGCCAACTATTGGAAGGCCATGATTCCCGATATTGAACGATGTAAGCTGAGCCGGCTTCGGCCGGAAACTGCAAGTGAATGTCGTTCCCGACTCTCTCGATGCGCTCGATTTTCACGCGCGGCGGCGGCGAGTATTCGATGGTCAGTATCGGCGCTTGATTAGTGTCCTCGCGCGAGGCAAACGCACGCGCGGTTTTCGCGATGCCCTCGGATTGAGTTTTTAGCAGCCAGCCGAAATTGGAACTCGGGTCATCCAGCCACGCTTGAACATCGGCAACCAAATTGGAGCTGCTTGCGAATTCGTATCGGCCCAAGCCCGAGACAGCTCGTGATGCGCTCACAACGGCTGAAAAGTCCGCGCCGGACGCGGCGCCGGGAACATTCCACGTGGATCCACGCGCGCCATTCGATTCCGGAGCGAAACGAGAATTCCACGTCGCTTCACCGGGATCGGCCGGAAATCCACGATCCCCTAACTTGTCGCCCTCGCCCCACGGCTTCATAAGCCGATGCAAAACGAACGTCGAACCGACCGGCCCCCCGCCCCCAACACTCCCGGGGACACGGACAACCCGGAGAGCCAGCGTCGCGCTGGTAATCTTTGATTGGCTCGGCAGCGCAGCGGCAACGTCGAACCGAAATAAGCCTCGGTTTCGCGTTCGATCACCGGCGCTGCCGGTCGTTCCTGCCGCAATGTGCGTCCAACCGCCCATGTTGTCGTTGGGCGAACTTTCAAACAAGGTCGTGTCGGCGGTTGGCCGCAGAACGGCCGTCTCACTGAAAGTCGTTTGAAGCGCCGGAAGGAGGAAGCCGAAGGCAAGGAGCAACGAGGAATTTGCCGCCCCCAAGACAGGGACAGCCCGTCGCACCGCTGCCATTGAATTAAGCTCCTGCTGGCGCCATTTGGTTTCACGCTCTTGATCCTTGCTCTTGATCATGATCTCGTTGGTGCGAGCCTTTTGAGGAGCAAAATCAAGATCAGGAGTAAGAATCACTCCCAGAGTGCTCAAGTCAAGGGCAGTAGCAGAGCGCGCTGTTGCTGCCTCACTTCGGTTACGGAGAGAAATTCTCAGCAATCGCTTGGTTCTAAATGAGACCCAATTCGCCGGCGATGCGCGTGCCATCTGGGGTAACGCCGCCGCTCGCCAAGTTTTCCCGCGCTTCGGTATAACCCGGAATTATCGTTCCCAATTGCTCCGGCGTGGCGCCCAAGTGATCGCGAATGATTTCGCCGAGGACCGAACGATAATCCACGCTGCGGCGCAGGTAACGGCTGTTGACCTGGAACATCGAACCGGTTTGCCCCGTCGTCCAACTGTCATTGCTGCACTGATAAACGCCACCTTTCACCTTGCCGCCAGCCACAAACATCGTGCCAGCCTCGGCATGATCGGTGCCTTGATTGCCGTTCTCCTTCGAAGTGCGGCCAAACTCCGAAAGTGTGATTACCACCGTGTTCTGCCAAAGCGCAGGGCTGACATCTGTGAAATATTTTCGCAACGCATACATCGTCCAGCCTAGCCAGCGCATGCGATCGGCATGTCCGCCCGTCAGCTTTCCTTGACGATCGTGGGTGTCGAAACCACCCAAGGCCGTTCCGGCTACGACGGCATCGGTGTGGGCCAGAATTTGCGCCGCAACTTTCAGGTTGTTGAAGTAGCCGTAAGATCCGCTGGAGAGGCCTTTCTGATTGGACGCGGCATTGATCGGGAACAAATGCGTGGCGCCGTCTTTATCGTAGAATTCGTTGCTGGCGAGACCGATCGTTTTCAATCCGTCGATCGATTCCTTGAGCCCGGCGCCGGTGGAGAACAGCAAATTGCGATTATCCTTCACCGGGTATTCGATGCCATGCTGGGCGCTGATCGCAGCCAGGAGTTTCGCGCGATCATTGCTGTTGCCCGTGACCCCGGCCATGTCGTAATTCTGATACTTCGACAGATTGGTCGTGGTTGGCAGCGGACCGCGCAAGAGCAATGGATTGTCGCTTTGCACGGAGACGGCCGGAAACTTTCGCCCTTTGTACAGGCCAGTGTTCACGACCGCTCGGTAAAAAATGCCGCTGCCCGTGATTTTGTCGCGCGGAATGCCATTCTCCCAATACCGCTGCGAATCGAAATGAGATCGCGATTGTTTCGGATAGCCGACGCGGTGAATGAGCGCCACTTGGCGGTCGTTATAGACTGGAGCCAACTCGAACAGTCCCGGATGAACGCCGGCAAACCCATTGCCCAAATCGACGACGCGCTTCAGGTCTGGGGCAGTTGGCATGCGGCCGCTCACGCTGGTTTGCGGATCGGGCCTCGGAATGTAAAGAGTCGGCCGATTCGTCGTGTTATAGGCATCGTCCGCCCATGGAATGATCGTGTTAATGCCGTCATTGCCGCCCCGGAGGAAGATGAACAAGACCTTCTTGGTTCGATCGGGAATCTGGCCCTGAGCCAACGCGCGTTGGATGAATGAAGGGATGCCAAAGAAGGCGCTGGCAGCGGCGCCGAGGGCGACTTGCAAGCTGCGCTCCAGAAATGTTCGGCGAGTCAGAATATTCATAGTCGAGTCGAGTCGAGTCGAGATTTATTGTTCTTCAAAACGCGGCAGGCACATCAACATGGCCACCATGCTGCGAACGCGCGATTGATACGGTGAGCTTGCGGAGGTGGCGTTCGGATCCAAACTGCTAAAGAGGGACGGGGCAGTTCCCGTGTCACTGGTATTGAGGTAGGTGATGGCCGCCGTACGATCGAGGCCGAGATTCGCTTTGCCTTCACCCGGAAAGAGAATGCTGAAGAAGTAATCGACGACGGCCCCAGCATCGCGCCATTGCGAGGAGGGCAGCTTCATTTTGAGCAGGCCAACCGGGTCGGAAACGGCGCTGTTGACCTTCAGGAAGCCTTGCACAAAACGCATGCGCTCGACCATCGCAGAGGTATTGATCCAGTCATCGCCATACTCCGACCATCCGTCCGGTTCCTCGCGATAGAAAAGGTCCATGCCCATGCGATCCATCGGCGCCAGCAGATCAGCGCCGGTGCTATCGGCGGTGAAGCCGCCGTTGGGCCGAGCCGCGCGCAACGCGCGAACGGTGCTGACGGTAAACTCGAAGGGGTTCTTGACCTTTTGCTGCGCTGCGCCGTGTTCGCGAAACAGTTTCGAATTGAAGATAACGCGCAGCACATTGCGGAGATTTCCCTTTCGTCCGTCATCCGCTGGCGTATCCCAAGTTTTCATGCAATCGCGAACGAGTTTGCCTTCCTCGGTCAAATTGGGATCGGTGTAATCGTAGGCCGCATGCATGAACCGCTCGTTAATGAAGAGCCGGCAAAGTTTCACGCTCAGGTACTCCTGCGTGTAAGGCAAGTTCGCCAAGTGGTTAATGATGTCGTAGCCGTCCTGCATCCCAGCGTTTCCGCTGCGGGCTGGCAGCCTGAGCTCGTAAGATTTGCCAGCGTGCGGAGCGCCGAAGCGAGCATCGATTGTTTTGCCGGCGAACATCGTCTTGGCTGTGGTGTCATGGTTGCTCGCGCTGAAGCGAAGTGTCCAATAACCCGGCGACGTGTCCTTGTTAGCAACCGCCGAGGCGAACGGATTATTCTCTTGGCCGAGCGGCAACTTATCCACACGCCATCCGGTCCAGGCACGGCTCATTTCTTCGATGTCTTTTTGATCGTAACCGTTATCGACACCCATCGTGAAAAGTTCCATTAACTCGCGCGCGTAGTTCTCGTTCGCGGCGGTTCGTGTGCTCGTAACGGTGTCCAGGTAAATCACCATCGTCGGGCTTTCGACGCTGATCTTGAGCAGGTCGTAAAACGTTCCATTCGGATTCATCAGGACGTCGCGCCATTTCTTCAATTCGCGATACTCGAAATCGACCGCCACGTTTACACGGCCGCCCAGGTACTCACGGGTTTTCTCGTAGTAGGTTGTGAAATGGTTGTCGTAAAACTGGGTGAGCACCTCGAGCAATTGCCGCTTAGACTGGACAGCATGCGAGACGTACCAACTGCGCAGATCGGCAATCGAAGCGGTTCCGTAGGCAAGTCTTGCAAACGTCGGCAGCGACTTGGAAGAGATATTGACGTCCCTGCGGGACAACCTGACCGTCACGGTGGCCGGTTTGTTGGTGCTGTGCAAGTACCAGTAACTAATGGTGTAGTCCTGGTTCTCCACCAATTCCGGCGTAACCACTTGGAGAAGAGCAGACTCATCACTCTCTCCGGGTGATGTGGCAACTACCTTCAGCGATGAGTTGCCGGAATGCTTGACTTCGGTCGTAATGGCCGAAAGCCGATGGTTTGCGGCCGCAGACCAGTCATTCGTCCTGAGGGGCGCTTCAAAATCACCGTTGCGAAGCAGGTTCGGGCCAACGCCCGCAGTCTTTCCCGCGACAAGCGTGAGGTCGTCGATGTAACCCTCCCCTTCCGACATGAGATAAATATAAACCCAGCTCCGGTCTGATCCTTTAATCGTCGCAGTAACGTATTCCCACTCGGTCGGAACAACGGAGGCATTGCCGACAGAGATCAGTTCGGGCGCCAATTGCTCATTGATATAAGCTTGAGGTCCGATGCTCTTGACCCTTTCGAGTTCGTCCGGGGTTGGGCCGTAGGCAAGGCGGTTCAACACGGTGGACGCCAGAAGGGCTTCGGGGCTGATTGGGGTTAGTTGCAACCGGTAAAAGCCCAGCGCGTCGGTCGCGGCCAAGGGCGAGGTCCATCGGTAACCGTTGAAAGTGCCGGACGTATCTTCAACAAACGGCTTACCGAGCCCATCGGCTCGGAAGAGTTTGTACTCCTGAACGCCCGGAAAAGGGTTAAATTGAATACGCTTCTCCCGATTGACGATCATGAGTTCGCGTATCGTGGGTGATAAAGGTAAAGGTTCTTCGGCCGACAGAGAGCTTTGAGTCAAGAACCCGACGAGACCGGCCAATATCCATCTGGAAACCTGAGTGTGCGACATAAGTTCTAAGTGTGCTGGTTAAGACACGCTGCACATCCGGAACAATACTAGCACTTCGCGTGCCGTTTGAAAAGCGGTAACTTCCGTGAATGCAATGGGCTTTTAACTGACTGATGGACTAGAGCATGTCCAGCTTTTAGTCGAAACTTTTTGGAGTGGCTCATTAAAAAACGCTTTTAAGATTTAAGGATGACTGATGGTTGCATGTTCGACTTCAATGTTGGCCACCCTGGCTTGGATGTGCTCGTGGCCTTTGATGGTGCGAAAACTTTTCTCTCCATAAAGCAACACACTGGCGAGACCGCGCTGGTCCAAACCCCAAAAGCTTCGGCCGCATTGACCAGCGTCTCGCGGTAGCGCCGCCCGGACAGTCCCGCCAGCGACTGGCCGAGCAACTGTTCGGAAAAACCTTCGCTTTGTTGCATCGCCTGGCAGCTCTTTAATCGCACTTCTTTATCACCCCGCCGCAGTCGCCGGCGCTCGACTCGGACTTTCTGTCCGCCGATATAGACTGAGCCAGGCTCCG
>VHDE01000131.1 GCA_016871515.1 Verrucomicrobiota bacterium
CCGTGGGCTGACTCCCAAGCTACCAATTGGGATTGATGGTGAGGTTCCAACAGGACGGCAGGGCTCGTTTTCGGGATGACACAAATCATATCACGCCTGAAATGCATGTATAGTTATTTATGACACACTACACTAAGTTCTTGAACGGCCCGGCTTTGGATGCTCAGGTTCCCGCGAGCTTGGCGCCGGTGCCTGCGAACGGAATTATGACCGCGCTGATCACGGTGGTGTATCCAGGTGGCATCGCTTCGGCGTCCCAGCCATTCACGATCAAAGCGCCGAATGTGGGCCCAGTTCAAAGCAAAGTTGCGGCTGCGGGGCAATCCGTCCTGGTCCAGACCCCGCCACAGGCTGGTCCGCCTAGCCTTCCCGGCCTGACGGCGAATTTTGTGAATAAATCGGGCAGTCCTGCCAGCGTCACGACGGCCACTTACACATCCAATCCTATCGCCGGGATCCGGATCGACGTCGGGGGAGGCGTGGTGGATCTACAGATTTCGGGAGCGGACGCTTCGGATTCGGCCACCGTCCAGTTCTACTATTCTTCCACGATCAGCGGCTTCCGCGAGTCGAAGCTCGCCCTCCGGTACTGGAATGGCGCCAGATGGCCCAGCATATTGAGCAGCGGCGGCAAGATGCCGGTGAAAAACAGGATGAACAACCTCGAGGGCACTGTGTCCGGCGGACGGTTCACGGTGCTCTTTGACAACACGAGCACCCCCAAGATCACGGAACTCAGCGGGACGGTCATCGCCCTCTCGATCAACGAAGCGCCGGTCGCTCAGCCCGATGCGGCCACCGTCGCGGCCGGGGCCGCGCTCACGATCGGCGCGCCGGATGTGTTGGGCAATGACACCGACTTGGAGGATGATCTTTTAGCGGCGGTTCTGGTCAGCGAGGCCAGTCATGGTCAGGTGACGTTGCAGCCAGACGGTTCGTTCACCTACACGCCGGAGGCCAATTACACCGGGCCGGACAGCTTCAGCTACCTGGCGCATGATGGCAACGCCGATTCCGAAATCGTGACGGTGGCGATCACCGTGACGCCCGCGAACACGCCGCCCATCATTGCCAATCAAACCGGCGCGTATGGAACGCCCTTCAGTTGCACAATTCCGGCAAACGCGTTCGGCGCGCCCGGGACCAGCCAGACGGTCAGTTACACCGCGACCGGACTGCCGCCGGGAATCGCGTTCAACGCAGCCACGCTAACCCTCAGCGGCACTCGCAAGGCAGCCGGTATCTTCCTGGCCAACGTGACCGCGACCGACAGCAGCGCCGTCCCGCCTTGGAGCGCGACAGCTTCCTTCACGTTCACCGTTGCTCGCGCGACTCTGATCGTCACCGCGAACCACGCGGCGCGCAATTACGGCGAGGCCAATCCGCCGCTGAGCGGCCACCTCCTCGGTGTCCTCAATAATGATGCGATCAGCGCCACCTACAGCACGAGCGCCAAGGAAAGCAGCCCGGTGGGAACCTATCCCATCATTCCCGCTTTGCTCGACCTGCAAAACAAGCTGGGCAATTACATCGTGACCACGATCAGCGGCACGCTAACGGTCAGGAATGTTCCGCCGGTCGTCGATGCCGGTCCGGACCAGGAGAAGGTCGCCTTGGATGAAGTGACCTTTTTCGGCGCCTTCAGCGATCCGAGCAGCCCGAGCCACGTGATGGGCTGGGATTTTGGCGATGGCTCGCCCGCCGTGATCGGGACGCTGACGCCCACGCACACTTACGCCCACCACGGAACCTATACGGTGACGTTGACCGTCACGGACAGTCATCTGGCCAGCGCGAGCGACACGCTCACCTTCAAGGTCATGAGCGCGTTTGGCTGCGCTTCCGATGCCTTGGAGCGAGTCAAGCCATTCGTCAAAGAATTGGTGAGAGCGCTGGAACTGATCGAGGAAAGCCTGGATCCGAAGTGCTGGGCAGACGAGCCGCTCTTCGCGCACCTGGACCTGAAGACCGGACCGAAGGCGTTTGACTTGATGCAAGCGGCGGCGCGGGAGCTGGCGAATGTCGTGCAGGACGCCGCCAAGGGCCGGGTGATCGCGGCGGTCGGACAGCAAGCGGCGGATGAGTTGGCCGACTTGCTGGAAAACGCGCGGCTCGTGAGCCGGACTTTGTATTCGGAGAACGAGCACCTGACGGCGGTGAATCCGAAGAACCAGAAAGCCGTCGATGCCGACCTGAAGCGGGCGAAGGAAGACCTGGACAAAGGTGTGGCGGCGGAAACGGCGAAGGACTACGACAAAGCCTTGAGCCAATACGCCAACGCCTGGGACGACACGGTCCGAGCGATCGAGGAGGCCGCAAAGCCAGGTAAGCCGAGGGATTCCGACAATTCAGTTTGAGTTCGGGAAGGACGGGCCTCACGACCCGTCCTTCTTGCTTTGCGCGCAGAGCGACAAAGCTCTTGGCTGAGAGAATTGCCCGCGGAACACACGAATCACACAAAAGCGGAAGAAGCAGCCGTTTCAGGGCAAACGCATCTAATTCCAAGTCGCTTTCAAAACGAGACGAATGCCCCTCACCCCGTCCCTCCCCACGAACCTGATTCAACCACGGATTACGCGGATCACACGGATAAAATCACTGCTCGATCCGCGAAATCCGCGAAATCCGTGAAATCCGTGGTCAAGAAATCGGCTCAGAGGTTCAGGCCTCCTCTTCTTCCTCCCCACGAACCTGACGTTGCGGCATGTAGTCCCGGCTTTAGCCGGAGCGATTGCAATCCGCAAAAACTGTTTCGCTACCAGCAAATGCTGCCGCCTAAAGGCGGGACTACAGATCGGGAGGTTCATGGAGAGGGTGTCCGTAGGACGGGTGAGGGTATTTCGAATAGCGCGTTCGCGATGATCCGTCTCATCTTGATCGCGAATTGGAATAAACTCTGGATAAAACCATGGTTTCTACATTTTCAAATCGCATGCAAGAGGCGCTGCTCCCTCTCTTCCGACGCCTGAGGAGGGAGTTGCGGGTGGCAAAGTGGCAAAATTGATTGCGCGCAGTCACTGGCGAGAATAGCTTATCGGTTGTTAAGCTGGATCGTACGTCGGAATTGCGTTCGCGGAATGTGACCGACATTGCGAACAAGGACCCACGAGAAAGGTTAATGCCATGCTCAAGATTACCGGAAGAGGTTCGATAACGACTTGTGATGGAATTACACGGCGCGACTTCCTTCAAGTTGGCACGCTCGGCGCCATTGGCCTCTCACTGTCTCAGTACTCTGCGCTCAAGGCAGCTGGAGCCGTTTCCAAGGGAAAGGATGAGCGGGCTGCCATTATGATCTTCAATCTCGGCGCGCCGAGCCAATTGGATACGTGGGACATGAAACCGGACGCGCCGCGCGAGATTCGCGGTCCGTTCAAGCCAATTACGACGAACAGTCCCGACATCCAGATTTCGGAAATCTTCCCACTGCATGCGAAGTTCGCCGACAAGTTTTCTCTGGTCCGCACCTGCTATCACACTGCAGCGGCCGTTCATGATACTGGACATCAAATGTTGCAAACGGGCCGGCTCTTCACGGGCGGAGTCAATACGCCGCATGTCGGTTGCGCCTTGACCTATCTGCAAGGACGGAAAACGGATTTGCCTGCTCATGTCATTTTGCCTGAGCCGATGGGACCGACTGGGGGAAATATGCCTCATGGCCAGGACGCTGGATTCTTAGGCAAAGCTTACGATCCGTTCGTGTTGATGGCCGATCCTTCAAAGGCCGATTTCAAGGTCCCGGACCTTTTGCCGCCAAAGGAAATTGGAGAAGCGCGGCTTAATCGGCGGCGCGACTTGCGCAATATTGTGGATGACACAGTCCGGAACTTTGAGGCGAGCGAGACGGCGAAACTCATGGATAGCAATTTTGCATCGGCCTATCGTTTGATGACGAGTGATAAGGCGCGCCTGGCTTTTGATTTGAGCCAGGAACCCGCGAAAGTCCGCGAACGTTATGGTCTGACTCGGTTTGGCCAATGCTGCTTGCTCGCACGCCGCCTCGTTGAAGCTGGCGTGCGATTTGTCACCATCAACACGTTCATCACCGTCTTCGACGAGATCACTTGGGACATTCATGGGTCGAAACCGTTCACGTCGATCGCAGGGATGAAAGACATCGTTGCCCCAATGTACGATCAGGGTTATAGCGCGTTGATCGAGGATCTGTCTCAACGCGGCATGCTGGATAACACGCTGGTTTGTAATCTGGCTGAGTTTGGCCGGACGCCCAAGATTAATCCGGCGGGCGGCCGCGATCATTGGCCTCAATGTTGGACGACTTATTTCGCGGGCGGTGGTGTGAAGGGCGGCCGTGTCGTGGGGAAGAGTGATGACATTGGCGCGTATCCAGTCGAGCGGCCAGTCAAACCGTCTGAAGTCGTGGCCACGGTGTATCACAGCCTTGGGTTGGACCTCGAAACGCATTTGCCAGGGCCGAATTCACGTCCGTTTCCGTTGGTGGATTTCGGAACGCAACCGATTCGAGAATTGTTCTGATCCAAGTGTAAGTATGCAGTCAAAGTCGCTCGCCTCCGTTCTCCGTCGCGCAGAGTCTCACTCTGCTGCATCGCAGATTTCCAATGTTTCCAATCTGCAGAGCTGCCGAAAGATCAGAAGCGCTGGACAAGGCGAGGACGCTGCCGACTGCATCGGTTCAGGTGCGAAGATTGGACATCGAGCATGGCATTGCATCATCGCAGCGTGGGTCGTCGTCCAATTCGTTCTCTGCACGCATGGGGCCGAAACCATCACGGTTCTGCCAAAGAAAATTGAACTTAACGGTTCGACGGCTTCGCAGCAGCTCTTGCTGGAGCGAATGATTGACGGCCAATTCGTAGGTCAATTGAGCGAGGACATTATTTGGATATCAAGCGATACGAATGTCGTCGCCGTCAGGGATGGGTTGGCCGTTCCCATTGCCAATGGGTCAGCAAAGATTATCGGCAGAAGCGGAGAGCGAGTCGCGGAATCCGAGGTCAAGGTCACCGGGACAGAAAAGCCGGTCGAACTGAGCTTTCCCAACAACGTGCAGCCGATTTTGGCGAAGTTCGGTTGCAGTTCCGGCGCTTGTCATGGCGCTGCGGCCGGTCAAAATGGTTTTCGCCTTTCCCTGCGCGGTTACGATGATGAAGGGGATTACGCCACCTTGACGCGCCATGCGCTAGGCCGTCGCATTGTGCCAAGCGATCCCGGGCGCAGCCTGATGCTTCTGAAACCGACCGGCGCCGTTCCGCATAAAGGCGGTAAAAAATTCGAAACCGACTCGGTCGAGTATCGCGTGCTTGCGGAATGGATCGCCGCGGGAACCCCGGGGCCAAGGCAAGACGAACCCCGCATTGTTCGGATCGAAGTGCTGCCGGAGCATGTCATCCTGAAGCCGAGCGCCAACCAGCAATTACTCGTTCGCGCCTACTTTACCGACGGACACTCGGAAGATGTTACCCGCTGGGTAAAGTACACGGACTCGAATTCGTCCGTCACACAAGTGGACGAATCCGGCAAAGTGAAAGTGCTCGGCCATGGCGAAGGCGCTATCACCGCGTGGTATCTCAGCCGGATCGCGATTGCCACGGTCAGCGTGCCTTACGAGAACCAAGTGGCGCGGGAAGTGTTCGCAAGTGCCAAGCGCCGGAATTTCATTGATGACTTGGTGCTCGAAAAGCTGGAAAGCCTCAATCTGCCGCCATCGGGGGCGTCCACGGACTCTGAGTTTCTCCGTCGGGCTTTCCTCGACACGATCGGTGTTTTGCCGACAGCGCAAGAGGCGAGGGACTTTCTCAGTGACAAATCGGCTGGCAAGCGAGATCGATTGATCGAGGCACTGCTGAAGCGGCCGGAATTCGTGGATTATTGGACGTACAAATGGTCGGACCTTCTTCTGGTGACGAGCGAGAAACTGAGGCCCCCAGCGATGTGGGCCTACTATCATTGGATTCGGAACAACGTGGCGGCTAACACACCTTGGGACAAGTTCGTTCGCCAATTGATCACCGCCAAGGGCAGCACGATCGAGAATGGCGCCGCCAATTTTTTTGTGCTTCACGAAGATCCCCCGAACATGGCTGAAACCACTTCCCAGGCCTTTCTCGGGATGTCGATCAATTGCGCCAAGTGCCATAACCATCCCATGGAGAAGTGGACCAACGACGAATATTACGGCATGGCCAATTTGTTCGCTCGCGTGCGCGCCAAGAATGGCGCTAGCGACGGCGAACGAATCGTTTTTGTCGCAACGAGCGGAGATATCAATCAACCCTTGCGCGGCCGCCCGCAGGCCCCGCGCCCGCTAGACGGCAAAGCGATTCTGATCGACGCTCCCGAAGACCGCCGCGAACATGTGGCGAATTGGTTGACCTCGCGAGCAAACCCTTACTTCAGCCGTGCCATCGTCAATCGTATCTGGGCAAATTTCTTCGAGGTTGGTCTGGTGGAAAATGTCGATGACCTGCGCGTCACCAACCCAGCCAGCAATGAAAAACTTCTTTCGTCCGTCGCGAAGTTTTTGGCGGATCAGCAATTCGCTCTGAAGTCGGTCATGCGCGCCATCCTGCAATCCGAAACTTATCAGCGATCGAGTCAGGCCTTGCCCGAAAATGCAGCCGATCGGCGTTTTTACTCGCGTTATTACCCGCGGCGCCTGATGGCTGAAGTGTTGTTGGACGCGATTTCGCAAGCCAGCGGTTCGCCCACCAAATTCCCGAATTACCCGGACGGCTGGCGGGCCATGCAGTTGCCGGATTCGAATGTGAATTCTTATTTTCTCAAATCCTTTGGCCGGCCCGAACGCATCAAGACATGCGAGTGCGAACGAACCGAAGAGCCGAGCATGGCGCAAGTGCTCCATATCGCGAATGGCGAAACCATCAACAAGAAGCTCGAAGCCAAGGATAATGTCATCGACAAGCTGCTCGCGAAAAAGACCGCTGCCCATGACATCATCGAAGAAGCATATCTAGGCGCGTTGTCGCGCTATCCGACCGAGGCCGAGAAGGAGAAGATTCTGAAAATTCTCAGTGAAGCCAGCGATGCCGAACGAAGACAGGTGATTGAAGATGTTTACTGGGCTCTCCTCAGCAGCAAGGAATTCCTGTTCAATCATTGACCATTCGGCGAGAAGAGCATGTCCTTACGATAAGTTATGTTGTCACGAAACCGAGAACGCATGGATCGTTGCTGGCGCAAATCGCGCATAGCAGCGCGCATTCTGATGCGTGCGGACGCAGGTCGGCTGACGGAGCGCGATGTCCGATTGGCGAAATGCTCGCAGCGGACAAAGGCGTTACTTCTCGGCTGATTGATCAGGCTCTCTATGGTTTTTCAGGCCGAGCATATCGCGTGGCTCAGTCCCGCAGGCAGGCGTCTTTAGCAACTTGCTCGTGCCCTTCCTACTGAACCACGGCTTAAAATCAACGTATTTGGTTCTACTCCGCTTCAGTTGTTTATAGAGCCTACGTTCACAAGCGCGAATACCGACCTCTTTGGTGATGAATCTGTTTATGATTTTCTACATCGGTTTGTGGAGACGCATGGCCGGACCCAGGACAAATGCGATTATTTTATTCAGGTCTGCGATCCGTTGGCATTCCGGAGTACATCCGATTGGCGTGACCGCGCCATAGTCGTTGAACGACACGGGCATCTCTTCCGGTTTGTTCACCCTTGGGACGTCCTGGCAAGCAAACTTCAGCGGTTGGAAGAAAAGGATCTTGCCGCGTTTAAGATCGTAATCGAAAAGACCGGTCATCCCACAGAAGAAGAATTCATCCGCCATCTGCAGAAGGCAGTGGACCTCTATCGACCAAAATTTGACGAGGAATCAGCGCGCGGCGATATGCTCATGAACACTCACATTCTTTGGCGCGAACTTTGGGCCAAAGAGATTGATGTGCGAGCTCGCATCATTCGGATTTCGTAGCGACACGGCAGGAGTTTTCAGGCATATTGCGCTCCGGAATTATGAATAGCCTTATGCGACTTGGATCTGTGCTGCCTGGGCTGATGCTGACGGCCGCGCTTCAACACGTTCTCCTGGCTGCGCCAGCGGCATCCGCGAGGGATTTCATGGCCGTGGATGCGATCCTGAGCAAGCATTGCCTTGATTGCCATATGGCGCAGGACCCAGAGGGGAAGCTGATCATGGAGAGCTTCGAAGCCTTGATGAAAGGCGGTGAAAGCGGGCCGGTGATTGTTCCCGGCAAAAGCAGCGAAAGCCTTCTCGTGCAAATGGTCGAAGGCAAAATCGTTCGCGATGGCAAAACGAAAATCATGCCTCCCGGCAAACGAAAGAAACTCGAAACCGCTGAAATCGCCAGCATCAAAGCGTGGATTGACGCCGGCGCTCCGGGCCCGCCCGCCGGCAAAGTTGCGGCCAAGGAATTGGTTGTGCCGAAGATTGTCCCCAAGGTTCCGCCGCGCCGGTCGGTTAATGCCCTGGCGTTTGCGCCTAGCACGAAAGTGATTGCGGTCGCTCGCTATGGCGAAGTCGAATTGATCTCGGCGGAGAGTCGCGGATCGGTGCGCACATTGACCGGGCATCGTGGCAGTGTGAACGATCTGGCCTTTTCTGCTGACGGCCAGCACTTGTTTGCCGCGGCCGGGGAAGCCGGCGTCTCCGGCGAGGTTCGCCAATGGAACATTGCGAACGGTGAAATGGCGCGCACATTCGAAGGGCACCGTGATGCGCTTTATGCAATCGCTCTGTCGCCGGATGGGAAAACATTGGCCACCGGAAGCTACGATCAGAAAATCAAACTTTGGAAAGTCGAGAACGGGGAAGAACTTAAGACGCTTTCGGGGCATAATGGCGCTGTTTTCGATCTCGCATTTCGTGCGGACGGGAAGATTTTGGCCAGCGCGAGCGCGGATCGCACGGTCAAATTATGGGACGTGATTACAGGCGAACGACGCGATACGCTGTCACAGTCATTGAAAGAACTTTACGCCGTCGCGTTTAGTCCGGATGGCAAACGGCTCTTGGCGGGCGGAGTGGACAATCGAATTCGCGTTTGGCAAATCAGCGAGAACGCGGCCGAGACTACCAATCCACTTGTCGAATCGCGTTTCGCGCACGAGGGCTCGATCCTGAGAATTGCTTTCGCGACCGATGGCAAGACAGTGGTCTCATCGGCCGAGGACAAGACGGTCAAGGTTTGGGAAGCCTCAGAAATCAAAGAACGGCTGACGCTCGAAGCGCAGCCGGATTGGGCGCCCGCGTTGATTTTCATTTCCGATAACAAAGCGATTGTGACTGGCCGGCTCGATGGAACATTGCAGTTTTACGATGCGGCGAATGGCAAGGTTTTGATGCCGCCGAAACCAGAACTCGTCCGCGCCGAGCCGCGTGGGATTCAGCGTGGAAGCAGCGCGAAGGTCAAACTGTCAGGCAAAAACCTCGTCGGTCTTACTGAGGTAAAGTTTAATTCGCCAAAGCTTAAAGGCGAGATTGTGCGCGACGGCAAGGCGAACCGCGATGAAGCGTGGATTACGATTACGCCAGAAGCTGAGATCAAGCGCGGCCCTTACGAACTTTCGGTCGTCAACACAAATGGAGAAAGCGGCAAGATCCAGGTTCACGTGGACAGTTTGGCTCAGATGTACGCCGACCAGACAAGCGACCGAAACATCAACGCGACGCCAGTCAGTGTTTGGGCGACGCACGAGAAAGCCGGCGACCTGGAGGAGTTCAGCTTCGCAGCTAACGCTGGCCGGACGATCGTGTTCGATGTCGCGGCCAAGAGACTGGGTTCGAAATCAGATATTGTTCTGACCTTAATCGACGGCGACGGTAAAGTGCTCGCCAGCGATAACGGAGTTGGCCAGGGCGGGGATGCGCTCTTAATCCATAAGTTCGCCGAGGACGGGCGTTATGTCATTCGAGCGAGCGAATTACTGCTGGGCGCCTCGTCCGATCATTTTTATCGGCTGTCGATTGGAGAATTTCCTTTTGTGACCGGCTGTTTTCCTTTGAGCGTCGCGGCCAATTCGGAAACCGAGATAGAGCTGATTGGTCACAATTTGCCGCCTGACCGAAAGCTGAAGGTCAAAGGTGATAAGGCGGGAGAAATCGAATTGCCGCTTGACACAGAGAGGTACGGAAGCCGCCGCGCGTTTAAGCTGGTTGTGAGTGACGCGCCGGAATCGCTCGAGGCTGAGCCGAACGCCCGGCCGGAACTGGCGACCAAAATTCGTGTGCCGGCTTCGGTCGGCGGCCGCATTTTCGCGCTGGATGGCTCCAGTGATAGTGACCTTTTCCAATTTGAAGCCAAAGCCGGGCAGGCCTGGATTGTCGAAATCGCCGCCGCGCAACGAGGGACGCCGCTGGATTCCAAAATTGAAATCTTGCACGGAGATGGAAAACCGGTTCCACGACTGCTCTTGCAAGCGGTCCGAAATTCGGCAGTGACATTTCGCCCCATCGATTCCAACGGCGCGGATTGCCGGGTTGAGAATTGGGAAGAGATGGAGTTGAACCAGTTGCTTTATCTTCAAGGCGAAGTCGTCAAATTGTTCCGGGCGCCGCAGGGACCTGATTCCGGTTTTGTTTTCTACACGTCTGGAGGGAAGCGCCGAACCTACTTCGACACAAGCGCCACGGCGCACGCTAACGAGGAACCTTGTTACATTGTAGAAGCGCATTTGCCGGGAGCAAAGCTCGTGGCCAACGGTCTGCCTGTTTTTCCTCTTTTTTACGCAAACGATGACGATGGCGAACGCAAGCTCGGCACGGACTCGCGGCTCCATTTTACGGCGCCCTCGGACGGAACGTATTTGATTCGCGTAACCGATACGCGCGGCTATCAAGGAGAACGCTTTGTTTACCGGTTGACGGTGCGCGAACCGCGGCCCGATTTTCAGGTCACGTTGAGTGGAGCGAATCCAACGGTCGGCGCCGGCAGCGGCCAAAGCTTCGCTGTCAATGTCGATCGCGCGGATGGTTTCGACGGGGAGATAAAGGTCGAGATTGCCAATCTGCCGCCAGGTTTCTCGGTTTCAGCCCCGTTGATCGTCCAAGCCGGGCATAGCGAAGCGCGTGGAACGATCAATGCCGATCTCGATGCCCAACAACCGGCTGAGTCTGTCGCAACGAATAGTGTTGTTACCGCAACCGCCACAATCAATGGGAAGGCTGTGGCCAGGACTGTGAATAATTTTGGCCGCATCAAGCTTGGCGACAAACCGAAACTGTTTGTTTCTCTCGATCCGGCGTCAATGCTCGTCGCGCACACGACAACGAACAATCTCAAGTTAACGGCCGCAGCGCCGGCCCCGGACAATTCGCCTGCCGAAATCACGATCGCGCCCGGCCAGACAATTCCCGCTTGGTTGCGCGTCAAACGCAACGGCCACGATGATCTAATCACCTTCGCTGTGGACAACCTGCCTCACGGCGTGATCGTCGATAACATCGGGCTCAATGGCGTTCTCATTCCGAAAGACCAAAGTGAGCGCGAAATCTTCCTGACCGCGGCGAAGTGGGTTCCCGAAACCGATCGCTGGTGCTTCGCCATTGAAAATCAGGCAGGACGCCAAACGTCGCGCCCGGTCCTTCTCCGCGTGCGAAAACCTGGATCGCAGCTCTCAGGCAGTGTGCGATAGGCCAAGTTTAAACGCGGAACTGTTCGGCGGATGAAAAAATAGACTAATCAACTTGTTAGTCGCCTATCTCGGCCCGACGATTCGCCAGCCTCTGTCTGCTTGGCGTGGATTGGCAGATTCAACTCGAAGGAGATTGTGTCCACTCATGTACCAGATGGCAATTGTTCCGTCCGTGTGCTGAAAGACAATGTCGTCGCTACAGTTGTCTTTGAAGTAATTTGCAATTCCCACAACTTGCCAGCCAGCACCGGCTGATAATGGCCTAAAGTATTCTCCTCTCAAAAGGCGGCTCCCGGTCATGTGCCAAACAGCTAAACGTCCATCAGCGTGTTGAAGGATCAGGTCGGACTTGCCGTCGCAATTGAGATCGCCACTAGCAACTACTCTCCACGGTGAGTCCCCTGGGTGTTTTGGAGTTAGAAGCTCAGCGCTAATAAGCGCCCGATCCTTGATGTGCCATACGCCGAGCGTTCCGTCCTCGTGTTGGAAGATCAGGTCCGCCGCACTATCGG
>VHDE01000132.1 GCA_016871515.1 Verrucomicrobiota bacterium
CTGGATCTGACGGGCAAGATTATCTTAAGCGACGCCCTTCACCCCAACCAGGAGCGAGCTCAGCCAATGGTTTTTGAGGGCGGTGGAGACTATTTAATGACCGTCAAAGGCAATCAGCCGACGCTGGAAGAACTCCAAGCCCGCCGCATGCTCTGACTCAAAGGCGGCTACTGGGTAGTGGAGAGTCGACTCCATCATTGCCTGGACATCACTCTCAGAGAAGATGAGAGCCGAGTGCGCACTCCCACAGCGGCACGAATCTTAGGAACCATTCGACGCATCGTCCGCAGCTTTGCCAACGCTGCGGTCAATCGCGCGCGAAAGAACAATCCCAAATCCAAATGCAACACCGGCACCTTTCAAAGCCGGTTCAAATCCGCTCATGGCGGACGCGAACGACTCCATGCGCTCATTCACCCCAAATTGCCGAGCGTGCTCGACTTAGGAAACAGAAAAGACGCGTCCTAGTATTCGTCGCGACGAACTCAACCAGCCTTGACATCAAGCGCGATTATCGACAAGACATATTCAACCTGTATCCCTTGCCGGCGTCGAGTTGAGCGAGGAATGGTTGAGTTACCGGGCGGCCGGCGCTGGCGAATTGCCCGAGCTCGCGCAAAGATTCGCGCATCACACAACTGACGGATTTAACTTAAATACGGATAGGAATCATTATGGCTCATGTCGTTACCACGAAATGTGTCGGCTGCAAATTCACAGACTGCGTCGAGGTTTGTCCCGTGGCCTGCTTCTACGAATCGGAAGGCCAGCTCGTTATTCATCCGGACGAATGCATCGATTGCACAGCCTGTGTGGCGGAATGTCCCGTAGAAGCCATCTATGCCGATCATTCCGTGCCCGACGAATTCAGCGCGAGCACCGAATTCAATGCCAGCGAAAGCGCGCGCATCAAGGGTCTCGGACAAGAAGCGTTGACCACCAAGAAGGCGCCCTTGCCCACGGCCGAGCAACGAAAAGCGGAGCTTGGTTACTAGCCCGAAGGCAAGTCGCTAAAACAACGCCGCCCCCGTTTCAAGTGGTGCTATTCGTCGGAAAGACCACCTTGCTTGGCGGCTGATGCAATGGAACGGTCAAGGAAGCGTTACGACATTGGTGCGTTTGAACAGCGCGAGCGAATCCGAAACGTGCTCGCCTGAAGATCACGACTGTCGTGCTACAAACTTGCCGCGGGTCGAATCTGGCTGTCGATCCACGCGATGCGGCGTTCGACCCAGTTCTTCAGCCAGCACACTTCTTCTTCATAAGAACCGCCGACGAAATGATTGCAGGTGACGTGCTGGCCAAGGATGGGCCAGCGTTCGAAATTGCGTTGTTGAGCCTCTTCAAGCTGCGCCGCTAATTCATCGATGCGGGCATTGATTTTCTTTGGGTCGAAGACATCTCTGCGCAACTCGACCCAACGCCCCGCGCAACGTCTCATGAAGTTCGGATCATCCCCGAGCCGATGGTGCCATGAGATTTCATTGGGTCGAAGGTTCGATGAATACCAGCCTTGCGGCTGCCAGCCGCCGTAGTAATTAGCGTTGCCAAAGGAACGGTTCCAATCCCACGGCGGTCCCGCCTTGATTTTGCCGCCCCGATCCTTGGTGAGGTAGGCGCTGTAACGAAAACCATCGACGTTCTTGCCCATTTCTATCAGCCAGTGAGCATCGATGAATGCATCCACGTCAAGGTAGGCAGCGTAGCCAGTCTCCGGATCCGCGAAATCATCGCCGTAAAGCGCCGATTCAAAGGCCTTGAAATAACGCGTCAGCCACGATCTCTGTTGCGCCGTGATCTGGTCGCCTTTCGGATAAACGTAGAAGTAAGGCCCTCCGTGGTCGGTGTTGAAGCGCCTGTCACCGCTGTCACCGTGATCGCGCTTCACAATGTAGCCACCCGTGATTTCCGGTTCGGACCGATGTTGCGGCTCAAGTTTCGCGATGGCCACGCGCTCCTTGCTCCGCTTGATTTTCTCGATCAGCACATAAACGCCGGCGTAATCCCGCTTCGAAAGCGGAACGTCGGATTTGTGCAGGAAAAGTTCCACATAGCGCGTCTGCGGCGCATAATGTCCCATCTTGCGCGTCAACTCGTAAGCCAGCACATCGCGCAGCAAGGTTTTGTCCTCAAAAGGCGCGTAAAGCACCCAATCCTCCTCGGCGGGCAAACCGAGCAACGACACCTTGATTTGCTTATCGCTGTCATCCACGCAGTGAAGCGTGTAAGACCGCTTCGGCAAATTCATTGTCGTCATGCCGCGCAGATTGAGCGTAACCAAACCAGCGTAATCGGGTTTGGCGCCGTCCAAAGCGCGGCCATTATGAACGTCGAAAAACTCGGCTCGCATCGTCGTTCGTGAATTCTTCGAAATAGACTGGCCCGCAGTGTGGAGAACAACAATCGGCAGATTCGACGTAAAGTTCGTTATCGGAACATCAGGCAGCGGACTGGTCGAAAGTGTTCTCTCTAAGCGAACCGTTTCACGCTGCGCTTGTTGCCATCGACGCTGCTGCTCAGCTTGTCGAAAAGACATGCCGACCATGCCTAACAGGCTCGAGACAACGGCGACCACGCCCAAGGACGTGCCGAAAACCGCGGGACCTTTGCCGCGAAGAGAACCGTGCGCTTTGCGAATCAAACGAATGGCGACGCGGCCTGTCCCGATCGCCGCAAACCCGAGTGGGACCGCAACCACGAGGAGAAAACCAGCGCGCGTCAACGCGCAGAAGGCTGCGATCAACCCGAAGATCAGACTGATGATCGCGAGAATGGAATGTCTTGTTTTCACTGCACAAATTGTCAGTGCGGTTCAGCTAGATCGTGCTCGCCCGGCGACTGGTTTCAAAAAGTGGACGAGCCGAAATGTCTCGCTGAAGCCCAAAGCATGGTGAGCCTGGATGCTATGTTCGTTTTGAATCTCGGCATCGCTCGCCAGTTCGGTCAACCCGCCTTGACAAGCCCAAGCCTCCGTGCGTTCGACCAGTTGCCGGCCAATTCCCTGACCGCGCAAATCGGGGTCTACGCACCAGCCCTCGATGTAAGCCGCCTGGCGCGACATCGAACCATCGACGCGGTCGCGGACCGACAGTTCAATGAATCCGCCAAGCCGTCCATCTGACCGGGCATAAACGAGCACAGCAACATCAGAGCCCTCGGATTGTTCGGCAATTTCAAGGCGATGCATTTCGTCCGAACAATCGGGCCAGAGCGCTACGCGCATCCGCAGCCATTCGTCCGAGTCTTCACGCGTGAAGTTTCGAATCATGAGGGCGAAGCGTATCGAACGAGACGTTCCCTGGCAATGAGGTCAGTTTTATCGCGCCCGTGTTGATCTCAAGCGGCTGCGCCGAAAGCCGGATGATACTTAATGATTCCCGATTGGCCGCGGAGATAACTGAATTGCAGCTCCATAACCATAAACACCTCGTCGGGCACGTCGTATTCGCACCCAATGGCGAAACGCGATGATGGCACAAAACCAAAACGCGGATAGTACTTCGAATGCCCCAAGACAACAACCGCGCGGACGCCAAGGTGTTTGCAGGACTCGAGACCGGCGCGCACAAGTGATGATCCAATGCCTTGACGTTGCTGACTCGGTGCGACAGCCACGGGCGCCATGCCCACAATCTGGAGGTCAAGGTGACCGGTTAGCGAAACAGGGGAAAAGAAGATGTGGCCGACAATCGTTTGGTTTCGCTGGGCAACCAGGGAGATAACCGGCCGAGCCTGCTCGCGTAGAGCATTCACCAGACTGGCTTCGAACGGCGTTTCAAACGCCGCAGCAAGAACGGCATAAACAGCCGGCCAATCTCGTTCTTCTTCCGGTCGGATTAACATGCCTCGATGGCCGCCACTGCGTCCTTGAATGCGGCCTCATCCATGTTGATGAGATTACCGCTCTGCGGAAAGCGCCCGCCCTTCACGTCAGCCGCGTATTCTTTGAACGCGGCGACGCGCTCGTTCTGAAGGCGTTGGTATTCTTTGAGGAAGTTCCGGTAGGCTTTGGCATGACGCGGAATTCGCTCGTCATAATCTCCGAGGATGTCATCCGAGAATAGGAACTGCGTGTCACAACCGTTGCCCGAGCCTAATGACATCAAAAGCATGGAAGTCTTCCGGCAGAGATACGATGCGAGTTTGTGCGGCGCCAACTCGAGTTCCGCTGCATACGCGCCCGCGTTTTCCAAGCGCTTCATCTGATCGTAAAGTTGCTTCGCTTCGGCGGCAGTCTTGCCAATGGCGCGAATGTTGGTCCATGTCGCGTGACGCGGAACCATGCCAAGATGACCGACGACCGGTATTCCTTCGCGCGTCATTGCCTCGATTAGGAATGGACTGGCGGAACAATAGACCGAGCTGGCGCCCAGTTCGAGAGCCCGGAATCCAGTCCGGATGGCTTCTTCCTGAGAGGCCATGCCATGCGGGGTTGACCCGGAGATGAAACTCTTTGGAGCCGCAGCCACAAGCAGGGGCAATCGCGCTTGCGCCGCTGGGGAATCGAAACTGCAGCTCAGCAGGTCGATTCCAGCTGCCTCTGCGGCAGCGGCTTCCTCGGGGGACTTCACATGTATGTGGGTTAGGCAGCGTTTGCCTTTGAGTTGTCGCAGATCGTAAATGGAATACTTCTTGTCCGGTCTGAGCATGCCAGGACAGTGTAAGGTTGAAGAGCCCGCAGCAAGTTGGAAATCGCCGCGCCTCGACACATCCAGAGATGCTTCCTCTGGCGCAGCGCAAGTTTATCCTATGTCTCGATAAAGGCAAAAGCGGCCGGCTCAATAAAAGCTCGTCCAATTGCCATAGTGACGCCAGACCATCCGCGACCGGCGAGCGATTTCGGCGTGGCCGTCGGCGTAACCGAGGCTGATCGACTCCGCATCGCCTCCTTGAATTTGAAATCCGGAATCCGATTTCTTCGTCGGATGCCCGCCCCACGCAACAGAGATGTTGGTCGTAAATCCGTCCTTGTAGAGAGTATCGGTAATGATGGGGCTTTTCGATGCTTCCGAATCTTCGAGCCGAGTTGGCCAGCCCTCGATGACGGCATTGGTGTTTACGCGGGTCGTTGAGGGCATGACTTTGAAGCCCGGTTTCCCAGAGCGCGGCACCCACCAGCTATGTTGCATGATGGCAAAACCAAATGTCCACCGCTGGCTGTAGTAATAGCGAAGGTCCTCATTATTGCTGATCGAGCGGTTCTTCTGCTTCTGGAGCCAGGTTTGTGCCTCGTTAAATTCGGCGGGCCGAGCCGGACAGAAAAACATCGGAACAGTCACTCCGTAGTCCTGAACGGCCGAGACCATTGGATGCGCAACATCCCATGGATTGTTTCCGATATCACCAAACATCGGCAGCCGGCCGCGCGGATCGTCTGAGCCGTAGAGATTGGCGGCGATTGACCATTGACGAAAGTTGGAAAGGCAATTGGCCTCGCGCGCCTTCCGCTTGGCTTTGCCGAGCGCTGGCAGAAGCATCCCGGCGAGAATCGCAATGATGGCAATCACGACCAGCAACTCGATCAAAGTGAAACCAACGGCGAAGGTCCGCGTTTTGGCCAACGGCAAAGAAAGGACGGGGCTGTTCATAGACATTAGCAAGGAGCGATGATCATCGAGCGTAAGAAGCCTATTACTTTAGTCCAGAAAAAGTTGGCGCCAACGCCGCGCCCCCGGCCGGCGCCATCGTTGCCAGACAATTGTTTTATTTGTTACCCGGTGCTTCCCGGCCTCTGGACACATTCCAAAGGCGATACCCTGCGAAGAGAAGCACCGCAGCAGTCAAAGTCCACAGCCATGCCGCAGGCAATACTGATCCCGCCAAACAAAGAGCCGCCACCACGGGCGCCATGCCGAGAAACGTGGCGACCATGAATTGCCAGAGGGGGATATTGGTCAGTCCTGCGGCGTAACTGACCACGTCGAACGTCGGGCTGGGCGGGAGCCGCAAAACGAAGATCGCCCAAGCGGTCACATCCTTTGGCAGCAGTTTCTGAAAACGCCGGTAGGAAGGGCTGCGCTTCCAAAAGGTCTCGCCCAGTTTGCGCGAAATACAAAATGCTGCGGCCGCGCCGATCGTCGCGCTCGTCAATGTCATCAATATGCCGCCCCAAACGCCGAATAGTTTGGCCGACATCAGCGTCAATGGCGATGTGGGAATCGGTGACACGACAACGCCAATGATCATCAGCAATGAAAAGAGGAGCGGCGCTAAGAAACCGCTGCCACGGAGGAAATCTTCAATCCGGGACGGATCGATTTGGATCGCCGTAACGAAAAACAAAACCAAAGCCACCAACCCCAATGCCGTCTTGATCGTTGCCTTCAAAATAATCTTTTCTGTGCCGCTTGGTTTATTTAAGCCTAATTCCAGATGAAAGCCTTTTCTCATTCGACCGGGCCAGCCTTACTTTCACTGTCGCTGTGCATGATTGCGTACGCGACGAATCTCTTGGCGCAGTCTTCGAATGATCCAACTCGACTTGATCGCGCCAAGCTCTTGACTTATCGGAATGCGGCCGGCGCGATTGTCCCGGCGACAAGCATCGAGCATTGGCAGCAGCGGCGCGCGGCAATTCTCGCCGGCATGCAGGAAGTCATGGGGCCGCTGCCCGGCAAGGAGAAGCGCTCAGCCTTGCAGATGGAAACCCAGGAAGAAGTAGATTGCGGTTCCTACATTCGCCGTCTCATTACTTACAGCCCAGAACCTAAGGGGCGCATTCCGGCGTATCTCCTAATTCCGAAAGGAGTGCTGAATTCAGGAAAGCGAGTTCCCGCCATGCTTTGCCTGCATCAAACCCACGCGTTAGGACATAAAGTTGTCGTCGGTTTGGGCAATAGTCCAAATGACGCGTACGGGGTCGAGTTAGCGGAGCTGGGTTACGTCTGCCTCGCGCCCGCTTACCCGCGGCTCGCGAATTACCAGCCCGACCTCAAAGGGCTCGGTTATCAGAGCGGCACGATGAAAGCCATCTGGGATAATATCCGCGGCCTGGATTTGCTGGAATCGCTGCCGTTTGTCCAGCCGGGCAAATTCGGCGCCATTGGCCATTCGCTTGGCGGACACAATTCAATCTATACGGCTGTGTTTGACGAACGCATCAAAGTCGTCGTGTCCAGCTGCGGATTCGATTCATTCCTCGATTACATGAACGGCAATATCAAAGGCTGGACCAGCGATCGGTACATGCCGAAGTTGCTGCAATATCCGCTGGCAGAAATCCCGTTTGATTTCCATGAGCTGATTGGAGCGCTTGCGCCGCGGGCTTGCTTTGTTAGCGCGCCTTTCTACGACCACAATTTCAAATGGCAAAGCGTCTTCCAAATCGAAGAAGCCGCTTCAAAGGTTTATCAACTGTACGGCGCGGAGAAACAGCTTCGCGTCGAGCATCCGAAGTGCGCCCATGAATTTCCCAAAGAGATGCGCGAAGCGGCTTACAAAATAATCGGGGAACAATTGCGCTGAGTTTGTTAGGATTCTCTGCGGCTGACAATGGAACATACTTCGGTCTCATCTGCGCTTGGCCTTTGTGGTTCATGATTTTGTCCTCCATGATTTTGTCACTCCTGACTCCGCTCAGAATCTTGCAGCTTCTCGACCTTTGTGCGCTAGCAGCGGAGGCGCTGCGGTGTGTACGTTACGTTAAAGCGGCTCTCATCATGTCTAATAAGAGCCGCGTTCATTTTCCCCCAATCGCAACTCCTGTCCGAGAGTTGCCTGCGCTAGCAACGATCAAGATCATGAAACTATCAATGCGTTGCTCGACAGCAGCGGCGCGCCGCGCTGTTGGCAGCTTAATCATTCTCACGGCCGTCGATTTCGGCGAGCGCTGAAGCAGCTCGCTCCCATTCTTCGGTCAGGCTCCCTAAGTTGGCGACGACAGATGATAGTTCGCGATTCAACGCAACCGCGCGCCCAGGCTGCTGGTAAGTTTCCGGATCCTCCAACGCGGCCGTTAATTCGGCTTGGCGCTGTTCTAACGCGGCGATTTCCTTTTCGAGTTGGTGGACGATTTGCGCCTGCTCCTTCCGCGCCCGGGATCGAGCCTGACGTTGCTCCGCTTCGAGCCGTTTCTGTTCGCGGATTTTGACACTGGGACGCTCGCCGTCGCGCCCCGCAATCTTCTGCGTGCTTTGCTGTCCCAAAGTCAACCCGGCCCGCTCCGAGCTGGCCGCGGTTTTGTCCAAATAATATTGGTAGCCGCCCGGATAATGTTTGAGCTGGCCCGCGTTCACATGAACCACATGATTCGCAATTGCGCGAATAAAATAGACGTCGTGGCTGATGAAAATGAGCGTTCCTTCATACTGTTTGAGCGCTTCGATCAACGCATCGATGCTCGCCATATCGAGATGCGTCGTCGGCTCGTCCATGAGCAAAAGATTGGGAGGATCAAGAAGCAGCTTAACCAATGCGAGGCGGCTTTTTTCTCCTCCGCTCAGCACGCTCACCTTTTTGAAGACGTCGTCACCACGAAAGAGAAACGATCCAAGGACTGTGCGCACGAATTGTTCAGTAACGCGCTGCGGCGTCTCCAAGCCTTCTTCGAGCACCGTGTGTTCCTGATTCAACGTTTCGACACGGTACTGTCCGTAATAACCGGATCGGACGTTGTGACCGAGTTTGCGATGGCCTTTCTGAAAAGCGATCGTTCCCGCAAATATTTTCAAGAGAGTTGACTTCCCTGCCCCGTTGGGGCCGACCAACACAGTCCGTTGACCACGCTCGGCTTCGAAATTCATCCCTTGGTAGACGACGTTTTGGCCGTAGGCTTGATAGATTTGCTCCAGCGTTACCACCTTCAACCCGCTGCGGGCGGGTTGCGGAAATCGAAAATTGATCGTGGCCTCGTCAGCTTCGGGGGCTTCGATTTTTTCCATGCGCTCAATCTGCTTGAGCTTGCTTTGGGCCTGCGAGGCTTTGGTGTTCTTGGCGCGAAAGCGGTCCACGAATTCCATCAAGTGCGCGATCTCGCGCTGCTGATTCTTGTAAGCTGCGGCAAGTTGTTCTTCCTTGGCGCTGCGTTGGGCCAAATATTCATCGTAATTCCCTCGATAGCGAACCAGCTTCGCCTGCCGAATCTCCACAATGCTATCAACGAGCTGGTTCAAAAACTCGCGGTCGTGGGAAATCATCAGAATCGCCCCTGGATAATTCTTTAGATAACCTTGAAACCAAAGCAACGCCTCCAAATCGAGATGGTTTGTCGGCTCGTCCAGCATCAACAGGTCTGGTTCCTGAACGAGCAACCGGGCCAGATGCGCCCGCATGACCCAGCCCCCGCTCATTTCACGGCAAGGGCGATCAAAGTCTTTTTCACGAAAGCTCAAGCCGTGGAGAATCTTCTTTGCCTTGGATTCGATTTGGTAGCCATCGAACTCTTCATAATGCGCGGCCAACGAATGGTACTCTTCATCATCCGGCAAAGACTGGCCGGAAGCTTTGGCTGCTCCGTCGCCAGGAGCTCGATGACAGGCCTTCAATTGCTGTTGGAGGCGGACGATTTCAGGTCGAACTGCTGTGGCCAATTCCAGCACCGTTTCGTCGCCGGCTGGAGCGCTCTCTTGCGGCAAGTAGCCAACGGAAACATTTCGTTGCAACGCGACCGTTCCGGCGTCCGGCGCCTCCCTTTCCAGGATGAGCGAAAAGAGCGTCGTCTTCCCGGCGCCATTTGGACCAACCAAACCGGTCCGATCGTTGCGATTCACTTGCAGCGATACGTCCTTGAACAATGTCCGCCCACCAAATGATTTTGTTAATCCCGAAATCATCAGCATAAAAACGCAGGATAATGATAAACACCGTCGCGGCGTTCAAGACCGATTCCGCTCTAAATCGAAACAGACCACATTGAGACATTGCTACAGGAGCGCGGATGCCCACATCCGCGACGTGCCCGGTCGCAACTAAACTGCGCGGATGTGGGCATCCGCGCTCCGATTACTGCGGCCGAGGCTGTCCTAATCTAACTTTGTTTCGATTTAGCTCTGCATTCGCAGCGTGCTGCGGTATTTGTTATAGAGGTTCCGCCGGCGCGCTTCATACCGAAGATAACGACTGGATCGAACGATGACACCTTCACCGACGCCTGATTTCAGCCGCCGGCTGGTGGAGGTGCTCGCAGTGGGCGTGGCTTATTTCGTTCTGGGACGGCTTGCCCTTCTTTTAGCAATTCCGCCAGGATACGCGACGGCTGTTTGGCCAGCAGCAGGTGTTGCGCTCGCAGCGGTCTTGATGCTCGGCCGGCATGTCTGGCCGGGAATCACGGTCGGCTCTTTCGTCGTTAATGTTTGGACCTCCTTCGATGCGGCAAGTCTGAACACAATCTTCAAAACGACTTCTTTGCCATTGTTCATTGGGATTGGGGCAGCGCTTCAGGCGCTGGTTGGCGCGCAGCTGATTCGCCGGTTCGTCGGTTATCCTAACCCACTGGCCAAGGAACAGGATGTCATCAAATTTCTCATGCTGGGTGGTCCGGTCGCTTGCTTGGTTAATGCCGCCTGGGGCGCAACAATCCTCTGGTTTACTGGCACCATATCATCGGCCGTGTTTCTGTTCAGCTGGTGGACTTGGTGGGTGGGTGACACGATTGGCTCGCTCACCTTCTCTCCCCTGGCCTTAATCTGGCTGGCGGAACCTCGCGAGGCCTGGCGGAGACGGCGACTGTCAGTGACCCGGCCGCTGGCGCTTACGTTTGGCTTGGCGGTTGTCCTTTTTGTCTATGCGAGCAGATGGGAACAAAACCGTCTCAGGCTCGAATTCCAACGCCGCACAGATGCCGTCGCTCAAGAGTTGATCCGGCAGGTGAACCGGCACATCGACGCCCTTCATTCACTCGAAAGCTATTATGTCAGTTCGGGCCAGATAACTCGGGAAGCATTCCGAACCTTTGTGCAACGTGTGTTAAGCCGCCACGGAGGAATCCGAGTTTTTGCCTGGACCCCCCGCGTTTTGGACACCGACCGAGCGCAGTTCGAGGCCGGAGTTCGGCGCGAAGGTCTGGCAAACTTTGAGATCACTGAAGAAAATAGCGCCGGTGAGATGCAGAGCGCGGGTCAGCGCGCAGAATATCTTCCGATCACTTATATAGAGCCCTTCGGTGGAAGCGTTGCCGGTCATCGTGTGGCGCAAGGACCTCGAAGGACGCTTTACCTTTGTCAACCGGCGTTTCGGTGAAGTGCTGGAGCGAATCGCGGATGAGCTTTTAGGCAAGACAGTCTTCGATTTTTATCCGGCCGAGCTTGCGGAAAAGTACGTGCGTGACGACCGTTTCGTTCGCGAGACAGGAATACCCTTCGATAACATCGAAGAGCACCTGACCAAGTCCGGCGGCTTGGGCTATAACCACATCATTAAAGTTCCGCTCCGGGATAACGCAGGCAATGTGGCCGGCATCCAAGGGATTTTTACCGACGTTACGGCCAGCAAGTTCGCCGAGGAGGCGCTGCGGGAGAGCGAGGAGCGATTCCGGCAATTAAGCGCGTTTTCACCCATCGGCATTTTTGAAACCGACGTCCATGGAGGCTGCCTTTATACCAATCCACGCTGGCAACAGATTGCCGGACAGACCTTAGAGCAGAGCTAAGGTGAAGGATGGCTTCAAGCGATTCACCCGAACGATCGAGTTGGCGTTATCGATCAATGGCAGAAAAGTGTCGTGGACGAACGGGAATTCATTCAGGAATTCCGCTTCTTGCGGCCCAATCGCGAAGTGCGCTGGGTCTTGGCCAGGGCTCGTCCGATTCGCACCTCCAATGCGAGAGTCCTAGGCCTAAAACAAGCGTACCGCGTTTCGGGTTGAGCGGCTGGTGGAAAAATGTTGAATATTGCGGCGCGAATTCTCGCGCTCCGAAGTCCCGTGCCCTCTCATTGGCGCCAGTTTGCCCCCTCCGCGGCGATTTGCGGCGACAACGTTCATTTTTGATCCGTTTTTCACTCTTGCCAGCGACACT
>VHDE01000133.1 GCA_016871515.1 Verrucomicrobiota bacterium
CGCTTCCCGTGTGGGAATTGATGGTAATGTCATTGTCCATCAACGATTCCCAAATAGTGACCGCCTCGGCTACTGAATGGTCACGGATAAGTATTTGTTGCTGAGGCCAGGAAGCAAGAGTAATCTGCGACCATGCCGCCTTTAGGGGACAGACAATAGGCCGACCAATCACTGTTAGAAATGGAATGTTCGCATCGCGGTGAGTTCATGATTTTCGGGCGGACGCTGATCGAGCAGTGTTTGCCGCAGGCCGATGGACGGTGCTTGGGCTTCGGATTGCCTCGGGCTGGCGGATGGCGATTTTCAGTTCGAGTGCGACAGATGATCGAACGTTCTCCAGCGAGCGAAGCCGGATCAGATTGAGTTCAGACAAAACGAAAGAGTCAGTGGATTATTTTTCTAACCAGCCGGTCGAGCGAATGCCGGGGAGCGCGAGTCTGTCGCAGTTCCAGACGAACATCACAGGCGCGCTCCCGGTCATCGCTCACCTTTTTCGTTCGCCGAATGCGAGGAGCCGATGAACGCCTTTGTAACAATCGACCTTTCGGTTGAGCCACAGCCGAAGCACGTGGCACAGATGAAGTCGGCGGCCATGGCGCTCACCGATGATCCCATCAGCGTGGAGGTGGCATGCCCGCCGGAATCACCAAAGAAGATTCGCGCGAGATTCTCGGTGCCTGATGCGCGGCAGGCGGATGTGGTTGACGGCATCGGACGAGCGTTTTGGCAGGTGGACAACTACAACAACTCGAGCATTGGATTCGGACCCGCTGCGAGAGGGAAACGGCGAACCAGACGCTCGACCGAATGACGAGGAGCGCGGTCATGCCGATATCCCAACGAAAGCAACGATGGCGACAACCGCGGCAAGATTGCGCCGTCCCCGTTGCCCAGTCGAAAGGTCGGTTAGACGTGGAGTATCTCATAAGTAAAGGTGGCTTTCCGGGCCGTGACTTGAGGGTTTCCGGACCAGCGCCTGCGGCGCAGCACTTGGAGATTTATCTCGTTGGTGGAGGCAAGTACGTCCTCGGCGTTACAGCGGTAAGCTCCGCCGGAATATTTTCAAGGGACGTGCGCAGGTTCTTCGATTCATTTCGTATCGCCACAAATCAAGCGCAGTAAGCGCCCGACCAACGACCATGATAACCGAGTTGCTCAAGATCGTGTTGACGGCATCGTTGACTTTGCTTGGTGGGGTTTTGATTTTCTGCATTACGACCGTCCTTAACAAGTTGTTCATTGAGCCTGTTCTCTCATTACGCAAGATACTCAGTGATATTTCATTCTGTATTCAGTGTCATGCCGCGACGATCATAAACACGCCAGCTACCACCCAGAGCGACGCCTTGGCTAAGATTTATGACGAGATCCGGAGCCTCACCGCGCGGATTCGCCCCACGCTCGCCCAGCGTCGCCAGCTTGGCCGGGTCAATCAGGGGCGCGACTTGCTCGGCGTATTTGGACGCTTCGCCAGCGCGAGCACCAAGCGCCCACGCGAGTAGCAACAGTGGAATCCACGTTTTCTTCACAGTGCGAAGATAGCCAAGGCCGTTGACGAAACCCACCAAATCCGGGCGGCAGGTGGAGAGCGCGCCCGTGACGCTGAACTGGCTGACCAGCAGGAAATCATTGTTCACCAGCTGCTCCCAATCAATCACGCGGACTCGCTCCGTCTCCGTCCAACCTATGCAATCAGTTCAAACTCCTTCAGCGGCACTTGGGATTGCAGATAACCAACCAACGCATCCCGCTGAGGACTTCGAGAAGATCAGGGCCGTTGCCCGACGCAAAACGGTCCCCAACACCGTTGGGAATTGCCAACAATTGCCGACAGATCTCGTGTCAGAAATAGTGTCGGGACGTGCCGACTCGGCAAGACGAGAGACATGCACGACACCATTTATAACATTGGTTGTTCTGAGGTTTCTGGGGAAAAGTTGGGACGGCGTTGCAACGGTTTTGTAAACCGTCGGTCCTCGGTTCGAATCCGAGAACTGGCTCCAGTTTTCGCTTCTCCGACGCGAAAAACTATTGTTTTGCTTCGCAAAACGGGTTGGGAGAATCCGGTTCTAAAATCCAACGAATCGAGTGGGCAAGCTTGCAACCAATGCCCTTGACCTGTTGCAGCTCTTCGGCAGAGGCGCTCAGCGCGGCTTCAACCGAACCGAACTGGTCGAGGAGACGCTCGGCTTTTTCGGACCCAATTCCCCGCAAGCCCTGGAGCAAATAAAGTTGCATGCGGCGTCGGCGCTTTGGGCGGCGGCCGCGACGGATGAGTTGGTCATTGGCGTGGCGATTCAATTGTTGGGCCGCGTAGATCAAGAGACGGGCGCTTTCGGCAGGATCGAACGAGCGCAGGATTGGAATTTGAAAAAGCAGGCTCAAGGAGATCAGCGCACCTTGCAATGCTTCACGGCGCATTTGGCTCTGATTGAGGTCAGCGGTTTTGCCTTCCAGAATAATTGCGACCAGCTGTTCCGCGGAAGCAAGTCGATGCGCTTGGGAAAACAAACGGCCATCGATGATCGATTCCGAAAAATCGAGCAGCGTCTTGCGCTCGAAAACCCGGTCGTTGATCTGGTAGTCGCCGATTCGAAGGTGCTGACAGCAGACCTCTACTCCAGGCATGGTACGCAGTATCTGAACAACTGGACCGTCATTTTCGCGTGTGTCCGCGACAACAAAGATGGGTTGACGAACGCTGGATTCCTCCCCGCGCATAGTTGCGGATTGGACACTTAAACCGCCGCGAAAGCAACGAGATTTCGAGGTTTTAGGGTAACAACCTTGCAGCAACTTACTTAGTGAAGCTTCGATCCTCGCTGCAGAGAATGTCGGCGGAACACCAGATAGATCCATTAGCGGGAGCTTTCAGTCTCCTGTTTCGGGTTTGTCGAGCTGCTCCTGATACGGGTTGCGACCGGCCGGCGGCTGCAAGGACGCGCAGCCCGAACCAAACACCACGAGAACGAGTAAAGCCAAACACGCCAGGAAATTGATCCTTTGGTTCATTGCCGCGACCTTAACAGGGTGACACTGGGATGTAAATGAGCACGTGGTTTCTATCAGGTTTCTATCGCTTGCGCCTCCTGCTGAGCCCGAGGCCGTCTTGTAACTTAACTTGCAATTCGTTGTGATGTTTTCCCCAGACCCTGTGTAGTGTAAGACGAAACCAGGAGTGTCTTTTCCGGGATTTAGCTGGTCCGAATTTCAGCACGCGCTATCGATGAAAACCAGACAGGCTGCCCATTCAACCAACGTGCTAGTCCATGATTACCCGTGGCCCGCGGTAGGCGTTGGAGTAGCAATTGGTTTGGCGGCGGGGTTCTTAATTTCGCGTTCGACGAATGGATCGTCGAAAACCGACAGAATGCCGCCGGCGCTGCCAAGGCTAAAGTCCGCCTTCGCTATCTGCGTGCGATTAAGGCTGGTTCAAGTGCTTGCCCATTTGCCGCAACGTTGTGATGTAATTCCGAGAAACCACACCCATTCCGAACGTCCGCGCCGACTGGGTCAATCGGCCGAAGATCGCATCGAACTCAGCGGCATTGATGAGACGCTTGCCAACCAGGCCGGCCGCTACTTGCCAGAGAAAGGAATGCAATTCGCTGAAGGACTTGCCATCCGGACGGCGCCTCAGATTGCTGAAAGCCTCTTCAAATTCGCGATCCGTTTTATCTCCTGCTGCATTGCAAAAAGTGAGGATGTGCTGCTCGATAAAAAGAAAGATCGGCAGATACGGAGCCGGGGGTTCACCCGACATCGCAGGCGGCACGGCGTTGCCGCGAAAGAGCGCACGCAACGAGGGCACGCTCCAGAGCGCGCCCTTTATTCCATCGTAGATCATCACCTCTTCGCGCACGGAGAGATCGGGCCGATTCTCTTTGAGCTTCAAGCCGACGGTCAACTTGGTCCGGTCCAACCCTTCCTGATTCACGACTTCCGCGAGCGACGGGTGCAGGTCTATGTTGCTCACGGACTCTTCGATTTCTTGAATTTTGCTTTTCATCGCTGGATGGGAAATCTGTTTCGAGAAAGACAATCAATCTGTGCTTCTGTGATGCAATAACGGAAAGACTTTCTCACTTTGGTTCCGACGTTCGTTCCTTCAACCAATTGGCATCGATGGATGGTCTGATGGCAGTGTTGACGGTAGGGACGTTGCGGATCGGCCCAGTCGATTTCATCACTGAACGCCATTTGTGCAATTCCGCGTGTCCATCCACAAAGCCGATGCTCGTGGCTCCGCTGTGAAGGGCGGCGGCGGTGTTGCTGTTGGCCCAACTGTTGGTTGTGCTCGTGCCCAAATCGATCGCGATCGTGCCATCGTCGATGGTATTCGGATCTTCGTGAATGAAGACGAACAAAGCTGTCGGTTTGACCATTTGTGCTTCGCGTTCGTATAAGCGCGGTGTCGTCGCACCGCGATAGTAACCGTTCATCCAATTATTCATGGCATAGCTGCGCGCGAACGGTCCTTTCGCGCCGGGGTAAATAAACTTATCGGCGGGGCATCGGAAGAGCAGGGGAGTTTGAGCGTAACGTCCCAGCAACCCGTGCATGAACAGATTGACGTTGGTTTCGCCACCTGGGACATATCCCGTGGCAGCCGGTCGTTCGCCGGCGACGCACCAAGAAAAATTCGTTTGATTCACTGGCACAGCGCCGGGATTAAGCACGATGCGTCCATCGTGATCGCTGTGGTAAAGCACCCAAGTCAGTTGCAATTGTTTGGTGTTATTAATGCAAAAGATGGCGGTGACTTTGCTCTTCGCATTCGCCAGAGCCGGAAGCAGCATCCCGGCGAGAATAGCGATGATCGCAACGACCACGAGCAGCTCGATCAACGTAAATCCGCGCAGTGGCGTCTCGACAGAGCACCGGCGTTGTTGAAAAGCGTAATTGGCGGCGTTCTGCCGAGACGCCGCTACGCCAAGGTTTAGGGAGATCACAGATTTGGTCATTGCGTTCCCTCGAATCCCACGAGCTTTCGGGTTTCTGACACGTTTTGCTTTAGCACATACCCGGATGCTCCCGAAGCCAAGGCGAGCGTTTTGATATTCTCGTTGTCGAACGAGCTCAAAACATGATGCGCGTATCGGGAAACCGGCTCTTGATCTGGCGCGTGGCCTCGAAGCCATCCACATGTTTCCTCTCGAGATCCATCAGAACGAGGTCCGGACGGTGGACGGGATAGCCATCAATGGCTTCCTGTCCGCAGGTGCATTCTACGATTTCGATTCCTTCGCTTGGCAACGAGGACCGAATTACGCGTCGAGCCATCCGGCTATCATTCGCAATCATAACCTTCATCGATGAAACCTTAAGCTGGAATTACGAGATAATTTCGTTGACGACACGGCCATAGACATCGGTCAGGCGAAAATCGCGCCCACCGTAATGGTAGGTCAATTTCTCGTGATCAATGCCAACAAGGTGAAGTATCGTGGCGTGAAGGTCGTGAATGTGAACCTTATCCTGAACTGCCTGAAAACCGAAGTCATCGGTGGCCCCGTAGGTCAGTCCTCCACGAACGCCGCCGCCAGCCAGCCACATTGTGAAACCCCAATGATTGTGGTCGCGGCCATTGCCATTTTCGGAAACGGGGGTCCGGCCAAATTCGCCGCCCCAGACAACCAATGTTTCATCCAACAAGCCGCGCTGTTTCAGGTCGCCGAGCAACGCAGCCATCGGCCGATCCACGTCCTCGCACAGTTTGCGGACGTTCTGGTCGTGATTGTCATGCGTATCCCACGGCTGGCCGTTCCCATAATAAAGTTGAACGAAGCGCACGCCGCGCTCCACTAACCGCCGGGCCAGCAAGCAGCCGTTGGCGAAATGCCCTTTGCCATAAGTCTCGCGCGTGGCTTCGGATTCGCGGCTCAGGTCGAAGGCATCGGTCGCTTCGAATTGCATGCGAAACGCCGCTTCCATCGCTTCGATCCGAGCCGTCAGCATCTCGTCCGGTCCACGTTCCGCCAAATGGGCGCCATTGATCTTGCCCATTAATTCGATCTGTCTGCGCTGCTGATCCGGATTGATCTTCGCGTTCCGAAGGAACGGAATCAGCTTGGCCGGTTCCAGATTCGAATGGTTGATGTAAGTCCCTTGGTGCTTTCCGGGAAGAAATGCGCTGCTCCACGTGCGAGGGGCTTCCACCGGCCGGCCCGGGCAGAGAACGATGTACGCTGGGAGATTCTGATTCTCGGCGCCGAGGCCATACGACAACCATGAACCCATGCTCGGGCGATTTGGAGTCATCGTGCCGTTGTTGATGAGATACATCGCAGGATTGTGATTCGGGTTGTTTGAATAGACCGAGCGAACCACGCAAACATCATCGATCAATTTGGCAAACTCCTGCAGAAGTTCACTCACCTCGACGCCGCTCCGGCCGTGGCGAGAAAACTGGAAAGGCGACGGCATAAGGCCGCCCGTGACGCGCTCCGTGCGGAGATCAGCGCCCGGCGGACGTTGGCCCGCGTACTTTTGCAACGCTGGCTTCGGATCAAACAGATCGCATTGAAACGGGCCCCCGTTCATGAAGAGTTGGATGACGCGTTTGGCCCGAGGCCGAAAATGCGGACCCGGCGCTTCGGCCAGCGTTCGCGGTCCAACGCTCGCGGCGAGGCCCAATGCTCCGAAACCGCCGCCCAGCAGTTGGATCATCTTCCGACGGGAGATGAGCGCGGACGTCGTTCGGTCATGTGGCAGATCCATAAGGCCTGATTTGGCTGGAAGCTAAGATGGACGCTCGCGCTGAATCAGTCAATCGTTACACTCGCTTCTCCGTTTTCAAAGTCAGCCGATCAGATTATTGTAACGTCTCTCATCCGAGAGAACGATTATGGAAAATCCAAATCCCGAGTCAAAGGTGTCCGCTCAGCCCGCAGCGTGACTGTTCTCGATTGCGACTATGAGCGTGAATCGATCACTTTCCGCCGTGGACGCGTTCACAATGGGAGACAAAACTGCGGGGAAATTCGCCTTGTTAACCGTCGCTCGAAAAGTCGTCTCGGCCGATAAAGCCGGATTTCCGTTGTCGGTCACGACTGCATTGCCCGCCGGACATCGGCTCGATGCGTTCGGATCAAACCAAGCTGCGGCAAACGCTCTTCAATCTGCTAAGCAACGCCTGCAAGTTCACGGAGAAAGGTAAAATCCTCCTGAGTGTCCGTAGCAGCCGATGTGAGGAGGCTCTGACTCAAACGTTCGCGGAAGCCGCCCAGGAAAATCAGAGCCTCCTCACGTCGGCTGCTACGATTATCTTTACGATATCGGACACCGGCATTGGCATGACGCCGGAGCAGCTCGCGAAGCTTTTCCAGGCTTTCACGCAAGCCGACGCGAGCACATCGAAGAAATATGGCGGCACGGGTCTCGTACTGGCGCTCTGCCAGAAGTTCGCCTAAATGATGGGCGGCGACATCGCGGTGGAGAGCGAATACGCGAAAGGATCCGAGTTCACGGCGCGCTTGCCCGCCGAAGCTAGCGGCGCCGAGTCGAAACCTCCGCGAGATTGACCAGTTCCATTGTCCGTTCGCCCAGAGTCAGGCCGTAAATTTTCAACCGGCTCAGCCGCCGCACGAAATCCGCGCTCAAGGCCAGGCTGGCAAAAATGGGAATCGCGGTGTGGTGCTTGAACTCCGGAAAATACCCGGGCAAATCACCGATGGCGTCGGCGAAGTCACGATGTATTTCACTCGGGCCGTGGCCTTGGTTTCGACGACGATGATTTTCGCATGTCCGGCGTAGATCAGATCGAACTCACGGAACAGCGATGGGTTTTTGATGTGGCGTTTCTCCACGCGCTGCGCCGTGAACTCGGGTTCCGGAATGCCGAATACTTCACGGCCCAGCCGGGGAATATTCGGGGCCACTATGTCTTCCGCGAAGCGACCGAGCCGTTCGGCCAATTGGGCCCACTCCAACCTGTGCTGGCGAGCTTCACGCTTCAGCTCTTCGTAATTCCGATCCAGGCGCTCCAGGTTTTGGTCCAGCCGGGCGATATTCTGGTCCAGTCGCGCGATGTGGTGATCCAACCCGGCCATGAAGGCGGCGAATTTGGTCTCCAGGGAATCAACACGTTCGTCGATCATTGGCATGACGACACCGTAATCGAGCGGCCGAAGTTCGCCAAGGGCTTTAAAGGCCAGTGTATCCACAAGTCGTCGCTGATCGCAGCCGGTGTAGCGCAGAGTTTGGACATTTTCAAAATTCTGGTAGGCGGCGAACGCGCTGTCATCCCACCGGGATGAAATCTTTTAGCCCAGGGTTGCCGCAGCTACCCTGGGTTTGCTCGCCCACAACGTCGCCAAACCCTGAAATGATTGCGATCCCGTTGGGATTGCCCTGCAAAATGTCCAAACTTCAGGGCAGAGTTCAACTCAGCGCTACGAGTACCGACAATTTGCGGGCACGCTTTGAAAGCTTGACGAAGCAATCGGCAGCAATCGGCGTTCCTTCACGAGAATGACCGTGTTAAGCATATCCCATTCACCACGCTTCCTGATTTGTTTGCCAGTCGCGGCTGAGGCGAGCGAACGAACCGGACCGCAACCGGTCCCCGGTCGCAGCGCGTGAGTGTTGCTGTTGCTTTCGTCTTTTGGGATTCGCCTACTCTGGGTGCCGGGGGCCGGGAGGTCCCGCGCTCCGCCGCAAAATGTTTGAGCCAATTCCCAGCATTCGCCATTGCTCGCGGCGAGAGAGCTCGTCACGCTGGCGCCGTTGACCACGGACCTTCGGCTCAGGCGTTGGAACTATTATGCGGCGAGCGCTCCTCCGAACGCGATTGACCTGCGCGATCTCGGTTCTTCTTCTTTTCAGCAGCCGTACCGCGCCCGCGCAGAACCGCGTCCTCGAACTGGACGGCCAATCCGGCACGGTGGAACTGCCCGCGAAGGTCTTTTGGGGGGTGAAGGAGTTCACGTTGGAGACGTGGGTGAAACCCGCCCAGTTTGGGAAGCATGGCCGTATCCTGTTTGCCGGATCGTATGCCAGGGAGGCCCGCTCCTTCCTGATGCATTTGGAACAGCCCGCGGCGGCCAACGGATTTTCCACGGTGCTTCGGGAAATCCGCGACTTTCGACCCATCACATTGAGCAGCGATCTGCCTCTTCAGCCCGGACGGTCGTATCATATTGCCGTTGCCATTCGAGGCACGCGCTTGCAGGCCTCCATCAATGGCGTTTTGATGAACGAGGCTGAGTTGGCGCGGGAAATCGAGCCGGCCGGCGAAGCCAGTCCTTTTTCGTTCACCCTGGGTCCGACCTTTGCGGGACAAATCGCGGAACTGCGCCTTTGGAACAAAGCCAAGGAACCAGCAGAAATTCGCCAGGCCATGTTCGAACGTCTTCGTGGTGGTGAATCAAATCTAGTTGGCCTTTGGAATTTCGAGGATGGTAAGGACCTGACGAATCGGGGCCACGATGGCACTCTTTCCGGGACCGCCAAAATCGTGTCTGCCGAAAGACCACAGGCGGGCGACCTCCAGGTGTTACCCCAAGCGCTGGTCCTCGACGGCCACGATTCGTACGTTGACGCCCGACATCTTTAGCTCGCTGAGCGATCCGACCTTGGAAGCCTGGGTGCTATGGACAGGCTTTGATGGCTGGCTCAATAAACAGATTTTCAGTTGCGGCCCGGCTGCCCAAGACGTTTGGCTGAGCAACTTGCAGGATGGCGCGCCTCACCTGGCCTTTGCCAACCCGGCGGGACGCCAGCTCACGGCCGGCAGGCAGGACTTGCCATTGAACCGGTGGCATCATATTGCGGCTGTTTCTGGGAGCAAAGGCATGCGGCTTTATCTCAACGGCGTTCTCCTTGGAACGAATGCCGCGACCGGGAGCTTCAAAGAAGCTGGCGCGACGGGCCCGGCCCGCCTCGGACAAGGAACCAATCTCGAAGCCAGCACTGGTCCTTCCTTTCACGGCAAGATTGCGGAATTTCGCGTGTGGCGAACGATGCGTTCAGACCAGGAGATCCAGGAAAACATGTTCAAGAAACTGACCGGCACGGAGGATGGCTTATTCGGGCTCTGGAATTTCGCTGAAGGCACGGCGCGGGATCTATCCACGAACGGATATCACGGCACGTTAAAAGGCAACGCCAAGATTCTCGCCCAGCGCTGGCCTGAACCATCCGAAGTCATCGCTCCGGCCATCGTGCATGCGCGGGTGACCGACGAGGCTGGAGCCGCGCTGCCGTTCTTCCAAGTTCATGTGCTCCAAGAAGGCGTTCTTACTCTTTCGTTCACCAACATTACGATCACCACCAACCTTCAGTTCTGTGTTTATCCCAAAGGCGGCGCGCACAAGTTTGTCGTTCAAAGCGGGAACAAGCGTGACACGGTCATCGTGCCCGAGGTGAAGCCCGCTCAGAGGCTCGATCTGAATTTCGTGTTGAGCGACGCCGCGAGCTTGGCCGGCACGCTGCGGATGTTCGACGGCACGCCGCATGTGGCGGTGCCGGTGCAAGCCCTCGACGCATCAAATCGAGTCGTCGCGACGGTGCTCACGGATGAACAAGGCAACTATCGCATCGAGAAGATCAAGGCTGGCTCTTATTTGCTGCCCGCGATGCGGGATGGATATGAATATTTCGTCGAGCCGAACAAATCGATCTTTGTGTTGGCCGATGAGAATCTGAAATCGAGAATCGCAAATTTCAAATCCCTGACGGCCCCTCCCGGCGAAACGCTGGAGAAACTCGATTTTCGTTTCGCGCCGTTCAAGAAGGGCACCTGGAAACTGTTCACACCGGCCGATGGTTTTCTTGCGGACTTCAATTTTTGCGGCACGGTCGCGGAAACCAATGACTTTTTATGGCTTGGCACCGCCCGAGGATTGACGCGATTCGATGGAAAATCGGTCGAGAACTTTGCCATCAAAATGAGTTCCAATCCACATGTTCGTGCGATCCTCAAAGCCAGCGACGGGAGCATTTGGGTCGGCGGCCAAGACGGCATTGCGCGCTTCGCGAACGACCGCTACCAAGTTTACCGTTTGCCAGACCAAGGTCGAGACGAGATCGTGCGCAACATCGTCGAAGAAAAAGCCGGCAAACTTTGGGTGTGCACCTTAAATCATTTATGGGAATTCGACCGAGATCGGAACTCGCGCGAAACGAACGGATACGCCGAGCTAAACATCGGAAACAAGCCGATCTCCTTTCAAGCCATTGAAGCTGGTCACGACGGCATCCTCTGGATCGGCACAGCGCACGGGCTCTTCCGCCGCCGCGGAAACGAGCTGGCGCACTACACGAGCGCTGAGGGGTTGGCGGGAGATCTTATTACTTCCCTTCGCGCTGCTCGCGACGGAGTGCTTTGGTGTGGCACGACGAATGGGCTCTGCCGATTTGAAGGAGGTCATTTCCGTGTATGGACTAAGAAAGACGGATTGGCAGACAATCGAATCACCGCGATCGAAGTTGGGCCGGACGGAGTCCTTTGGGTCGGGACGGCTGCTGGAGTCTCCCGGTTCGATGGCAACACCTTCGTCAATTTTACCGAGAAAGACGGCGTGCTGGGCAATGTGGTCGGTCTATGTTCCGCGCCAGACGGAGCGCTTTGGATTCTCGGTTCTGGCACTGGCTTGGCACGCTACGATGAGGAGACGTTCGTTGAATTTGGAGTTCCCGATGGTTTTCCGGCAGCCTTGTTTCGGGCCGGTCAGCTCGGCTCAGTGATCCTTGATTCCGACGGCACCCTCTGGTGCGCCTCACGCGGCGTTCAGGGGAGCATTTTCCGGTTTGATGGACGTCGCGTGACGGATTGGGCCGCTGGCGTTGGATTGCCGCGAGGTCCCTATCGTCTGATCGGCCGCGATCCAACGGGACGTTTTTGGATACTTGTCCCTCAACAGGGACTTCCCAATAACTTCTAAGCAGCCTGTTCTATTTCAATGAGTTGGTATCCGAGCTTTTTGGCTT
>VHDE01000134.1 GCA_016871515.1 Verrucomicrobiota bacterium
GAAGATATTGTCGAAGGCCCGCCCGCGTCCATCCAGGCTCACGCGGATGCCGCGGCCTTCCAAAACGCGCAGCCATTCCGCGCTCTCCGAGACAGGCTCGTAATAAAGTCCAGAGCGATGCAGCCCCCAAAGGCCGCACTGCTGGCGAATGGAAAAATGCGGATGCACTTCATGACGCCCGGCGATTTGGTTGATTGTTTCCTGGGCCTTGATCGCCTCCAAGGCCACCTTGGCCTTAAACTCGCCCGTGTATTTTCGACGTGTCCGTTTGCTTCGTCTTGTCGCGTTCATTTCCAGTGTGCTTTCTATTTAAGCCACTGGTCCTGTTTTGGGGAGCACTTCACCCCCCTTGTCGAATGATGTGTTTCAACCAAACAAATACGGATTTCATCTCGGACCGAAAAGTTTCAATAGTTGCGCCGTTCTTTCCCTTGCTGCTGAACTTACGGTGACTGCCGATTTCCCGTTTTTTGAATTCCGGCTGATCCATCCCCAACCAGACCATTCGGGTCATGTGGTAAAGATGGTAGCTGTAAGCATTCGGGTATGGCGGCGAGCAGACAACCAAATCGAGCGCGGGAGTTGTTGGCGTGGACAAGATGTCTGCATGAACGACCGTGCAAGTGATGTTCGGCTCTAAGGGTTCTGTGAATTTCTCGACTGCGGTGATGTTCTCGGCAAGCACTTGTACAAAGCGGCGAAATGCATCGCCAGTGCGAAGATGTTTTTCTCGGCGCACATATCGCGTGTCTGAATCTTGCCGCGAAAGATTGACGACGATTGCCGAAAACGATGCAAGAGCTATGGAGCGCGCGGATTCTGTCGGCAGCTCCCGACACCATGAAAGAATCTCTGCTAGTTCCTCAGTGACGAGCGGCTCAAACCAGAAATTAACAGCCTCATGTTTTGGCCGTGGTGCTCTTGAAACAAACTTGGCGACAGGAAACAACGTCGGGCCATCGTCGGTCGCAAATTCACTCGCCAGGTGCAGCGCATGCTCAGTCAGGTGATGAAGCGATTCCTTGTCGCCATCTTGTAACCTTGTCGTCTTCGCAGCGGAAATCAGGCAGGCGAAGGCATTGGCGTCCACACCCACAACATTGCGTTTGAGCAGCATCCCCTCGACGAGGGTCGTCCCACTGCCGCAAAGAATATCTCCGACTGTGCCCCCGACATCAGAAAGTTCCTGAATCAGCGCATTTGGAATCTGGGGGATGAATCTGGCGGGATACGGATGAAGGCTATGAGTCAGGTAACTTGTCTTAGCTTCGCGAAAATCCCAGTCAACTTTTCTGAGGCGTTCAACTGTGACCGATGCGGTCGCAGCGTCACGTAAAATCAAATTGGTATCCGTCGCCGGATGCTCCGCTTTGGCAATTCTGACCACGCTTGCAGCTTCCTCGGCAGTAAACATTCGCCAACCGTGCCTGTTTCGCTTTGGTTCGCAGACAACGCCTGACCGCAGCCATCGAAGCAGCGTATCTTTGTGGATGCCCGCTTGTTCGGCAACGTCGGCAGAGGAGAGAAGACGTTTTTCGGTGATTCGCGGCACGGGACTTGCGTATACTTCAGCAAGCAAGGACTTTTTGCGCCTTCGCTGAAAAAAGACAAACAGATTTTCACTGCTCCTTGGTCTGTTGTGCATCGTTCCACCGCGCAATCGCCGCACGAAAATGCTTTGCCTTGGAGCGTGGTATGGAGAGACGGAAAGCGTCACATCTCAAAGCGCCGCACAAAAAAAGGTCGCTCTAGACATTCAACATTTAGGTATTGTTGACCGTGACTCTTGACATGCGACCCATGGGACCCCAGTTAGACGAGGGAAAACAGCCCGTGACAAACCGAGTGCAGGAATGGATTAGCTCCGCCCTGGCCGGTTTTTGGTAGCGATGACGTGCTGCGCCTTCCGCCGCACGAGCTGGTTCGACCGCGGTACAGTGCCATGCACCTGCGTAGTCAGGCGGACTTGATGCATCCATTGCTCCGCCCGCTTGCAACGCGAGTGGCGGACCGCGTAGCGCGCGGTCCCGACGATCGGTGACAGTGGCGAGATCCGCCTGTTGAGCCTGTTGATGATCGCCTTGCTTTACCGTCGTTGTCCGAGTAAGGATGCTGCCATGCGCTCTAAATCTAATTCGAGGGGCTTAATCGTTTTCTTAATCGCCGCCAGTTGCACGCTGCATTTCCTGTTGCCGAAACAACAGGTTCTGGCCGCAGACAGCTCGCGGAGTGGCGAACGCCGGCTTCTGTACGCGGCCGTCCCGGGCATTCGCAATTATCTCGAATACGGCGGGCACGGCATCATCGTGTTTGATATCGATCAGGGGCACAAGTTTGTGAAGCGGATCAGAACAGGGGGAACCAACGAGAACGGCCAACCGCTCAATGTCAAAGGCGTCTGTGTCAGCGTTCCGTTGAAACGGATTTATGTCAGCACCATTCGGACGCTGAGCGCTATCGATCTCGTTTCGGAAAAGGTGCTTTGGGAAAAGGCCTACGCGGGCGGATGTGATCGCATGGCCATTTCTCCTGACGGGAAGGTCATTTACCTGCCATCGCTGGAGGGGCCCCATTGGCATGTGGTGGGCGCGGAAAAAGGCGAGGTCATTGCGAAGATTGAGCCCAATTCCGGCGCGCACAACACGGTTTATGGTTCGGACGGCAAACGCGTTTATTTGGCTGGGCTTAGATCGCCCCTGTTGACAGTCGCCGAAACGTCCGGTCACACCGCTCTGAAAACAGTCGGACCTTTCAGTCATTTCATACGGCCGTTCACGGTAAACCACAGCCAAACGCTCTGCTTCGTGAATCTGAATGAGCTGTTAGGTTTTGAGGTCGGCGATATTACCACCGGCAAGATGTCGCATCGAATCGAGGTGCAAGGCTTTAAGAAAGGGCCCACCAAGCGGCACGGCTGTCCTAGTCACGGAATTGGTCTCACGCCTGATGAAAAGGAAATTTGGCTGACCGACGCGCACAACAGCCAGCTGCACATTTTTGACAATACCGTCATGCCGCCCAGGCAAGTCGCAAACATCGAACTCCGCGATCAGCCGGGTTGGGTTACGTTTACCATTGACGGCAAATACGCTTATCCATCCACCGGTGACGTTATTGAAGTCGCATCGCGGAAGATTATCGCTGGCTTGACGGACGAGAGGGGCGCGGCTGTGCAAAGCGAAAAGTTGCTGGAGATCGATTTCGTTGGCGATCAACCGGTCAGGGCCGGGGACCAGTTTGGCGTTGGGCGCAAGCCAGGCGGAGTACGGTAGCTCTCCAGTTGCGCGTCCACCTTGGACAGGCGAGACGCACTGTCCTACTGCGCAGTTTGTAGAGCGTCGACGCGTTATGCAAGGACGAGCTCTGCTCCGATCCCGAGATTACTGCGGATATTTTGGCAGGGAGAGGTTACTTTAAGCCGATGCTGAAAAAACTTTTCTTGCTGGACGGCATGGCGCTCGTTTATCGCGCGCATTTCGCGTTGATCCATCGCCCTATCTTTACTTCGAAGGGAGTTAATACATCGGCTCTCTACGGTTTTACTCAAACCCTCCTCGAGATTATCAAGAACCAGAAACCGACACACTTGGCGGTCGCCTTTGACACGGACGCGCCAACACAGCGGCACAAGGACTTTCCTGAATACAAGAGCCAGCGTGAAGCGATGCCTGAGGATCTCAGCCGGGCGCTGCCGCATGTTCGGCGCATGATCGAAGCCTTCAATATTGCTGTCATCGCTTGTGACGGCTACGAGGCTGATGATTTGATTGGCACGCTAGTCCGCCGCGCACAAAGCGAATGCTTCGAGTCTTACATGGTAACGTCGGACAAGGATTTTGGCCAACTGGTTTCCGAGAGGACATTTCTTTATAAGCCGTCGCGGATGGGGGACGGTGTCGAGATTCTTGGATTACCGGAGATTCTGGCAAAGTGGGGCATTCAGAAACCTGAGCAAGTGATCGATATTCTGGCCTTGTGGGGAGATGCATCCGACAACATCCCGGGAGTGCCGGGAATTGGAGAGAAGACCGCCAGCAAATTGATCAGCCAATACGGGAGCGTCGAGAACCTGTTAACTCACACGCGCGAACTCAAAGGGAAGTTGAAGGAGACCCTGGAGGCAAATCGGCAAGCCGCGCTGCTCTCGAAACAGTTGGCGACTATTCTGTGTGATGCGCCTTGTGACCTTCAGCTCGATGATCTGAAAGTGCGCGAACTCAATGCGGACGCCGTAAAGCGTCTTTGTACTGAGTTCGAGTTTAATACAATCGGGCGCCGCTTATTCGGCGATGATTTCAAGGCAGGACTCGGTCAAGAGCCTTCGTCTTCTCTGCAGTCAGCAGCGGTTGATAATGCGTCTGACTCAGAGAGGACCGAAGGACGCGGCTCTGAGCCGGCCGATGTTGTCGATTCGGAATCCAGCGCAAAGCCGGAGCCAAGATTCGATCTCAAAAAGCTTGCCGAAACGGAGCATCACTATTACTTGGCCTCAACGCCCGAAGACCGGTCGCGTCTAGCCAATGCGCTCTCGCAGCAGCCGTCATTCTGTTTCACGACCGTTGCGGATGGCCACGATCCCCGCCGCGCCAGGCTGCTTGGAATAGCTTTTTGCTTTGAGGCTCACCGCGGTTATTACGTGCCGGCGCCCGAAACTTCTGGCGACACGCAGCATACACTCGAGGCGTTTCGATCAGTCTTGGAAGATGCCCGGATAGAAAAGATTGGGCATAACCTGAAATTTGGTCTGAGCATTCTGAAAGGCAGGGGCTCGTATGTCGCCGGCAAATTGTTCGACACAATGGTGGCGCACAGCTTGATCGAACCGGAAATGCGGCATGCGTTGGAAAGCCTCGCGGAAGCGCAACTTGGATACACGCTAACCGTTCTCAGCAAACTCACCGAGAGAGTTGGCGCGGCGCAATTGAGTTTCGACCAGATTCCCGTGGAGCAAGTGAAGGAATATGCGGTCGAACGCGCGGATGTGATTTGGCAACTGCGGGCCCACCTCGAAAAGGCACTGAAGGAAAAAGGCCAGGAGCGCGTTTTCTACGAGATTGAAGCGCCTCTGGTGCCAGTGCTGGTCGATATGGAATGTGAAGGCATCAAATCGGACGCCTGTGCGCTTAGCGAGTTTTCTGACCAACTGGCCAAGCAAATGGACGCGCTCGAAAACATCATTTGCCGGCTCGCGGGCAGGGAGTTCAACCTCAATTCGCCGCGGCAGCTCGGCGAAATCCTTTTTGACGTTCTCCAGATTTGTGAAAAGCCAAAAAAGACAAGAACTGGCCAGTACGCAACTGACGAGCAGACACTGTTGGCCTTGGCGCCCGACCATGAAATTGTCCAGCGATTGCTCGAATATCGCGTCGCGGCAAAATTAAAATCGACTTATGCCGACACATTGCCGGCGGCGATCTCGCCACAGACTGGGCGGATTCACACGACTTATCATCAAGTTGCTACAGCGACGGGCCGTCTAAGTTCGCAAGATCCAAACCTTCAAAATATTCCGATTCGAACTGAGCAAGGCAAAGAGATCCGCAAAACATTCGTGCCGCGTGACGGTGATTATGCGCTTCTGTCGGCTGACTATTCACAGATCGAACTGCGAATCATTGCGGCATTGAGCAATGAAACGGCGATGCTGGAAGCGTTCAAAACGGACGTCGATATTCATACCGCGACGGCTGCGCGTGTCTGCGGTGTGTTTATCGAGATGGTCACTCCGGAAATGCGCCGCAAAGCCAAGATGGTAAACTATGGGATCGCCTATGGCATTTCCGCGTTCGGCTTGGCCCAGCGCTTGGGTATACCGCGGAAGGAAGGAAGCGCGATTATCGACCAGTACTTCGCGCAATTTCCCGGCATTCGCAAGTACATGACGGACACCATCGCATTCGGAAAGAAACATGGTTACGTCGAGACTGTCACCGGTCGGCGGCGGTACCTGCGCGATATTCGTTCAGCCAACGCGACCATTCGCGGCTCGGCAGAACGAAATGCGATCAATGCGCCAATCCAAGGAACAGCCGCCGACATGATCAAAATCGCCATGGCGAATATTCATGGAGAACTCGTGAAACGGAATTTGCGAACGCGCATGTTGTTGCAGGTGCACGACGAGCTGGTCTTTGACCTGTACAAGCCAGAGGAAGCGGAGGTGCTGCCGATGATAGAAGAGAAAATGAAGACCGCTATTCCACTCGATGTCCCAATCGTTGTCGAGATCGGGCAGGGGAAGACATGGCTGGAAGCACATTAAGCTTTACAAACCTTTTACCCTAAACGCCTTCATCATGCGGTATATGTGATGACTATGAATTCTCTATCAATGGCTGCGCGATATTGGATGCGAAGGCGCGGCGCGGCGTCATTTCTCGCGCCAGACGGAATGGTAACGGTTGATCGCTGGGTTTTGCAGTGTTTGCCTCTGTCCGTTCGGCCAAACAATTTCGGCTTGCGTCACCTCAGTCGATTCGCCCAATCCAAAATGAGCGACCGGCGCGTGCTGGGACCTATAGGAATCTCCAGTCACCAGCTGTCTAACCTCAGTCCGCTTTGAAGTTGTCAAAACGATTTTCGCCCCGATCGGAGAGAAACCCGGCCCAGACTCACGAAGGCGAATTCCAATCCAATTGCCGGTCGGAACGGTGAAGTTTGGAAAAAGATAGAGTGCCTGTCGAATCTCTGGCCAAACTTGAAATGTGGTCGGCAAGAGGTCGATCTTTCCATCAACGTCCAGGTCATCGCTCACCGCGTTTCGGCAGTCCTCCTCCAATGCCGCGCCGAAGAGATACGCGGCTTCGATGAAACTTTCCCCTGATTGGTTGAGATAAAGCCGGTTCTTTTCAAAACCGCCGTACGATTGCCCTCCGCCCCGGTGTTTGACTCTCCTTGTCCTGAAATAAGAGTCCAGCAGCGGATCATCGTTCGATTTGGCGACCTAAATGTCGCGCCGCCAAAACTCAGGTTCATAATCGCTGGCCGATTGTCCGCTGATGTGACCGTTGACGATGCAGATGTCCTGATCGCCATCGTTATCGAAATCACCCGTTGTGGCGCCCCAGGACCAACCGGTCCGAGAGACTTGATCGCTCACCGGTGTTTGGCGAAATCCTTCTGGCCCCCGAAAATAAAGTCGATTGCCATAGGCCATCCTCGGCCGCATGCGTGTGAATTCCGGAAATTCCGGCGGCGCTGCGTTGAGCCCGTCAAGACGGTTCGCGACGTAGGAATTCATTCCGATAATCAGAAAGTCCAATTCTCCGTCGCGGTGGTAGTCCCCAAACGTGTGGGCCATTCCGAACGCATGCGTTTCGCGGAGCGTCTGATCCGTGACATCGGTGAAATGTCCCTTCCCGTCGTTGTGATAAACGTCTACGCCAGCGAAATCGCTCACCACCAGCAAGTCCAGGTCGGAATCATGGTCGAGATCGACGAATGAACTGCTGTAGGTCCGACGATGCCATTTTCGGGCCAAGCCAGCTTGGTCCGTGCGGTCCACAAAATTGCCCTGCCCATCGTTGACCAAAAGAAACGCGGGATAGCCATCATTCGCATCGTAGAAGGGTGTTGGCATTTGCCCGTCCTTGTAGGGCATTTTGTATTGCGCGAGCCATACATCGAGATCGTTATCGCGGTCGATGTCACCAGCGGTAATAACGACTGGGTTGGGTAATCTTTGATTCGCGAGACGAATTCGCTTCGGCGCGTGCAGAAACCGCCCGGTTGCATCCCCGCGAAAGAGAGCCAAGCCTTGTCCGTTGGCGCCTAGAAAATCCGCGGCGCCGTCACCGTCAAAATCGCTAATCACTCCTGCGCTCAGAGAGGAAACAGAATGCTTCAAGAGAACGTCCGAAGCGAACGTTCCATGGCCGCGATTCCAGAAAACATGATTCCTTCCGGGCAGAATGATCTCTGACAACCCGTCGCCATCGAGATCATAGAGTTGAAGACTCGGTTCGGTCAGCCGGTCTGTCTTATTTGGAGTAATGTCAGCAGCGAGCACTCGTTGGAACGGCGGTTTGCCTTGTCGCGAGAGCAGCTCCAGTCTTGTCGCATCGATCGATTCCGGGAACGGGCGGCTGGTCGCATGACTATCTCTTCGCCAGCGAACATGCAGATCGCCTCGCACGATGAACCGTTCATTTGCCTCGGGATTGACCGCGTGCAAAGTCATGACAATGACCGAGCGAGCGACGCCATTGGTGTCGCTCGAGAAGTGCGGATGCCGCCATTCGGATTGTTCGAGACGGATGCCTTGTTGTTTGAATTTCGTGAGAAGATCTTTCCAACCATCGCGTCCAAGAGACGCGAAGGGTTGTGTGAAACGCCGGCTTGTAATTCCATTGTCCACGGTTCGCGCTTCGCTTGTGGCGCCAATAATGATTTCGCCGAAGCGAAAACCAGAGCGCGAGATCGTTTCATTCGCAAATCCTCATTCGGCCAACGCACCGCCATCGTCTGGACTGCAAAGTTCGGACGTCGTCCACTGTTGTCATGCCTGTGGCACGGCAAGGATGTGTCTCGCTAGGCCGAGTTGCGCAAGGCGCGCTGCACGCGGCGGACCGATTCGGCCAGAGAATAGCGCAAATAATGTGCGGATTCCTCCGGCCGCCGGCACAGCGGACCTTCGCTGCCCGGCTCGACTTTGACAGTCACGAAAACTGCACCGTCGCCCGCCAAAATTCCGGGAAGTGCGCTGCCGTAGTCACGGGGATCATCGAATGCATATACGCGCAGGAAGCCGGCCGCCTTGGCCATAGCCCTGAAATCGACAAAACCGGTGCCCGGGATCGGTTGGTTGCCTGTGATCTCATACGAGTCGTTTTGGACAACAAACAGAATGAAGTTCTTCGCTCCAGAGCTCATGATCGTCACGAGCGTTCCTAAACTCATCAGCATCGAACCATCGCCGTTCAAACAAATCACTTTGCGTTCGGGCCGTGCCAAAGCGATGCCCAACGCAAAATCGGCCGCATGACCCATCGCGCTATCCGCCGAAGCAAAATCAAGTGCATGCTCAGAATATCGCGTCCACGGCCGCACAGTGGCCATCGTCGTGACGACGACTTGGTCGTTGCGCAACCTTGCCAATGGTTCAAGCAATTCGTGTTTCGTTAACATAGGCGACGTTAGAGATCACCATCTGGCTGGTCGGGCGGCGTTGCGCGCCGCCTGCATTTGCAGTATCGCAGTAAGGCGGCGCGGCAACGCCGCCCGACCAAAAAGTTTTGCTGCATATCTTGTCTCAGGTCGTGCTGCTCGTGAGCAAAAGCGCCACAGGCTGCTCCAACGTTTGCGCTTTGCGAAACGCGTCGGCGATTTTGCAGGTATCGGCGTCGCTTTCCAAAAGCTCAAACGGAATGCTCCAAGCGCGCAAGGTCGGTTCGGTCAGGAGAGCGATGGAATCCAGGTCAGGCCGGCTGAGCAATTCGGCATCGGCGGCTCCGGGTGCAATGGAGGCTTTGAGGGCGCTAAACTTCGCATATCCCCGGCACGTGATCAGACAAAGCAACGGCACTCGCATACGGAGGACCGTGCCGCGCAAAGCATCGCCTGACTCGAGAAGTCCGGTATTCTGGATCAAGATCACCGGGATTTTCCCACCCACCCATAATCCCGCCGCAATGGCAAAGGCCTCTCCTTCGCGCGTGACCGACACAACTTGAATTTCTCGGTCAGACCAAAGCAGATCGAGCAATGCTCGCGAACCGTTGTCCGGGACAGTGAGAACATGGGTCACCTTTAGTTGCTTGAGCGATTCGAGAATTAGCTTCGCTTGCACCATGTTGGAAGCATCCTGGCAAAACCGTTTCAGTGCGTCGAAGCAATTATCCGCAGAAAGAAAAAGAGGCCGGAGTGCCGGCCTCTTTTTCAAGTCGAGCGGTTGATCTCGATTCGGATCAGTTCTTTGCGCGCAGGAAGAGCGCTCCTGCCTGATTGGCTTTGGCAACCGTGTAAGGACTCTTCGCGTTCGCAACGTCGGTCCAAGGTCCGGCGATATTGCTGGCGCTCTGGAGAGTGCCCGTAAACTCGAACACGATGTCGGCTCCACTTCGGCGCAGTGAAAGCGTTGGTTTGGGAGGCGGTCCCACTTCACCTGAAATCACTCGGATATTATCAAAGGCGACAATCTCGTTCCACCAAGTCGTCAAAGCTTCGATACGAATCCCAATCTTTGAGGGATTACCCGGAATATTGTAAGTGACGTCCTGAAACTTCAGGCCAAGCCGCGTCGGTTTTTGCGGGTTTGTTGTCCGATCGTCGAAATATTTATCGTTTCCACTGGGAGCCGTGAAATGGATGAGCGGCGCGTTGGCATCATGTTCCAACGGACCGTCTCCGTCTGGGTCAATGAAAACCTTCAGGTAATCACCAGTTTCGAAGTCGAGATAGGTGGCGGCCACGGCCATCGTGAGCTTCAGATTGCTTTTGCCCGCCGTATTGATCGGGTTCTTGATGGTCAGGGTTTTTACACCGACATCCGTTGAGAATTTGTTGAGACCGGAGCCAGCGTAAAAATCAGTTCCATCCTGTCCGCCGAAAGGTCCGCCACCGTACACAGAGCCACCGTTGGCGCCGCTCTCAATCAGCACGAGGAACGGCACCTTGTCGTTGACGTTTGGATCGGCGGCAGAGGGACGATCGAATGTTGCAAGGGTGATCGCCCCGACTGGCAAGTCGGAGCCGATGCCGTCAAAGGTGGCCGGGGCGGTGACGACTTTGAAGGAGCCTGTCTTCCCACCCGCGGCAGCGTGAGTCGGCGCCGCAATCGTGACATTACCAATGTCCAAGTCAGCTTGGGTAGCGCCGATCGTACTGACCAGTTCGTCGTCATGGCCCGCACCATTATAGGTGAGGAGCGGGACCTTGTAATTGACGAAGCGGCTAGGGTTGCCGCCGTTGCTGGACTGAATAATCAGATCGATTACCGGCGTCGCGGGCAAGTCCACAGACTGATCATCGTCACTCACGGTGTAGCCTTTTGCGGTCAAATGGTCGCGCAGAACCTCGTCCCCTGTTCCGTTGACGGCGGGCGCGAACATTACTTTGGCGTTGGCTTTGTTATTCACGAGCCATTTGACCGTGGATTCGAACAAGGCCAGGAAGCCAGGCGTCACCAAGGACGGGTCAATCGTGTGATGCCAATACATAATGGCGCGGCGGGCCGGCGTTGGCCCTGGGACTCCGACGATGGAAACTTTCGATTTGCGGGCCCAGTAGATGGGCCCAACTTGGTCCTGGTTGCCCAATTCCGATTTAGTGCGAGCTACCTCGTAGACTTCAGTGCCTTCGGTCACATAGCGGGTCCCTTCGCCTTCGGTTTCGAAGCTCTCCTGGAAGAGAACTTGGGCAGGGGAGGTTAGTGCGAGACTGCTCAAGCCGAAGACTAACGCGCCTCCGCTGAGGAGTCTGCGTGCCTTCTGCGGCAGAGTGGATTTAGTAGCGTGATTGGTTGACATAGTTTGCTCTTGTTATTTGGACATGGCTGGTTGCGAACCTCTGGGAACAGCATCAAACATGTAGCGAGTATAGGATTTGCCTCTAATGCGCAACTGCTTGTCATGCAGCGGATGATGCCAAAAGCCCTGGGACCGTGCAAGGCAAAAGGTTCCTCCCAAATGCACGCGTAAGCATGTCGAACGCGTATCCACGGCGGTTTAACTCTGGACCGGCGGGGGAAAGGCTAGCGGTGCGGTGGCAGAAGCGGGCGTCGGGAGGGGGACCGGAGCGATTGGCTCGT
>VHDE01000135.1 GCA_016871515.1 Verrucomicrobiota bacterium
GATGCGCAACTGCTGGCCGAACTACCTGCCGAGGACTTCGAGAAGATCAAGGCTGTTGCATGCAAAAACACCGGCGAACATCGGCGAGTTGGTTATACAAAACCGTTATACCTTGCTTTTCAAGCTGCATGAAAAACCGCTAATACCTTTGATTTCATTGGTGTTTTTGAAGAATCGAGCGGGTGATAGGAATGGACCTCGGAGGATCAATTGCTCCACGTCTTGCCTTTGCACCACATTCACGGCTTGGTGAATGCTGTGTTGGGCGCCTTATGGGCCGGTGCCCAGATTCTCTTTCGCGAGACGTTTTCACCCACTCAAGTGTGGAAGGAATTTGCCGGCCGCAAGGTCTCGGTTTTCTACGGCGTTCCCACGATTTACCATCAATTGGCTGATGCATGGGAAGGGCAGGAACTACCCACACAGCGACGGTGGGCCGAAGGTGCGGGTCAGCTTCGCCTCGCGGTTTCGGGTTCGGCGGCACTCCCGGCGCGGCTTTGGGCCCGCTGGCAAAACATTTCTAACCAGGCTCTCCTCGAACGATACGGAATGACTGAGATTGGCATGGCTATTTCCAACCCTTACCGTGGCGAACGGCGCGCGGGAACAGTTGGGCAGCCGTTACCGGGGATGAACGTAAGGATCGTTACCGAAACTGGCCATGATGCTCCTGAAGGAGTGCAGGGCGAAATATGGGTGCAAGGTGCGTCCCTATTCAGGGAGTATTGGAATAATCCGGACGCCAGCCGGGCAGCTTTTCGGGATGGGTATTTCCTCACGGGCGACGTTGCAGAAATCCAGAACGGTTCGGTCTGCATTCGCGGGCGATCTTCGGTCGATATCCTGAAGAGTGGTGGTGATAAGGTCTCAGCGTTAGAGATTGAAGAAGTGCTTCGCGAACATCCGAACATTCGTGAGGTCGCCGTTGTTGGCGTTCCGGATTCTGAGTAAGGCGAGATTGTGACGGCTTGCGTCATTCCGCAAGTTGGAGAAATCCTCACCATCGATCAAGTTCGCAGCTGGTGTCAGGACAAGCTGGCTCCGTATAAAGCGCCCCGGCGACTTGAACTGAGGGGGGATCTTCCGCGGAATGCCGTGGGCAAAATCGTCAAACCAGAACTGATCCGTCAATTATGCCACGCGTAGGCGCACCATGGATCTGTTGCGTTCAGTAGGAATCCCGTATGGACCTGGCGTGGATTTCTGTCGCAGCACTCGTCATTACTATTCTGGTGAGCTGCACCGCGCGCGTAAATCCGGGTGTCTTGGCCATCGCATTTGCGTGGATCATCGCCGTGGGCATCGCTCCGCTGCTCGGCGAGTCCATCAACGTGAAGACGGTGCTCGCGGGGTTTTCGTCCGAACTGTTCCTGACGCTGAGCGGCGTGACTTTGCTTTTCGCTCAAGCACAAGTGAACGGCACGCTGGCCAAGGTCGCGGACCTTGCGGTCCGCTGTTGTCTGGGTAACACCGGCCTGATCGCGCCAGCCGTTTTCGTTCTAGCCGCGACAATGTCTGCCGTTGGCGGGGGCAGCGTGGCCACGGCTGCGCTTGTCGCACCGATGGCGATGACTGCAGCGGCCAACGCACGAATTCCCGCGTTTCTCATGGCCGTGATGGTCGGCCACGGCGCGGTCGCCGGTGGCATGTCGCCCTTTGCCTTGACGGGCATCGTTGCCAACGGCGTGATGGAGCGCATCAGTCTGAAGGGATACGAGTGGCACACATTCTTCCACAACCTCGCCGCGAACGCGTTGGTGGCGTTGGCGGGATATTCTGTTTTCGGAGGATGGCGGCTAATGCGTCGCAACAGCGAAGCAGACCTTGCCTCTGCCGCATCCGCAGTTACCGCCACGAAATCCGAATCGTCCAGCGAACTCAACCGGAAGCACGCGGTCACGCTCTTGGTGATCGGCTTGCTGATCGTTGGCGTCCTTGTTTTCAAAGTTCATGTCGCGATGGCGGCCTTTGGGGCGGCTGCGTTGTTGACTGTTTTCGGTTTGGCCGATGAAAAAGAAGTCTTTCGCGCGGTTCCATGGTCAGTGATCGTGATGGTTTGCGGTGTGACCGTCCTCACCTCGTTGCTTTGTACGCTGTTGTTTGGATTAAAGGTCGTTGCGTCTAGATAAAGCAAAGTCCCAGCGATCCACAAACAGCGGCATGCAAAACACGTTTGCGAATGGCGCCAACGACGCGAGCGCTAGAACCAACCCCAATCCCATCACGGCGCGCCACTGGCGTTGAATTAGGCTTCTGCTGGCGCCATTGGTTTCATGATCTCGTTGGTGCGAGCCTTTTGATGAGCAAGATCAAGGATCACGACCAGGAGTAAGAATCACGCTCACAGTGCTTAATTCAAGCGTAGTGGCGCAGCGCGCCGTCCCTGTTGTAGCATTGGGGGCAGTGCCGAGAAACGCCCAATGTCGAACGATCACTCGCGTCACCGTTTCTCTGCGCTCACCGCTCGAAGCAACGCTTTGATGTATCCGATGCTGTAAGCCCAACCGGTGCGCCGGCCGCCAACCATCTCTGGAACGTGATCGGCGATGACCGCGCCGCGGAAATCCACTTCGTAGAGCGTTTTCATGAGCTTATACATGTCGGTGTAGCCGTTATCGACGAATGTCTCGACGAAATGTGGAATCGGCGCGCTGACATTGCGGAAATGAATCTTCCAGAGCTTGTCCATCTTGGCGAAGGCGCGAGCTGCCTCAAAAACGTCTTTGCCCATATGCGTTCCGCCCTCCATCCAAGTCCCGGCGCAAAGGCAAACACCAATGTTCGGGCTGTTCGCGATCTCGAGCGCGCGCGTATAGCCGTCGAAGTTGCCGAAAATGCAGCGGGGTATCCCGCCCAATTCCGGGACGGGCGGATCGTCAGGATGAATGCCGATGCGGATGCCGAGTTCTTCGGCGAGCGGGACGACCTGTTTGATGAAATAGGTGTAATTCTCCCAGAGTTCTTCCTTCGCATATTTGCGGCCATGCGTCAGAGGACCTTCGAAGACTTTGCCTACCCAATAACCTTTTGGGTTTTTGTTCAGGTCGAACGCGCGCGCTGAGGCTCCTCCTCGTGTGGTCTCCCGTTCGCTGCTCCAGATGCCGTTGCCCATGTGAGCGTATGTCGTGTAGAAAACTCCGGCCTTGGCCAAGTTACGCAGGAAATTCTTGTACTCCTCGATCTTTGCGTCGCGGCCGGGCAGGTTCAACGTGACTTCGGGCATGTTATGGACATTGCTGTTGCCGATGTTCCAGACTTTGAGGCCGGCGTCTTCCACGCGTTTCTTGACCGAAATGAAATGCTCGGCTGTCGCTTTGGCGGGATCCGAGGGAATATTCACATATTCGACTCCGAGCTGCTGGGCGAACTTCAAGTCCTCCTCCGTGACGTCACGCGAAATCTGCAGGGAGACCTTGATGCCCGGTGGAAGCGGTTCGAGCTTTTTTGATGCTTGAGCGGCGAACGGATTCCACGCCAAACCAGCGGCAGCGGCGCTTGCGGCCAACTTGAAGAAGCCGCGGCGATGCATGCCAGGAACTAATTGCGGATTGACCTGATGGGTTCGTGCGGCTTTAGCGTTCATAGCGAGAGATTCCTTTGTAATTCCGTGATGAGCGCAGCTTGGCCCGGGGACAGAAGGCGTTCAACCGTTTTCCTCGCACGCAATCGAACGCGAAGAGTCTTGTCCAGCGCAACGGTCTGAAAGTCGAGTCACGCCGTGAACGCTCCCGGACTGACAGTCTTAATCGCCAGCGGTGCTCATTTTGGGACTAAAGGCAGGGCGCGTCACTCCGTGCGCGCCGAAACAGGGCCAGAAAACCAAGGCCGTTAGCGGAAAACGGCGCGCACGGAGTGACGCGCCCTGCCAAGATCTGCCAAAATGAGACTTCCCAGAAACTTTTTGCGCGCATTATTCCCATGAACCAATTGGGTGATATGACCCGGTTCATGGCAGAACTGTTGCTTAATCACACTTAATCACACGGCGTGCTTGCTGCGTAACTTTCGGCGTGCTTACATGGCATGTCTGCAGGAAACGGACGTGTTTTTATGAAATCCGCCATCGCCATCGGCGCGCATCCGGACGACATCGAATTCTACATGGCAGGCACGCTATTGCTGCTAAAACGCGCCGGTTATAAAGTTCATTATATGAATATCGCGAGTGGGAATTGCGGGAGCCTGAAGCACAATGCCGCGAGGGCGCGCTTGATTCGGCGCAAGGAATCAGAGCAGGCGGCGCGCATTCTCGGAGCGCGCTATCATTCGAGCCTGACGGATGACTTGGAGATTTTTTACGAAGTCAAGACTCTGCGTCGGCTGGCTGCGGTCATTCGCGAAGCGAATCCAGCTATTATTCTGACGCATTCGCCGCAGGATTACATGGAAGATCACACCAACACCTGCCGCCTCGTGGTAACGGCGGCGTTCGCACGCGGGATGCCGAATTTTAAGACGGTCCCGAGCCGAGACGCCGTCGACACAGAGACCACGATTTATCACGCGATGCCGCACGGCCTGCAAGACGGGTTAAGGCAGCGCGTGACTCCGGGCGCATTTGTTAATACAACCTTAGTGCATAGAACCAAGCGCGACGCACTGGCCGCCCATCGCAGCCAGAAGGAATGGCTTGATGTCAGCCAAGGAATGGATTCCTATCTGCGTGTCATGGAGGAGATGTCTCTGGACGTTGGAAGGATGTCGCGGCGATTCAAACATGCCGAAGGCTGGAGGCGCCATCTGCATTTAGGATTCTCCGCGACCGACCAGGATCCATTGCGCGCGGTGTTGAAAGGCAACTATCTCGTGAACGCGAGTTACGAAACGAATTTGCCAGAAGAGCGCCGAGGCGTTCATTCTGAGACGACAGGACCGCTATGACACGAAAACTCAGCTCGATCGCCCCTGATTGGTGGGATTACACGACTCTCGACGACGAAATTCTGCGAGACGCGGCACGCTTGACAGCTCACGACATGCTGAAACTTTCGCGCCCCGGGTTCCAGGTCGTGTTCTACGACACGCTCGAGGAGTTCTATCTCGCCGAAGCGCTCGAATATATCAACGCCTGGAAGCAATCGACGCATGACAATCCCGTGGGAATTTGCGGCCCGATTGGGCCGACCGAGCAATTGCCCTTAGTCGCGCGGTTAGTGAATGAACTGGGGCTTTCTCTAAAGTCGGCGCACTTTTGGGGAATGGACGAATGGTATCTGGATGGCAAGGAGGTGTCGGTCACACATCCGCTTTCGTTTGAGCGCGCCGACCGTGAGCTCTGTTTCAGCCGCATTGAACCGAGTCTGGCGATGCCGGAAGAGAATTTGCATTTCCCGAAGGCCGACTCCGCCAAGTACCGCGCGAGTTGGGAAGGAGTGCGTTGCGCCGTGATGCAAGGCGGGCAGGGCGAAATCAAACATTGGGCATTCAACGATCCGCCGCGCCGAGAAGGCGTGTACAAAAGCCAACCGCCGGCTCCAGATGAATATCGACAACTCCACACGCGCGTGGTCGATTTGCATCCGGTGACCCTCGTCCAAAATGCCCGAACGTCTGGTGGCGGTAACGTGGCGGGCGTCCCGCGAAAAGCCATTTCCGTCGGTCCCGTCGAAACATGGAAAGCGGAGAAAGTTTCGATTTGGCATGCCGGCACTCACGACAATCCATTCGGCCAACGCCTGACAACGCTAATGATTGCCAAGAAGATTCCCGACACTTCCGTTCCGATGTCTCTGCTGGCGGACCATCCGAATGTTCAGTTCAATTTCTACCGCCCGGGAATCGGCGCCTGTGAAGTCGAGATGCATTAAGTCGCGAGTGATTTTCCGGCTCCGCCGCGCTGGCTAACGGCTGCGCTGCGTTCCGGCCTCGTCATTCCAGCTCATCCCTTGGCATTAACGCGCAACCGAAAACTCGACGAGCGGCGGCAGCGCGCTCTGACGCGTTATTATCATGCGGCAGGCGCTGGAGGAATTGCCGTTGGGGTTCACACCACGCAATTCGAGATTCGCCAACCCAGGCATGGCCTGCTTGAACCGGTCTTGAAATCGGCGGCTCACACAGTCGCTGACCGCGATGCCGATTGCAAATCGGCGATACGGCAGACTGAAAGTCTGCGCTACGCCGAAAAGGGTATCTTACGCCTTGGGCGTCACTTTGAATGTCGCCTCGTTAAGCGGACTCCAATCGTTGTTTAGGAGCACGCGGGCTTTGATGGTGACATTCTCTTTGATTTCGACCGGCGCTTCATATGCCTTCGCTTTCGGTGAGAGCTTCCCACCGAGCGATCGCGGATCTGTTCCGTCCAATGTGAAATAAGCGGTTCCTGCCGGAGTTAGCATCGACAATTTGAACCCCGACGGAACGGAGCCGCCGTGTTGAACGAATGATGGCGCTGCAAGGTCCGGCCATAATCCCTGCCCCCACAATTGATCGAGCACAACCTGGCCGCGTTTCGGAAAATAGTCGTTCACGATGCGATCGATTGCGTTTTTCCATTCGACATCGCGTGACAATGGCGCTGGCGGTCCGCCGTTCGGTCCTTGCGGGCGCGGTGGTCTAAAGCCGAAACCGCCTTGGACATCGCCCCAGCGGGCGGACTCGCACACGACGGCGCGTTCAATCTCCTTCTTCCGAGCTAGAAAGCGGGCGGTCGCGGATTTGGCGGTCAAGGCGCCATCGTTAAAGAAATGCCGGTGAACGCGATCCGCCACCAGCATGCGAAACTCGGCATTGTCCAAGCATTGTTGCCAGAGCCATTGCGGGTTGCTTTGTTCGAAGCGTTCACCGGTGGGAAATGGCCCCATTCGATCTTCGTGCAGGTCGAGCAGTGTATGCTCGGCATCCCAGATAAAAAATCGAAAGCCATCAGCGCCTTTGCGATTGCGCATGCCATACCAATTATTCGGAAAACCATTTGCGCCAAACTTGCTAACCGGCGCGTCCAAATTGCCTCCGTAAAAAATGATCAGCATGTAATCGATAAGATTCGTCGGGTCCAAGAGGACTTCGTCATTCGGGTTTCGAGTGCCGTCCGGATTCTTTCCCAGAATTCGCTGGTACGCTTCATCGTTGGTCAGTCCGGCCTTGGCGATGTCGTACAACCGTCTCCATGCATCGATGTTGCCGTCCGTCGGAAATGGCGATTCGCGGCGTTGCCCACCTCCGCCGCCGAAGGCAAAGCCGCCGGGAATCTTGAGGGCATCATAATCTTCTTTGGCGCCGCCAAAATAGCTTGCGCCGTACGACGCCTCAGGACGTTCGCACGTGTTATAGAGCCCCCAATACTGGCCGTTGATGTAGAGATGATAAAAATCTCCCCGAGCCGCCGGATGGCCCATCGCCAATTGCGTATCGCGACTAAATTGGTCTCTGAGGAAGACGCCATTGGCATCACCGCCCAAACTCCAGGAATAGTTTTGGGAGCACCGGAGATCGAAGTTGTCGAATGTTTGCGCAGCATTAGGACCGAACAGAGGATGTTTCAATTTGCCGTCGCCGTATTCCTTCCGGAAGAAAAAGCGAAAGGCGTGCTTCGGGTTCATCGCCATGCGGCTGAAACCGCCCCGAATGCGGATGCCGCAATCGATTTGAAAACCGTCGCCGGCGCCTGGATGAATCAGTTCGAGAGAGCAGGGACGCTCCGCTTCGCGGCCGTCTGATCGGGCATTGGCATAGATGCCCCGCTCACTACCGAACAGGTCTTCAAGCTTCATCACCAGTGAGAACGATGGCAGCGATTTAAGATCGCCGGTAATTGAATCACGGTAACGAGGATCGTTTACGACGCGAGGGTCCATCCCAAAGTCCACTTTGTTTTCGCCCCACGAATATGGAAAACCTTCGGGTGGCAAGCCGTCGTTCGACTGCGTGATTACATCGCGTGGAAAGATGTAAGTTTGGGTTTCGACTTTCGTCTTCTCACTGTTTGGCTTGAAGGCGGCGGCTCGGATGACGGAAGTTTTGGAAATCGGAATCGGCTTCGAATAGGCCGTCGCCGATCGCGTTGGCGGCGTGCCATCCGTGGTGAACCGAATCTGAGCGCTCGTTTCCTTGGTGGTGATGCTCAGCTCGAACGGCGCGTCATAAAACCCTCGTTTATGGCTGAACTTGAGATTGGGGGCCTTTTCGTTTTGCGCCAGCGCCCATGTCGCCGAGCAAACCGCGAGGATAACAAATTTTGTAATGAGCCGTTTCATTTGGGTTGATCGTTTTGCGGCCGTTCGCTGGCGCGCCGGGCTAATTCTGCTCGAACCGCCTTCAATTCCTCTTCATTCAATTTGCCGTCGCGATCCTTATCCATCTGTCGAACGAGTTCCTCTCGATTAGCAAGGGGCCGGCCCCCGGGGCCTGACCCCCGCCGACGCGGCGGACCAAACATCATTCGGGGGACGTCTTCGATTTTTCCTTCGGCGGCGTCTTGCTGGAGCGTCTCCAGTTCTTCGGGATCGAGACGTCCGTTGGTGTTTTTGTCGTACTTTCTTTGCAGCTCCATCCATTGCTTTTGCATGCCTTCCATCGCGGTGCGGCGCTCTTCCTCGTTCAGTCTGCCGTCGCCATCTTTGTCGTATTTTTTGACGATCTCCGGTGGCAGGGGAGGGAACTCACCGCGTCCGCGGCCGGAGCGGGCCATGCGGAATCCTTGGTCGCTTCGCGCGCGCCGCATTGCTTCGCGCTCCGCGTCGTTGAGCTTGCCATCAGCATCTTTGTCATGCTGCTTGAGGACGGCCGTCCTCGCGGCCTCGCTCACGGAGAGCTTTTCAGCCTGGGCCCGGACCGTTAGCGAGAAAGCCAAGAGTGTTGCGAGCGCAAACACAGCACGGATTAAGTAAATAGATTTCATAGTTCGAGCAAGGTCCCTAAATTGCACTTGAATACCAGTAGATGACGTTGTTATCCCGGTTTGGTTACAGCGTTGTGACAGAACGAGGACAATAAAGGCGGAGTGTATCCAGGGTCAAGGTTCAGAAGAGAATGGATGAATGGATGCTATTTTGGCGCCAGTGCCTTGATTTGCTCGGGCAACTCGAACGCTGAGTCGGGGACCTTGTTGAATTCGACCGAATTGATCGTGATTGATTGTTCCACCGGTCCGACCTTCTGCGTGATCTTCGTTGCGACTAATATGTCACCGAACTTCTTGTATTCACCGCTGGTGGCGGTGACGGTCATCGGACCGACGGGAGATTCTTGTGTCGTGATAAAACCGACAAGCAAGCCGGATTTAGTGTCATAAAACTCGGTGATCTCGCGGCCCGAAGGCCGAACGAGTTTAAGCTTGTAGCACTCGCGTCCTTCGAATTGTGTCATTTCGAGCGTTTCCATCGACTGATATTCCTTTTCGTCATGGAGCACCGAATTGAACAGCGCTTGCTCGCGTTTCTGTTCGAGTTCGTTGCCTTCGGAGACAATAGGACCAGTGACTGGATTCACGCTCCATGCCACCTTGCCGTCAAACCCGTCCCAAAGATCACCGATGCCAGGAATACGAGCTTTGACAAAAGTCTTGTTGGGACGTTTCGCAAAGATTTCCACGTCACCTTTGACTCCGAGACTCGGCAATTCGGTATTCCCCTTGGCATGTTGCGACTCAATCTTATCGTAGGCCTCTTTTCCTCCGATGGCTTGAACAAACTTGGCAATGACTTCCTTGGCTGGTGGCAGTTTCGCCCTGGCGGGCTTAGCGTTTTGCTGCGCGCTCGTTGATGCAGGCTTGTCGGCCTCGCCACAGGCGTTCAAAGGCAATGTGATCGCGACAAATGTGCACAGGCGCACGACAAGATTGAGAGGCAATAGGGCAGGGGAGTCTTTCATTCTATTCGTTGACGTTTGGCAGGACAGGGCGTCCCGCCTGTCCCGGATCCACCGAGAGGCTTAAGACCGGCGAGACGCCTGTCCTGCGAGCGAGTTCATCGCGCGAACTGATGCCGGCGCTTTGCTTCTTCTTACATTCCTTAGCGATCCATTGCATCGCAGCTAAAAGCGCGGGATCTCGGCCTTCCAGTAAGTCTTGGCGTGTCGCGCGAATAGGCTCATCTGGGATGACCCCGCGTCCTTCGAGGCGAATTCCCGACGGGCTCACAAAATCAGCGACCGCATGGTAGAGTATATCTCCATTCGGCAATTTATCCCAAAGCGCCGGGAGGGCTTGGCCAGGCGAGGGTTCTCCAAAGATTCGTGCGCGACCAATCGCCTGCATCCCGCCGGCAAAAATCTCCGCGGTGCTCAGTGAAACACCATCGATGAGAATCGCGAGGGGACCGGAATAAGGTTCGACTTTGAGGCCCGATGGATTGACTCGACGCGGGTTGCTGAAGAACTCTAGTTCGTTGCCGCGCGTTTTCATTTTTCCAAGGGAAACTCGTTCATTGAGAAAATGCCCGGAGATGCCCATGACCATGGCGCCGAGGCCGCCGAGATTGCCGCGCAAATCGAGGATAATCCCGTCCATCTGACGAAACTCATCGACGGCTTTATCAAAAGGCAGAGAGATGGGAGCCATCCACAAGTTGAAACGAATCAAGCCGACTGAGGAGCCATCAACAGCATGCAATCGTTCCTTTTGCCAGTCGGCATATAAGGTGGGCAGGTGACCCAATTTCACCGGTTGGCCGGCATCGGGCGCCCGTTTAACTTCCAGAGTCGGCGTATTGTCCATCCCATCGAGAAACTTGACTCGCAGACTGGAGCCGACGGGTCCTTGCACTTGGGCTTTCGCCAGACGCCATGCCATGAATGGCACTTCACGAGAGTTAAGATCAGCGGGAAGTTTCTTCAGGAGATCACTGACACTTCGTTTGTCGATGGATTGCACGATCCAGCCCGGCTTGATGCCGGCTTCTTTGGCCGGCCCGCGCGGGTCAACGCGGCTGACAGTTAGTTTTCCGTCTAACAATCGGACATCAAATCCAGCACTGCCCGAACCGCCGCTGGCATTGGAGTCTCTTTCGGATTCATCCGCGACACTGCTGTCAGTCTCTTCCGCATTGTCTTTGGAATCGGCCGCAGGTTTTGCCGCATCCTTGTTCCGTTTCGCATTGAACTCAACGGCTGATTCGCGCGGTATCAGCGCCATATGAGATTGACCGAGCCGGCCGATCATTTCCTCAATAACAGTTCGTAGTTGCTTAACGTTTCGAGCTGATTTCGCCTTGGGACGCAGCTCTGCGCGAACAGCTGGCCAATCAACGCCGTTGAAGTTGGTATCGAAGTGCGTGTCGTAAATGACTTGCCAAGCAGCCTCGAACGACTCGATCCCGACGCTGGGTAATTCCTTCGTGGGCGTGTCGAATTGACCTCCGATAGGACCGGCGTCCGTTTGCGACGCGCCGCCTAAGGGAAACAATGCAGCGAGAACACAAACGATTCCGACGAATCGCAGGCGATTCCGATGAAACGATGTCATGACGCGATCGGATGGTTCTTGCACGGACCTTGACTAGGTTCGACGAAAACGTAGCCAACCTAGTACGCAAGAGCAAAGTAATTCGGTGTGGTGTTGCATTCAAAAGTTCACTTTTTCGTGCGATCAAAAGTGCACAACTTTTAGGGTGAGCGATCGCTAGCACAAACGGCTGCTCAAAAGGACCACAGGTTGGGTATTATGGTGAGGAGGTTCCTT